>DASQMC010000045.1:0-7052 GCA_035645695.1 Pyrinomonadaceae bacterium
TTTCCCGATGATAAACCGCGCGAGGGCGCGCGAGTAGCCGGAGCGTTCCAGTTTCAGGCGCGCGATGCTCCAGTAGAAATGCGTGTGCACCGACTCTTCGCGCGCCACGGCGCGAAGCAACTGTTCGAGCACCGGATGTCGTGCGAGGTTCCAGAGGCGGCGGTAGCCTTGCAGCGTTGTCATCTCGTTGATCGCGCCCCAGACCATGTGCGCGCCGGAAAAATACTTGCCGAAGCAGTTTGTGATAATGGGATAGAGGCGGTTCTCGAAGGTGTAGCGAAACGGGATCGCGGCTTTCGCCTCGGCCTGCCAGCGGTCGCTCGTCGGGTACCCGGCTTCGTTCAAAAAGCGGTTGAGCAGTTCGGCGTGCTCGTTCTCCTCCACGCTCCAACGCTCCATAAACTGTCGGATGACCGGGCTCTTGCCCGTCGGCGTGCGCAGCAGTTCCTCGTAGTAAATCTCCGTGAAGCTCTCAACGTCGCGCATGTACACGATGACATCTTTGAAGGCGGGATTGAGCGGATGCTCGCGCACCTCTTTCCAATTCAGCGAGTCAACAAATTCTTTGGTGATGGCTCGGGGCTGCGCCTCATACCAGTCGAGCACGTCCTGTTCTGTCTCAAACACGAAGGGTCTCCTTGAAGTATTGCGATAGTATTTGTATAAGTGTCATGTTCTATATATACGCATCACTTCTCCCCCGTGGATTTTCTGTTAACCGAATACCGCCCGGCCTTGCTGAATCAGGGCACGCGCGAGCTACTGTCGAACGGTGCGTGCGGCTGAGATTCCCGCCGCCGAGGAACGCTGCTTACAGCACGCATGGCACAAAATACCAGCATCACGACCGTTGACGACAACCGCGCCGGTTCGCTCTATGATCGCATCGCGCGCCTCTACGATCTGACTTTCAAGTTCAACGGCTACGGGCGTTCGCTCGAACGCTATTTCCGCGAGCATCTCGTTCCCCTCGAAGACGACGCGCGCATCCTCGACGCCGGGTGCGGCACTGGGCTATTGACACTCGCGTTGCTACGCATGCTTCCCCGACCCGCGCACATTACCGCCATCGACTTGTCGGCTTCGTCGTTGGATAAGGCGCGGCAGGCGGTCGCGGAGGAATTGCGAGGCCGCCCGCATCGAGTCAATTTCCTGCAGGCCAACCTGCTCTCGCTTCCCTTCGCCGACGAGACCTTCGATTTCATCGCGACGAGCGGCGCACTCGAATACGTCCCGCTCGGCGACGGTCTCGGCGAACTCGCGCGCGTGCTCAAGCCCGGCGGCTACCTCTTTCATCTCCCGGTTCGACCCGCGCCCGCCAGCACCT
Organism: Pyrinomonadaceae bacterium; assembly: GCA_035645695.1. GTDB lineage: Bacteria > Acidobacteriota > Blastocatellia > Pyrinomonadales > Pyrinomonadaceae > JAIVJZ01. The sequence goes on from DASQMC010000045.1 coordinate 1,328, forward strand.
TCCTCGAATTTCTCTTTCGCTTCAAAACTCACCCGCCCCGCGAAGTCGACGAAAAGACCGAACGCTACCTGCGCATCGTCTCTCGCTATCGCTTCCCCCAGAGCGACATCATCGGCTGGACGAAAATCGCCATCATGGCTAGAAAGCCGTAAATCGTGAATCGTAAATCGTGAATAGATCAAACCTGTTCTTTCTATTCACGATTCACGATTCACGATTCACGGCTCTTGATCGATTCACGATTTACTCATTCTCTTAAGGACTACTTCCGCGACGGCCGGGATGATGTTGCGCTCGTTACTGTGTCCTTCGGTAAAGGTGACGACGACGAAGCGCGCGCCGCCGGGGAGTTCGATATAGGCCGCGTCGTGGCGCACCTTGCTCGTCCAACCGGCTTTCGACCAGAGGCGCGCGCCTTCGTAATCTTTCAGTGCGATGCCGGTGAAGCCGTGACCCTGATCGTCGCGGTCGCCGCTCTTGCCCGAGAAGTCGCGCTTGAGGAGTTCCATCATCCGGTCGGCGCGCGACGGGGTAACGATGCGGCGCGTGGCGATCTCGGCGAGCAGGCGCGCGGTGGCGTTCGTGGTCAGCTTGTTGCGATTCTCGCCGTTCGCGCCGCGGCCGAAGTTCTCGCGCCCGTAGGCGTCTTCGCAGAAAGTCTTCTGGTTGATGTTGATGTTCGTGTAGCCGAGCGACGCGAAATAGCGGTTGACGGCGTTGCGGCGATCCTGCCACTTTCGCATCTCGGCGGGCGGCAATTCCATGCCGCTCGAAGTGCCCGTCAAAACGTCCAGCACGTATCCGGTCGCGTCGTTAGACGAATCGACGATCATATCGCGAAGCGCGCGCTTCAACTCCGCGGTTTCTTTCAGACGACCGTCCTCCAACCAGCGTTGCGCCGCCGCCAGATAGAACATCTTGACGACGCTCGCGGTGTAGATGCGCTCCTCGCCGCGAAAACTCGCCATCACGGGGCGTTCCGCGTCGCGCAGGTCGATGACCGTGATCGCGAGTTGATTCTCCGCGAGTTTCCTGTCGCCGAAACGTCGCATCGTCTCGCGCGCGGCCTCGTCAACTATCGCTTGCAGCGCGGGCGAAGACGCGGCGTTGAACTTTTGCGCCCGCGTCGTGCGGGTGTTGCGGTTGGCTCTAGCCTCCCCCGCCGCGAGGTTCAAGGCGCAAGCCGACAGACCGAAGACCGCGAGGGCGGCCAGAGCGAGGCGAAAGAATTTTCTCTTTGACATAAGCGATTAGGTTTTCAACGTAGGAAGTTGGAGAACAGTGTGATGATGAGCGCGTTGGAGAAGTCTATGAAGAACGCGCCGACGATGGGCACGATCAAAAAGCTGCGCGGAGCCGCGCCGTAGCGCGCCGTCAACGCTTCCATGTTGGCGACGGCGTTCGCCGTGATGCCGAGACCGAAACCGATGTGCCCGCCGGTCATGACGGCCGCCTCGTAGTCGCGCCCCATCAAGACGAACGTCGCGAGGACGGCGTAAATTATCATGAGAACGACCTGCACGGCGAGTATCACGAGCATCGGCACGGCCAGCCCCGCCAGTTGCCACAGTTTCAAATCCATCAACGCGATGACGAGAAACAACGCGAGCGCGACGCCGCCCACGGCCTCGATGGCGCGCATGTCGATTTTAAACCAGCCATAGCGGTCGTCCAGATTCCGCACGAGCGCGGCCACGACCATCGCGCCGACATAAGCCGGAAGTATCAGCGGACGGCCGCCGATGTAGAGCTTCGACAAGGCCAGCCCGAGCAGCGCGCCGACGCCCATCACCAAAAGCAGGATGAGCAAGTTTCGCAACAACTCCGCGCCCGTCAGGCGTGGCTCTCTCTCGTCGCGCTTTGCGCCTTCAAACGTCTCTTCGCTTGCGGCATCAAGATTACCCGTCGCGCCGATTGCCCAAAACTCCTCCGCGCGATCATCTCTCGCTTCCTCGCGCGGCGCGGCGAGACGAAAGCGCCGGATGAGCGCGGTGGCGACCGGATTTCCCACGAGACTTGAGACGAAGAGGCCGAAAGTTGCCGACGCGATGATGAGCGCGCCCGCTCCCGTCACGCCCATCCGCTCGAACTCGGCCGTGAACGCAAGTCCCGTGGCGGGGCCGCCCGTCAGCGTCAGCGACCCGCAGATGACGCCGAGCGCGGCGGGCGCGCCGAGCGCGACGGCAACGGCAATGCCCGCGGCGTTTTGCACCACGGCAGTCCCCGTCGCAATGATGTAGAAGACGACGAGACGCGCGCCGCCAGCGCCGAGCAGTTTCAGCGTCGCCCCGAAACCGATTGTGGTAAAGAAAGCGATCTGCAAGGGCGTGCGCAGCGAAGTGTCGAGCGCGACGCCGAGCGTGCCGCGCGAACGCAGCAGCATCACGAGCGCCGCAAACAACAACCCGCCGATTGCCGCCGCCGGAATGCTCGCGCGTTTGAGGAACCGGACGCGCCCCTGTACGAAGCCGCCCGCGAACAGGAACAGGGCAGCCAGCGCAAGCGACAGGACGAGATCGAATTTCAACGTCCGCAGACCTTCGACCAGGGTTAGTTCCACTCTTCAGCCTCCAGCTGGTTTTTCTCTTCGTAGACGACCCGGCCGTCCATGGACGCCGGCCGAACTTTCGTACGCTCGATCCGGCTTACGCGAACCCGCTCGTCACGCTCGTCGCCTCATTCATCGGCGTCAACGGCCTCGAATACAACGGTCAAACCGCGAACGACGTGATCGCCTTTTTCCTTCAAGCGCTCGTCGTCCTGCCGACGCTCGTCGCGTCCGCCTTCTGGGCTTTGGGCTTTCGCGCAAAGCGTGTCTGAAACCTCAAACCCCATCAGCCGAAACACCAGCCTGCAACGCGTTGAACGCCACGCGCCCGCCGATCAAAGTCAGCCGCACGTTTCCCCCGGCGTCGAGCGCGGCGAGGTCGGCGCGCTTGCCTTCTTCGATTGTGCCGCATTCACCCGCAAGGCCGAGCAGCCGCGCCGGATTCGTCGAAGCCATGCGCGCTACGTCGGCAGGCGCGACGCCGAGAGCGAGCATCTGCCGCACGCCGTCGCGCATCGTGCTGACGGAACCGGCGATGCTTCCCCGCTCGTTCGCGGTGCGCCCGCCTGCAACCTTAATCGTCTCGCCCCAGATGCGAAACTCGCCTTCGCCCTGCCCCGCCGGGGCGACCGCGTCGCTGATCAAACAGAGCCGCTCCGGCGTCTTGCAGCGCAGCGCGAGTCGCAGCATGAGCGGCGCAACGTGGTGGCCGTCGGCGATGATGTCGCAGGTCACTTCGTCGTTGACGAGTCCCCAGCCGATGGGGCCGGGCGTGCGCTGGTGAAGCGGCAACATGGCGTTGAAGAAATGGGTCATGTGGCGTGCGCCCGCCGCCGCCGCGCGGTCGAGCGTTTCGATGTCGGCGCGGGTGTGGCCGATTGAGACGATCCAGCCGCGCGCCCTGAGTTCGCGCACAAGCTCGATCCCGCCTTCGATCTCAGGCGCGACGGTGATCAAGTGAATTGATTGAGGCGCGCGCACGACGGGCAGACTGCTCACGTCCGACGGGTCGGCGAAAGTGCGAAAGTAAGACCGGCGGAGCGCGCCGCACTGTGCGCTGTTGACGAACGGGCCTTCGTAATGAATGCCGAGCGCGCGCGCGGCGAGCGGCGCGGCCGCGTGCGCGCCTTCCTGCGAGACTGCGCGAGCGCCTTCCTGCGAGGCCATCAGGTTTTCAACCGATGCGGCGGCGCGCAGGTAATCTTCGACGGGCGCGGGCACGAGCGTCGGCAGCCACGCGGTCACGCCCTCGCGCGCGAGAAAACTGCCCACGCGAAGCAGGTCGTCGGCCGTCGCCTCCATCGTGTCCACGCCGACCGCGCCGTGAATGTGCACGTCTATGAAGCCGGGGAAGAGGTTGAACCCCGTGAGGTCGATAACTTCGTCGGCGCGAACTTCTTCCGCGGCCGCCTGCGGGAAGATACGCACGATGCGCCCCTCGGCGATAAGCAGATTCGTCTCTGCGGCGACGCCGTGCGGCAGAACCACGCTCGCGCCCCGCAGTAATATCACTTCATCCGGTTTGTCGTTCTCTTTCATGGCTGCCGGTCGCGCCGCTATTTACGGCCTTGCCTGCGCGGCGGGCGCGTCGAATGCCGCGCGGCGCACGCGTTCGAGGTAGTCGCCCGACGGGTTCAAAGTCCCGTGCGGCACGATTGTGAAATCATACGAAAAGAGGATGATGCCGTCGGCTTGAAGCGCGCGCGCGGCATTGATTTTTTCCACCGTTGATTCGGCGGGCACGCGATAGGCTCCGATGCCCGCCCAGATTTGTCGCCCGGCGGCGTGCGCCGCGGCGGCGGCCACTTCGATCTGTTTTTGAAACACCGCCGTGTCGGCCGAATAAGCCATCGGGCAGACCACGTCGAGGATGCCGAGGGCGAGCCAGTGACGCCAGTCCTGAAAGCGTCGCGTGCGCGCGTTCTCTTCGCTGGCGAAGACGGCGGCGGAGACTACCGCGTCCGGTTTGCGCTTCTTAACGCCATGATAGATGCGCTCGACGAGCGAGGTAACCTGTTCGCGCTGGAAATCTGCAAACTGCTCTTGATAGGAATCGGCGGCGGCGAGCGGGTCGGATTTGAGCGCTGTGGCGAGCAGGCGGCGTTCCGCCGGAGAGATGGACGGTTCGAGCCACCGGCGAAAGCGTTCGAGCGAGGTGCGGCTATAGTCGAAGTCGGGGCTGGCGAAGCGAACATAATCGAAGTGGAGCCCGTCGAGTTGCGGATAGCGTTCGAGAAGATCCATCCAGATCGAGTAGACGTGTTCGCGCACCGCGGGGTTCGCCGGGCCGGTGTAGACGCCTTCGATCTCGGCGCGGTTCGCCTTCGACCATTCGACTATCCTCGCGCGATAACGCGGGTCGGCGGGCGACATCGAATAAAGTTCGGCGGCGACGGGGCGCGGAACGGCGAGCCAATCGGGATGCGCGTTGTAAACGTGCCGCGCTTCGGTCGGCAGGTCGTCGAGATTGGCGAGGAGATTGGTGTTGATCCACGCGTGGACGCTCAGGTTGGCGCGCTTCGCTTCGGCGAGCGTGTAGGCGAGCGGGTCAAAGGCCGTGGGCTGATTTTTCAGGTTGCCCGGGCGGGGTTCCCAGCGCGAACTGTAGTAGGCGTCGCCGCGCCCGCGCACCTGTACGATGATCGTATTGAATTTATTTGCGGCGGCGCGGCTGATCATCGCGCGAATCTTTTCCGGCGAGACGAGCGTTGTGCGTACAACCCATAAAGCGCGCGTCTCAGCCCTGCGCCGCGCGGCCGTCGTGGGCGCGGACGTTGGTTCCCTCTCCTGCCCGGATGCGATTTCCACGAGCGGCCAGATGATTAACAGCAGCAAGCCCGCTGCCCGCGCACGCGCGAGAAAACGAGGCCGACGCACGGCGCGCGGCCGTTCGCTCCCCGCGCGATTGCGCGAAGCCGCTCTCCGCTCCCGCAATATCTTTCTCATGGCACAGGCACGTTGCATCTTTAATGTCTCCAACGGAGAGTGTAGGCTTGATTCAACCGCCGGATGCAAGCTCCGCCGGGATAGTTTATAACGACGTTGTTGCATAAATGGTCACGGATGCGGAGGGTTTGCTAACCTTCATGCGTGACCAAAAAGAGAAAGCAACGCCAGTACCGCATCCGCAACTGGCACGACTATAACAAAGCCCTTGTCAGGCGTGGAAGTCTGACG
>DASQMC010000046.1:0-43412 GCA_035645695.1 Pyrinomonadaceae bacterium
ATTGCTCAAGCGTTGCTGTTTGAGCACGGGTTGATTATCGTAGAGACGGCAGATGAGCAGGTAGAGTTCGATAAGTTTTGTTTCCACAAAACCATCTTATCAACTCATTGCTCATCTGCTTTCCTACTCCTGATTCGCATAAGATCATCATTGAGACCCGCATGGGACAGCGCGTGTGCATCAACCTCGATGCTGACATACGCCCTCCGATCGGCGCGCGCGGTGAGATCCCGGCTGGCGCCACCGGCGCGGCAGGCTCGCTTCGCTTCTACCCGCCTGCGTATTCACTGGCGGAGCAGCAGGAGCTTGCGGGCAACCAGCGCTGGCAGGCGAGCGGCATGGGCAGGCAGGATCCGTGGTGGGGAGCGCACGAGTTCAAGCGCAGATTCATCCGCGCGGGCGGTACGGGCTTCCTCGAGGTCTACGATCTCGGCGCGCGACTGGCGGACGGCAGCTACGAAGATCTCGACCTCTCGTCGCTAACGACCGATGCGGTAAAGGATGCGCGACTGGCGGCGATCCTGGGCGACAGTCCGCTCGGAAAGACCGGCACGGGCGACGACGAGATGCCGAACAGCCCGCAGCTGGCGAACGACGATGACTTCGGTAAAGTCGAGCTGGTGAAGAATCCATCCACCGGTAAGTATCATCTCGTCGCGCCGACCACTCAATTCTTTTTCGGATTCGATACGGCCGCGGCGGGGCTCAAAATAACGACCGCGCCGATGTACGGCTCGCCCGCGACCACGCTCCCGGACTTGAGCCCGAAGTCGAAGATCCGCGCGTTCATCATCCCGATGGTCTGCAAATACACGCCCGCGTTCTACACTTGGCATCACTACTCTGCGAAGTATTACCGGACGTTCCCGTTCGACGCCGGCAAGACCCCGTACACGCTCGCGGGAGATTACCCGGACACAGTCATCGTGGGCTCATCCGGCGGTACACCCATCTACGCCCCAGCGCCAGTGCCCGTCGTCAACCCGCCCATCTACGACCGGCTGCCCGCGCCTGGAGCGTTTACCCTGCGGAATAGCAAGGTGCTAGTGACGCGGGCGTTCGCGCGCGCACTGGGCGAACGTGTAGCCGATAAGGGGACGTTTACGCTGCCCGACTGGTCAAATCCGACCCCGTTCAAGACCGACCGGCTCGCCCCGTCGCAGATGTGGATCAATGTCGGCGGTACGCACACCGCCCACTCGTCGACGGACTTCGAGAGTAACCCCGATTACATCCTCGATTCCGGTCTGGCGGTATCCTATCTGGCGCGTGACACTGGGCAGCTGACGGTCAGATATCGCACCGGCACGTACCCGGGCGAGCTTGCCGGCATCGTGGAAATAAAGGGAGTGGCGTACTACATCTGGAGGACGACAACGTCCGTTAACACAGGCTCGGCGATTACAGCCGACCGGCATCAGGAGATTCCCGCGACCACGCAGCGTGCGCCGAGCTGGGCGACACCCGCCACGCTGCCGGCGATCGCGGGCGATGACGAGGTCGACTTCGTGCCGCTGAGCATCGCAGCCGATGACATTACGCCGGTCGGTATATATTTAGGCGACGACGACAGTACGGTTTTTACAGTCGACCATTATTCGCAGGCGCGGACGTTTACGGACTACAGCAAACAAGCGCCGCCCTACAGCTACGTGACGGAGGATTATCAGCCATGAACATTCTGAACACCGGCGGCACACCGGCGAGCATGGCGATGTACTTCTCGCTGGCGGCGAACGAAGTGAGCGATACGTTCACGCTGCGTTACGTCGTCGATCGGGCGAGCAAGGTGGCGGCTGCGGGCGCACTGGGCGGGGTGGTGGTTAAGGCGCGACTGGCTGGCACGACTAACCCGTTCGTGAACATCGCGACGACTGTGGTCGACCTGACGCCTTACGTCGGCGATGAGGTGGACTTCGATTTTCAGGTCGTGGCGGGCGCGACCACAGCGCTCATCTCGTCGATCCGACTGGGCTACGCGCCGCTTGCTTGAAAAAAGTGAAGCCTCCGCGACGCCCACTTCGTCGCGGAGGCTTACGGCATGGACGCGCTCTCGCCCGGTAGCGCGCCGTGCCCTCGGGATGCCTGCAGTCACCCCGAATCAATCTTCATTTAGAAGCCGTTTTATCGTCCCCACGATCTTACAGATGTCTTGTGGCTTCCGTAGAAACTCATTCGCTCCAGCCAGCCGCGCATCCCTACTACATTCGCTCGCTGAGAGCATGATGATTGGCGTCTGCATACGATGCTCCAGACCGCGTGCGTATCTCACTAACTCAAGCCCGTTGACGTTCGGCAGATGGTTGTCAAACATCAAGAGATCGTAGCGGGCGTCACTCGCCAATCGGCGAACTGCAACAGCCCCATCCCCGCAGCTCACAACCCGCCAGCCTTCCAGCTCCAGCGTCTCTTCCACGGCATCGGCAACAACTTTGTGATCTTCGACATGCAGGATCGTGAGGGGCATGTATGATATATTTCCGCGCGTTTTATCTTTTGAAAATTAGCGATGGCTTATGCGTAGCTCAACCTCAACCTCCAAAGAGTAGTGGGCATCGCCGTTCTGAATGAAAGGTTCATTCTCACGGCGACCAGGTTGAATAAGGGCATACTAAAACAGGATAGTTTTAGTCGCAAGCTGCCATCAGGAGAGATCTCCTGATGGGTAGATCGACTAATCTGCGCCCCGCACGGTTAGCTGAGAAGCTATTACAGATACGGCTGGCGCTTGAACTATCGCAGAATCAGATGATTCGTAGGCTGGGATTGCCGGAGAACTTTTTGCAGGGCAGCATCAGCGGCTATGAGTTAGGGACGCGAGTGCCGCCGCTCAATGTGTTGCGGGCATATGCGGAAGCTGCTGGTGTGTGGATGGATGTGCTGGTTAACGATGATGTCGACATACCAGAGAAGCTGCCCTGCAAACCGAAATCGGAAGGCGTAAAGCGACGGAAGGGGCGTTAGCTTTCTTCTTCTGATGCCGACCGTCTTCCACGCCTTAGCCGGACGACGGAGCTAACTACTTTATCAAACTGCTTATCACTCATTTCCCATAGAGCTTTTAGTCCTGCGCGCAGAACCTCACTATCATTCAAACCCACATCGTGCTTGTAACCCCTGCTTTGAAGAGACTTGATTAACTTAAATGCCGAGCGAGGCATCGTAATATTCTTGCGTACAGTCTTTTCCTCTCCTTCCGGACGTTCGGCAGGTGGTGATTTGCTGCTTGCTCTTGCCATAGTGATTGCCGCTTCACAAAACCAGCCGTGAAAGATCCTCTAACCCGTTCACGCTCATAAAAGTCATGCTGAACAGTAGCGCCCCAAAGAGGTATAAAAGTCTATCATATTTAGCGTGTATAAAACATAATATACTTTTCATAAGTATTATGTGTATAATAAGGATTGTGCGAAGCCAACTGAAAAATCAACCCACCCTCGTTGACTTGTATGCTGGCGCAGGGCTGTTCAGTCACGCATTCGCGGCAGAAGGCTTTCAGGTCATACGAGCCGTCGAGATAGACCGCGTCGCCGCTGCTACCTACTCCAGAAACCTAGGCGCGCATGTTGAAGTTGCAGACGTCTTAGCTTCGAAACCACACGGGCACTGTGAGGTGTTGGCGGCGGGCAGCCCCTGTCAGGGATTTTCGACGCTGGGCAAGAGGAGACACGACGACCCGCGCAACTACCTCAGTCTGGACGTGCTGCGATGGGCGAAGGTGCTACAGCCGCGGGTGATTGTGATCGAGAACGTCTCGGCGTTCCTAAACGCGCCCGTCTGGGAGCGGCTCGCCGCAGGTCTCAAGGAATTAGACTATGAGGTCAGTGCGAGCGTGCTGAACGCTTACGAATTCGGCGTCCCGCAGAACAGGCTCAGGTCGTTTACCTTCGCTTCACGAGCCGGAATGCCCATTGTAAAGCGGTTAAAAACCCCGCGCCTTAAAGACGTTCGCCAAGCGTGGGACGGACTGTCCGCGACGCCCGATGGCTCGAATCACCACTACGCGCCGCAACCATCAGAGCTTGCGCTCGCCCGTATGCGCGTGATCCGACCGGGCGGTGACAAGCGAGACGTCATGCGCTACGCCCCGCATCTAGCGCCGCCCTCATGGTGGAGGCTTCGATGTCAGGTCACTGATGTGTGGGGAAGGATGGAGTGGGACAAGCCGAGTAACACGATAAGGACGGCGCTGCTCAACCCGTCAAAAGGTCGTTACATACATCCAGAACAGCATCGGGTTATTTCGCTGCGTGAGGCGGCGCGGCTTCACAGCATCCCAGACAGCTGGAGCTTCGCCGGTCTTCCGACGCAGATAGCAAGGCAGATTGGCAACAGCGTGCCGCCGTCTATGGGACGCGCTGTAGCAAGGGCGGTCTACGCCGCGCTCTGAACCGGCTGCGGGGCAACTGTGGTCACGTCGGATTCCTCGTCCTCATCCTCGTCGATCATCGCCTTCTCGTAAATAGACATCAACTCACGGTGCGCCCTCATCGTCCGATCCAGAACCTCGTTGATGCCGTACACCTTCCACGGCTGGGTCTCCATCACCTTGTCCATCTCGTCGCGCAGCGCCTCGACCTTCTCGGCGGTCGAGGAAGCCGCTGCGTGGCTGCCGATTAGGATGCCCTCAACCCTGTACCGCTTGACGTCCTTGCCGTTCGCCTTGAGCCACCTCTCCGCGCGCCGGATGTAGCCTTTCAACTGATCCAAGTGCTCCATGTGCAGGGGCGTGTTCGGGGCTTTTAACTCGACGATGATCAACCGCATCAGCCCTGTGTTGCTCAACAGGAACACGAGGTCGGGACGCTTGTTCGTCCCCAGCTCTTTGGTCTCGTCCGGCGCATTCGGGTCGTAGCCTGCTGGCTTGTATTTGCCGATGGCGAGTTCCTTAGCCATCTGCCGGTTGAGTTCGTTCTCAGCCTGGTCTGACGTTAGAAACTGAGTGAAGGTCGGGTCGATGAGCCATGGGGACTGCTCGAAGAGCACGTGCAGCTTGCCCTCGTTTTTGCCCTTCTTAAAGTCGACCTCTTCCACCAGTTTCTTGAGCGCCTCTATCCCATCGAGCCGTCCCTGTATGACCCGCAGGAAGTCACCGAGCTCACGGTGCGTCAGCTCCATGACTTGACCGACTACTCGGTGGAAGTCGGGATGATCTTTCCCGGCTAGCTCCGCGAGCGAGTTGAGGATGTTGCCCTGCACCAGACCATCAACGAAGATGGGCATCTGCTTTTTGTATTCTTCGTTTTCCGGGCCTTTGTCGCTGACGGCGGCCAAGGCAGCGGCGACTTTGTACGCCAAACTCTTCCGGTGCTTCGGCAGCTTGGCGTTTTCGACCAGACTCTTAGTGAACGGGTCGTTTCTGACCTGCTGTTTAGCTTTAGTCTCCCTGCTCTTCTGGTATTCCCTGCAAGCCTCCTCCATTTCCGTAGACAGGTGCTCGCGCATCGGCACAAGCAGGGCAGACTCCCATCGCAAAGTCTGCCGGTCGGTTGCGATGTAATCAACCCCTTCGTCATCGATAAAATCTGCGTGAACTACACCGTCCAGATAATGGGTGTTGTTGAAGCCGTGGACGCCGGTCTTCATATCGAGCAACTCCGGCGCTGCCGCTAGCCTTTTGTGGGCGTAAACCCTGACGCCGCGTTCACGGGCGTTCAAATGCTCACTGGGTGCGGTGAAACGGATGCGGTATTGGTACTCGACAGTGCTGCCGTCCTCGGTCACGTAGGACTTCTTTACAGTATCCTCCGGCGGAAGAGCCGGTAAGGGATAGGCGAACACGAAGTTCCGGGGAGTGGGCTGGACAGCAGTGCCGTTAAGGGTGATGCCAAACTCTGTCGGATCGATCATCGCAAAATGATCGCCAATTTCGTTGCCGATGGTCGTCTCGCGGCTCTTCATCGGCTCGTACGCCAGACGCGACAGTATGACCTTCGTGCCGTGCGGTGCTATGCCGCCCCCGTCCGCCAGCATCTCATCTTTGATTTCAACTTCATGCGCCAATCGCTTTTTGATCAGCTCGTCGTAGTCGAGCGTGATTTTGGTCGCGTGCGCCTCGCCTTTTTTGCGCGTGATGATGACGACGTTGCGAGCGACCCCAAAGCCCGCCAGCTTGCCAAGTCCCTTTCGCCCCATCAAGATGCGCCCGCCATCCGAGCGCGCCTTATCTTCCTCCTCGCGCCTGCGCCTGCCCGCGATCAGAAACTTGTCTTTTAGGTCGTCGCGGCTCATGCCGTGCCCGTGATCGGTGATGACGATCTGCACGTCTGGCGGCAGTGTCCGCTGGCTCAGGTCATTGCGCTTATCCTTTTTGTTGCCACCGCCGTTTTGCTCTTGTTCCAGTTCCCACTGTTTCTTGAGTACGCGGCGGGCTTTATCTATCTTCGCCAGATCGAGGCTCACCTGCGCGTCCGGTGAGTCGGCGTCGTACGCGTTAGCTACGAACTCGACAAGCACCCTCGGCAAGCTGGTATAAAGATTCAGTCCGAGATCTTGAACGATATGCGGCGCGACCTGAAATTTCAGCGGCTCTTGTTCGTCTTGCTCTGGTGTTTGCGTATCAGCCATGATTTTACTCTAAGGGGCAGCCAGGTAGAGCAGCCGCCCGCTTTTGATAAGGAAGTGATAATGAACTCCGACGGCGTCGGAGGTACACCGTCGGGAGGCGGCGTTGCTGTTTGCTAATGCCGTAAGTTTATCGCATGACAGACGTATTCACAAAGGCTAAGCGCCGGCAGATCATGCAGTCCGTGCGCCGGGAAAATACTAAACCGGAGGTGATGGTCGCCGACTTGCTCCGCTCCCTGAATGTCCCCTTCCTCCAGCATGCTCAACACCTGCCCGGACGGCCCGATTTCCACTTTCCTGACGCGCAGACGGTTGTCTTCGTCCACGGCTGCTTCTGGCACGGGCACGGTGGATGCTCGAAAGGGCGGACTCTATCAAAGTCAAATTCCGAGTACTGGCAGCAGCGGATAAAGCGCAACCAGAGGCGGGATCGACGGGTCGCGCGCAAGTTAAGGGAGGCAGGCTTTAGCGTCTACACTGTGTGGGAATGCGAGGTCAAAAAGCGAAGAATCCCGACCCGTCTGGTCAGGAAAATCAAGAAGGATGAACTCTGAGGAGCTATTTCATCTTTAGTCCGACAGAAAGCAAGCCCAAGTCAGTTGTGCGCGCGCCCTGCTGCGTGATATGAAATTAGCCGGAATCTATCCAAACTCCAACTTAAACCGGCTAATAAAATGTCACTCGAAACAGACTACAGAGAACTATTCATCCGCCTGACGAAACGGTACGGCTCCATCGAGCCGGACGCCCTCGAAAGCGTCCTCTGCCCGGTACTCGTGCCCATCCATACGCTCGATAAGACCATCAAGCGTGACAAGGGCTACAGCGCATCCTTCACGGTCAGGGTGGACGAGCACAACCTTGAACTGCTGCATCGTGGGCGCACTGGCAAGTTCGTGCCGCAAAGCTACGTGGCGGGCGGTATCTGGAATGAGATCGCGAAAGGCAGGATCCTCGAGACCGATCTCGATGCAGGGCTGGCGTACGGCGAGGTCTACACGGGCGAGTCGTCAAAGGCAGCACTCGAAGCGGCGCTCGCCAGGCTGACGGATCAGGACTACTTGGAGATCGACCGCTATGGCATCGCCGCGAAGCTCCTCAGCGGGCTGTCCGAGTACTACATCGCCAGGATCGCCAGAGAGCAGGGCTACGACGTCGTCAGGATGTCTGAAGATATGGCACGGCATCTGGGCGCGTACAACTACTACGACTTCCAGTTTCGCAGGGACGGTGAGATGCGGCGGGTCGAGGTGAAATCCCTGTGGGGCACGAACACGTCGCGGGCGCGTCTCATTCACGGCAAAGGCGGCGACAAGTACCCGACCAGCAGCTGCCGTTTCGACACGCAGGACATCTTCGCGGTGAACCTGTTCCTGCGCACCGGCAATATCGAGGACTTCGCCTTTGCGCGCTCAGTGGCGGTGTGTCCCGATAATCCGAACGGACTACCCGCAGTACCAAAATACCCTGAGCACGTTACGCAGAATCCGGTCTGTCAGGTAGACAATGTGACGTGGTTTAGCCAGATCAAGGACGTGTGGTAGAAATCAGCCCGTCCAGTCAACCACCAGCCGCTCGACCTCTTCGCGGAAGCCTTTACGCTTCTCCTCGACCGCCTTCTCCAGCGCGAACAGTGATGCGCCACCATCCTGCAGCGCCATAGCCTTCTCACGGCTGATCGGCAGCAGAACGTCCGGCAGGCAGGATTCTTCGATAGCAGGGTATGCGATGCCGATGTTGTTTCGCATGATCTGCGCCGTCACGAAGTCGGTCTTCAGCAGGTAAGCCAGCGCCATCGAATCTATCCCCTTCGGTCGCAGCACTGCGAAGCCGGTCGTACAGATCGCGCCGTCCTGAGCCTCTTGCACCACCCCGATCACCCGCCTGTCAGGTCGCACCGTTGAAACCAGTACATCGCCCGCGTGAACTACTCTACGCGCTCGGCTCGGTGCATCGGCGGACGGGACGGTCTTCGTGCGCACCATGCAGGTATCGATGTCCACGTCCGAGATCTCGATGTACTCAAAGGTCTCGCCTCGCTTCTTCGGGGATATGCGCTCGACCGAAAGTTCCGCCACGTCTCGCAGGCGCAAGCCCGCCCCACCGACCCTCTTCTCCAGATCTGCCGACAGCGACGAGTGGAAGTTCGCGTCCCACCGACTCTGGTGCTCAACGCCCGACACGCGCCGACCGTGCGCCGGCTGGTCGGACGGGCTCAGGTACTCCCGAAGCACGATGGGCAGCTCATTCTTGCCGGTCGGGACTTTGATTCGGAGCGTCTCTCTCGTGGAGATGGTAAAACCGATGTCCTCGCAGACGGCGAAGAAGGCAGCACGCTTCTTCTTAGTGGAGCCATTTAGCTTCCGCAGGTAAAGGACTGAGGTCTTCGTCGTCGTACCGGCAGCGGCGAAGGTCACAGCGGGCAACGAGAAAACACCGCGCAGCTCGATGCGGTCAGCCAGATGCGTGCGCAAGTCTTCGTAAAGACCTCGGTTCGTCAGGACGCTATCCGGCACGATCGCCAGCAGCCTGCCGCCCGGCATCAGCCAGTCTACGTACCGCTCCATGAAGAGCAGCTCGGAGTTGACCTTCGAGGGCGTTTTGCGCGCCCACTCGGTGACCAGCTTGTATTTGAGCAGGTCGTTGCCATGGAACTCGGCACCGAAGGGTGGGTTCGTCAGGATGAGCCGCACCTGCCCCTCCAGGGATGCCGTCAGTTCGCCGTCTTCGCCCGTGCGCGCCAGTGAGTTAGTCAGGTGGAGTTTAGCCGCCGGCAACCCGAACAGTGCTGAGCTGGTAAGCGCCAGTCGAACCATGCGCTCGCTCTTGTCCATGCCGACCACGACATCCCTGACCATCGCGTCAGTCCATTGCGCTGCCAGTTCCTGACCGTCCCGCTCAACGATCCGGTGGCGCAGCACCCTCAGCAACTCGGTGATGAAGGAGAGGACTCCGCACGAAGGGTCTAGCACCAACCCGAAGTTTGAGCAGCCGGAAGGATCGCAGAGGAGGTCGAGCTCATCCTGCTCCATGTCCGCGATCGCCAGCTGCACCATGAAGCTAACTACTTCCGTCGGCGTCAGGTACTGCCCCAGTTCCTTCTCGTCGACGAACGAGTCTGCCAGAAACTTGCCGAACGCGTCGTTGAGGACATCGGTGCCGTGCAGGACGCCGGCGTCGACGCCGACCCGCTGCGATAGCTGGTCGAAAGTGTCGAGCACTTCCAGCGCCAACATGTCTTCCTGCGGCTTTAGCTTTAGGGCGAAGTCCTCCGCCTTCATCTCATGCGAGAGTGACGGCGGAAGGTGTGTCTTGAATGAATTGTTGACGAAGCGGCGGAGGGCAGTAGCTGCCTGTGCAGCGCCGCCTCCGTTTAAGACGGTAGCGCGGCTAAGACCAGCCTGGCCGGCTGTGAGTGACATGATGTGCGCGAATAGTAACTTGCACATCTCATCGAGGGATTCATTTCTGGATGAAAGGCGTCCCCTGCGATGCAGGATCTCGCGGATGTCTTGGAGGGTCTTACGCAGTTCTGCGGAAAGAGCGATGGTGTTGGATGACTGTTTTAAGAGTTCGGACATTATCGCCGTCTTTTTGATACGCACTAAACGAGCCCGTACAGTCTATTACAAATCCATACCGATATGACAAAAGTTCTCAGTGAACTATCTCCTGCGCTCCGCCGCAGCGGGCGCATAAGCCGTATAGCGAGAGCCTCATTGATCTGGTCTGCACACACAAATGTCGGTTAACCACATCGTGCCCGAATCCGACGTACGACCAGGCATTCACCTGTGGGGCAGTCGGGCGCTCTTTGAAGTCCCAGAGTCTACCTGCCTGCCAGAGTACATCGACCTCATCCTCAGTCAGATCGTGACACCAAGTTGAGTGGAAAGATCTGTATAGCCGAAGGGTCGCTTCGTTGTAGCCAGTTCCTTCACACTGCGGGCACGTCGAACCAATCTCAATCGCATCATCGATGAACTCTATTTTAATCTGCTCGTCCATCAGGCTGTTCCGCACTGCGGGCAGTCGCCCTTTAACGTCACGCACGCGCCTTCGACGTCGCCGCACACTTCGACGACTTGCGTGTCCGCGCACAACTGGCAGTCCACGCCGATGTACTCGTCCCAGTGCTCAGCCGCCAAGCGCACAACCAGACGGCGGCAGTCGTCGCTTGAGACGCCCGCTGCGTTGCGGTACTCGATCAGCCACCCATCAGCGGCTGTGTACTGCTCAGCTGCGGCGACCAGCGCCCGCGCGAGTGCCCCGCCGTCCTCGTCGTCCTCGACCAGCTCCACAGGAATTTGCTGCAGTGGCGCGCCGTCGATTCCTACCGATTCGCTGGTGGCGAAGATGATGAACTGCCGGAACTCGACGGGCTCGTCGTCGATGTCCAGTTGCGCCGCATTAAGGTTTAATTGTGTACGGGTGGGTATATTTGACATACCCCACATGTAACTCTGAATGCAGCACGAGTCCAGGCTTAAATCGCAGTTATTTCGAGATTTTTTAGGTAGGCGCGGACTTCGCGCTCCAATGAGAGATGGTTGCGCAGGCGGGTGAGATCCCAATCACTAACAGCCTTGACGTCTCGCCATGTGAACACAGGATCATGCAGGTCGGCCGCGAGCCGCGCGCAAACTTTAACCGCGATGTGCAGGCTCGATAACTGACATAACATCACCGGCTCGGTCACTTCGTACTCGCCCCACTTGTTGTCCCACGCCCGGATGCTACGGAACACCACGATGGCATCTCTGACCGCGCGCAGTTGATCATTGGTTACAAAGTCGATGTCGATCACAGCCGGCACGATAGCTCGACAGCCCGCCACTCATCCAGGCTAAACCCCTCCAGCTACTGGAGACGTTTACTAACCCGCCCCACCTGCCAAAAGCCCCACTGCGCGGCACGGTGCGCCACGTCCCCGCGTGGATTTGACTGGTCACCCCCAGCCAGAGCTAGAGTCGGCCACATGATTAAGAAAGTGAAAATCAAAGGTATCGAATCCTGGGGCTATGATATCCGCGTCCTCGATGGTGATGGGCGCGTCGTCCGACGACGGGATGCCGGCTTTGGCACACGCGCCGAGTGTGAGCGTGCGGCGGCGCTACGGAAGTTAAACAGTAGGGACATCAAGTATGGCGTCCTCAAACCGGCAGTCGAGCATACGATCCTAAGCGATGCCATCGAGCGGTATATTTCCGTCCTGACAGCCCGATGGAGCATGGAGCACGGCGACCACTACGTGAAGAGGCACGTTGGGCAGCTCAACGCCTTGCGACGATGGGTCGCCCACGCAGGCGCTGACCGGCGCGTGGCATCCATCTGCAACGACGACCTGGTACTCTGGGCGCAGCATGAATCCGCACGCACCCTCGATGAAGCCGGGCGCACGATGAGCCCAGTCTCCGTACGGCGGCGAGTTAACGACATCCGCGCCGCGCTCCGGCACGCACAGGAGAACAACGACGACCTGTCGGGCTACCGCATCCCGCGCACGCCGCGCGGTATAAAAGCCGACGTCGAAAGGTCGCGCATCCTCGAGGACGCGGAGATCGCTGCGCTGGCTGTCGTGCTCTCTGCGCCTCCGGAGAAGTGGCGAAACCGGCGCGAGCTGGCGTGGAGGGATGCCTATGATTTTTTCCGCGTCGCACTGGCTACCGCCGGGCGCTGCGGCGAGATACTTAACCTTAAATGGACTGACGTGAACACGCGGTTCGGCAGCATAAGGCTGGTCTCGACCAAATCAGGCGGCAGGGAGCGCATCCTACAAGCACCGGCGGCCGTCGATGTCATTGAGCGGCGTCGTCAGGATGGACTCGGTAGCGAGTCGCACGTGTTCACTTTGAACGACCATTCGATTCGAGATGCCTTCCGCGCCGCAAGTAAGCTGTGCAAGATTGAGTACGGGCAGCGGGCTGGCTGGTCAGTGCATGATTTGAGGCGGACGTCTTTATCGAGCCTGCTGCAGGATGGCGTGCCGCTTGCGGCAGTGCGAGACTTTGCAGGGCACAGCAGCGTTGCCCAGACCTCAAGGTACGTTCACCCTTCGATGGCAGGACGGGCGCGCGTCGCAGAGGCGTCATCGAGGCTTGTCCAGAAAGCGTCCAACGTGAGTGTGGACTGTGTGAATAGTGTGGACTGTGTGAACGGTGGCGCAAAGGATGTCGTGCCTGCTAAAGTGAAGGACGGTAAAAAGATAGCGTAAATTCGGCTCTTTTCAACATCTCAGCCCGAGTCCTACCTGCGGAGCTTATATCTAAAACGACTTACGGGCATCGAATTGATGTCCGTTTCGTTTTAGCACCCACATTTGCACCCACCCGCGCTACATCCGGCAATCTCCGGATGTTTGAAGTTGACTAGTAGCGAGTCAAAACGTATCTTTGAAGTGTGGCTGCTGCTGTGTACGGCTACGCGTTTCGCTTAACTCCATCCCAATGCGGTTCTCACCAACCTCCCGACCTATAAACCAAGCCTAAGCTCTATTCGGAGATACGAAAGATGAATCAAAAAGCAAGTAGCGTTAAATGCGCTGAATGCGGACTTGTGAACTTTGCAATGGCTGAAACGTGCAAACGTTGCGGCAAGGAGCTAAATACACCTGAAGGTAAGGATAATCAACTTGCCTCAGAGCCGCAGCAAACCGCGCAAACAGAAACACAGACCATGCAACATCCGAACCTCACCCCCTGTCCTGACTGCGCACACTTGTGCTCTCGCATGGCTGAAGCATGCCCGAATTGCGGCCGTGTTCTTCAACAGATGGAGAAACCTGTCAGAAGCATTCTTCGTCCCGTCGTCGTCATCGGTATCTTCGCGGCTGTGTGTGTGTGCATGGTTGTCGTCTATTTGGGAATGCAGCGAGGGATGGTAGTACAAGCTGCCGTCCAATCTGGAAATCCCGCCGCAGCCGGGGTTTCGAGCAGCAATCGTGAAGCCGCGCGTGCTGCCCTGAACGCGATAGGCGAGATTCAAAGCATCACTAGCGTCGGGACAAATATCATGCAATACACATCTGCCATTCAGTCCGCGAAAATCAAATTTGACGCCGCGATGCGTGATTACAAGCCGCAAGACGCTGCTGACGATGAAATCGAGCGCCAGCTTGGAGAAGCTCTTTCTTGCTACTTAGATGCGCGTGAAGCGTGGTCGGAGTTTATCGACCATGGCTCTGAGTTCGGGTTTCTTGACGAAGACAATAGCGTTGTTAGCCGCATGGCCGCGCAATATGGTTTTTCAGCTTCGTCAGAAGAGTTTTATAGAGGTACTGTGATTAAAACTATCTGGGCTAAGGCGAGTAAAAACCTGAATGCGGTTGGTGAGCGGTTACGTTAGCAACCCGACAGCTTCTTGCTTTTATTTACTGTTCTCCGCTGCCCTGTGCACCTATCCCCAGTCTACACTTCGCAAAGTTTTAGCGTTTTGACCTGACAGCCGCGCGTTTCCTAGATGTCGGTACGCGCGCCGCCGAAACTCATTGCCAGCATACATCTTGCGTCCTGATGCGGGGGTTCGCAGCTTGCAACTTAAGGGGTTATTGGTGCATCATAGTGGCTGGCAAATTCCTTCTCTCTTGCGTCAACGGTGATGCGCCCCGCTAGACAGGTTTTCCGAGCGGCGTTCTGGATGGTTCGAGAGTGGGTTGATTTCAACTTTAGAAGCGCTCCCTTGAGCACCCGAACGCAAGCCTTCGCTGCCTACCGTTACATCGAAGCCACTTTGATTCGACAGCTTCTCTCAGATACTCCTAATCCATAGGAGAGGTACATCCACATGTCTATGAAACTTTATGTCGGGAACTTGTCGTTCCAGACTTCGAGCGATGATTTGCAGCAACTGTTCGCGCAGGCGGGCACGGTCGAGTCGGCTTCAGTGGTCGAGGATCGCGAAACGGGTCGCTCGCGCGGCTTCGGCTTCGTCGAAATGTCCAGCAACGAAGAAGGCCAGAAGGCCATCGAGCAGTTCAACGGTAAGGAATTTAACGGCCGTAACCTGACTGTCAACGAAGCACGCCCGCGCGAAGATCGTGGCGGTCGTGGTGGTGGCGGCGGCGGTGGCGGTCGCGGCGGCTTCGGCGGCGGCGGCGGTGGTGGTCGCGGCGGCGGTGGCGGCTACGGCGGCGGCGGCGGTGGCAACCGCAGCGGCGGTGGCGGTTACGGCGGCGGCGGCGGTGGCAACCGCGAGCCGCGCTGGTAAGTTCTCTTTAAGAGAACTCGGCCGGTGACTCATTCAAGCAAAGCGCCTCCGACGATTGTTCCAAAAACGCCGCCGGAGGCGCTTCCATATTTTCAGTTAGCACAGGTGCGCTCCCAATGTCTGGTCGAAGCTGCGCCAATAGGATTTTATGAATTTTTCTGAACTGGGACTCGACAGCGCGTTGGTGCGCGTGTGCGAGTCTCTCGGATACACCGAACCAACACCAATTCAACAGCAGGCAATCCCCGTTGTTTTGAGCGGTGCGGACTTGATCGGGTGCGCGGAAACCGGAACGGGCAAAACCGCCGCGTTCCTGCTGCCGATCATTCAACGCATGTCGCAGCAGGCACGCCCCGGCATACGCCTGCTCGTCCTCGCACCGACGCGTGAACTGGCGACGCAAATCGAAGCCAGCTACCGCTCGCTCCTGCCGAAAAAATCGGCGGCGCGCTGCGTGACTCTCATCGGCGGCGCGGGCATGTCGCGACAGACCGACTTGTTGCGACGCGGCGTGAGCGTCGTGATCGCGACGCCCGGCCGCCTGCTCGACCACATGGAACGCGGCGCGGTTAATTTCGCGCACATCGAAGCGCTCGTGCTCGACGAGGCCGACCGCATGCTCGACATGGGTTTCTGGCCCGCGATCCGTCGCGTGCTTGCCGCGCTGCCCGCCGAACGGCAGACGCTTCTCTTCTCGGCCACGATGTCGCCCGCGATTGAAACCATCGCGCGCTCGAACATGCGCAAGCCGACACTCATCGAAGTCAGCGTGCGCGGCGCGGCCGCCACGACCGTCGAACAGACCGCTTACCCGGTGGCGATGGAATCGAAGACGGCGCTCCTGCTCGACCTGCTGGAGCGCGAACGCTTCGAGCGCGTGCTCGTCTTTACGCGCACGCGGCGCGGGGCGGAACGCCTCTCGCACATTCTCGAAGCGCGCGAGCACAAAGTGAATCGCATCCACGCCGACCGCACGCAGCCGCAGCGTGAGGCCGCCCTGCGCGGTTTCAAGGACGGGAAGACGCGCGTTCTGGTTGCGACCGACATCGCGGCGCGCGGCATCGACGTTGACTCCATCTCGCACGTCATCAATTACGACGTGCCGGCCGCGCCGGAAGACTACGTGCATCGCATCGGGCGCACGGGCAGAGCCGGAAATCGCGGACGAGCGATCACGCTCGTCACGCCGGTCGAGGAATTAAGCATGCGCGCCATCGAGCGCCTGACCGGACAGGCCGTCGAGCGCGTCCTGCTTCAAGGGTTCGGCGGTGTTCAGGCGGCGACGCCGGGCGCGGCGAAGCCTTTCGGAGCCAAGCGCGCCGGGGCAAGCGCCGGGCGTCGTTCGTTCCGCCCGCGACGCGGCAGATAATTTCGTCGTCGTCGAGTTGCAATTGTCACCTCGCCCCGATAACTCAACAGGCCGGGCGTCAGCCGCGAGAAGGGCGGCAACCCGGGCCGGTGAATCAGAATCGCGCTTCCGTTCGGACGGAAAAGCGCTTCGAGCAGCTTGAAAGGAAGCGTGTATGATGGAGAACATTGAGACGAGTGTGGCGGCCGAGAAAATCGAAAAGCGGACGTATGTCGTCGGCGAGCGTGTGGAGAAACTCTGCACGAAATGCGAGGTTGAGCGCGGCCACGTCGTCGCATCCGTCACGAAGCGCGGTCAGGTGTCGCGCGTGACATGCCCGATCTGTCAGACGCGCAGTTCGTTTAAGAGCGGCGTCAAGATGACGGGCGGGCGGGCATCGCAGGCCGGTGCGCCTTACGACCCGGCACGCATCTATCGCGCGGGGCAGACCTTGATGCACCCGGCCTTCGGCCTCGGCGAAGTCACGGCGCTGGTTGAGCCGCAGAAGATTGACGTGCTCTTCGCCGACCGCATGCGGCGGATGATTCACGGCCGCTCCTAGAAGAGCGAGAATTTTGCGGGGGCGGAAGTTTACTTCCCGTCAAACGAGTCAGGGCGAGTGTTTGCAAGCCCCGGCGGCGACTGCCGTAGCGCAGTCGCCGCCGGGGCTTATTATTCCGTCGAACCGGCGGCGGGTTGCGCCGCGCCGCTGCTGCTGCTGCCACGGCGTCCCTCGTTGATGACGCGTTCGACCATCTCTTTGAACAGATCGAGATCGATGATCGGCTTCGTCCAGTGTTCGTCGCAACCGGCGTGAAGCGAATGCTCGCGGTCGCCGCGCATGGCGTGGGCTGTGAGGGCGATGATCGGCGTCCCGTCGAACGTCGAATCGGCGCGCAGCCGCCGGGTCGATTCAAGACCGTCTATCGCGCCCGCAAGGCTCAAGTCCATCAGGATCGCGTCGGGGCGAAGTCGCCGCGCTTCGGCGAGCCCGTCTTCGCCGGTCGCCGCCTCGTGCAGTTCGTGCCCGCCCATTTCCAACACCATGCGGATCAGATCGCGTATGTCGCGGTCGTCTTCAACCACCAATATTTTTGCCATTCGAGGGTTCAACTCCGATTTCTTTGAGGGTTTCGCGCAGACGCGATTCGAGGCCGTGCATGAGCAGGTCGCCTTTGCGGATGACGTTGGCGATCTGGCCGCTGATGAGGCGGCGGTCTTCGGGCATCATGTCTTTGCCCGTGATGACGATGACGGGCGTGCCCGCCGTGCGCGGGTCGGAGCGCAGGCGCGCGACGAACTCGTAGCCGCTCATGCCGCCCGGCATCATCAAATCGCTCAATACGACGCGCGGCGCGGCCTGCGCGATCATCTTCAAGGCCGTCTCGCCGCTCGCCGCCGAACGCGCGTTGTAACCGGCTTGCCTGAGCGCGGTCGTGAGTAGTTCGCGGATGCCGTGCTCGTCGTCAACCACGAGCACGTAGCCTTCTTCGGACGCCAGTCCTTCGGCGCAAACGCCGCGCAGCGTCGTCAACAATGTTCCCGGCTCGACCGGCTTGAGCAGGTAATCGCTCGCCCCTAGACGATAGCCGAGCGCGCGGCTGTCCACGATGGAACAGACGATAACCGGAATCTGCGCCATCCGGCGGTCGGACTTCAGGGCTTGCAGCACGCGCCAGCCGTCCATGCCGGGCATCATCACGTCGAGCGTTACGGCCGCGGGTTCGAGTTCGCGCGCGAGTTGGAGTCCCGTCGTGCCGTCGCGCGCCACGCGCACGCGATACCCGGCTCGCGAGAGCGTTTCCGAGAGAAGCGTGGCGGCGTCCATGTCGTCTTCGATGATCAGGACGAGCGGCATCGCATCGGCGTCGGCCGCAGCCGGAGACTCGTGCGCCGCCCCTTTCGTTTCGACGGGCGGGGACGTGCGAAACGTCGCGGCGGCGAGCGATTCGGGCAACCCCGGTTCGGGGCCTACGAGCGGGAGCGTGACGATGAAAGTCGATCCGCGGTCGCGCTCCGAAGTCACGTCGATTTCACCGCCGAGCAGCCCGACGATCTGGCGCACGATGGTGAGGCCGAGGCCGGCTCCGCCAGCCCTGCGCGTCATCGAGCCGTCAACCTGCCGGAAACGCTCGAAGATGAGATTCAGCGCCTGCCCTTCGATGCCGACGCCCGTGTCGCGCACAATGAACCGGAACTCATTCTCGCCCCACGGCAACAACTCGACCTCGACCGAACCTTTCGTCGTGAACTTGAGCGCGTTCGACAACAAGTTGACGAACACCTGACGGACGCGCAGAGGGTCTGTGAAAGCGACGGGCAAATGACCCTCGATGCGCAGTTTGTAGCCGATGCCTTTCTGCGCGGCAAGTGATTGCAACTCGCCGAAAGTTTCCTGCGCCATCTCGGCCAAATCGAAATGTTCGCGGTGAACTTTCATGCGCCCCGCCTCGATCTTCGAGATGTCGAGAACGTCGTCGATCAACGCCAGCAGGTGTCGCCCGTTGCGCAGGATACGCTCGAACGCGTTGGCGCAAAGTTCAGGGATCGGCTCGGTCTGACGCATGATCTGTGCGAGGTTGGCGAAGCCGATGATGGCGGTGAGCGGCGTGCGCAACTCGTGCGACATGTTGGCTACGAACTCGGCCTTGAGCAGGTTGTACTCTTCCAGACGGCGGTTCGACTCCTTCAACTCCCCGGCCAGTTGGCGGTAGCGTGCCTCCGATTCGCGCAGAGTCTTTTCCGTCGCCTTGATCCGCAGAAAAGCCTTGATGTTTGCGAGCAGCTGCCGCTCCTGAATCGGCTTGGCGAGATAGCCGTCCGCTCCCGATTCGAGGACTTCGGCCTCGATCTCCACCTCGCTCTCCAGTTCCGAAATATTGATCACGAAACTCGCGGCGAGTTCGGGGTCGGCCTTGATTCGCCGGCACACTTCGATGCCGTTCGCGTCGGGCAGCGTCACGTCGAGCAGGATCAAGTCGGGGTCTTCGGCGCGGGCGAGGCGCAGGCAGTCGGCGCCCGTCGCGGCTTTCAACACGTCGTAGCCTGCCGCTTCGAGCATCCGCGCGTAGCCGCCAAGCAATTCCGCATCGTCGTCAACGACCAGTATTTTTGATCTCTTCATCTCTCTTTAAAACTTTGCACGACCCTTGCAATAGCGATAGCGTTCCACCCGGCGCGACTTCTCAGGCCGGGCTGTTTTGTAAAATCCCACCTTCTCAATTTTTATAGCAGCCTTCTCAATTTTTATAGCAAATAGTTCGGACAGCGTCCACGACGAATGCTGGAAACGGTCGCGACGATTTCGCCCCTTACCGTTCGGGCGCGCGAAAAAAGGGCGGGGAGACGACAAGTCTCCCCCGCCCCTTATTTCGCCCCTCCCGCCCGGAACCGGGAGGTTCTTGTTTGTTCGCGCCGCTTCACGCGCCCGCGCCCAGAAGTTCGCCTTACTTATTCGCCGCGGCGGAGCGCACGGCCGCCGCCGCCTGCCCCGCGAGTTGCGAGATGATGTCGTCGCCGTCGGACTTCGCCTTCGCCTTGAGCGTGTTGGCGACGACCGAATCCGCGCCGCGTTGCAGTTTGTATTCGAGCGTCAATTCGTCTCTGGCCTTCAACGAACCGCCCACGCCTCCCTGCCCGCCGCCTCCGGCAGGCGCTACGACTCCGCCCGCTATCGCCGCAGACTTCTTGAGGAAGCCGCCGAAGCCTCCACCGCCGCCGCCCCCCTTCTTGTGCGCAACCGTGCTGTAGAGAACATAGTCGCAGTCCTTCCGCGCGGCTTCCGACTCGACATCCTGCGCCTGCCGCGCTTCGAGCGCGACGACTTCGACGGCCGAATTGTTCAAACCACTGACTAGCATGTTTCGCACCGCGTCGGCCAATCCGGAGGCGTCAACGTAATCGGCCGCCGCTATCGTCTTCGTCAACGCCACGCCGATGCGCACTACGCCCGCTCTTTTCGCGCCGGTCGCCGAATTGCCCTTCGTCGCGCCGCTGTCCGCCGCGTCGTCCGTGTCGTCCTCACGTGCGCCGGACGACGATGCCGCCGCGTCGTACATCTCGCGCACATCGCTCACCAGACGGTAGTCGGCCGGGGCGTCGAAGAGCGCGCTGTCGAGAACGGCGTTGGCGATCTCCACCACCTCCTGCGTGAAGGTGAACGACTCGTTGCCGTTTTCGTCAAACAGCGTCGTCGTCACCATGACGGGATAACCCATCTTCGCCGTGCCCGTCTGCTTCGTGCGATATTCGTCGCGGCAACCGCCCGCCAGCGCGGCCGAGGCGGCGTAGGCCGCGCCGCCCTGCATCTGGCAGTCGAGAGCGAACTGCGCGTCGATGTACCAGCCGTCCGTCTCCATCCGGCTGCGGCTCGCCTGACAGGCGTCGGGCGACGATTCGGTGATGATCGAGGTCTTGATGCGCCGCGCGGTGTAGCCGAACATTTTTTTGCGTTCGCCCGTATCCGTCGTAGTGAAGGTCGAGGTCACGATGCCGCCGCGCCGCGCCGCTGATGCCGTGGCGGGCGTTTGCCCCGCGCCATTCGCGCCCGCCGCCGCCGTCGAGGCGTCGCCCGTTTTCTGTTCAAAAGGCGTCACGATGTAAGTCTTCGTCGGCACGCCGAGTTGGAGTTGTCGTCTCAGGTCGCACTGGAGGATCATCACGGCAGTTTCGTTCAGTTCGGTGCGCTGGCGCTTGCCCTTGATATAGGTGGTTTGCTCGGAAACCTGCCCGCCCGAAGTGTTTTTGGTCTTGATCTTCACGTCGGCGCGCGCATCGACGGCGAAGCCCGCGCCGCAGAATAAAACTATGGCGAGGCGGGCGTAGCGGAATAAATTTTTCATAATGGGCTATTTCCTCCGGGCTGTTTTGGTGTGGGCGAACGGGCGCGGGCGCTCTTCGTCGCGCGCTTTTTCGTCTCTACTCTATTACGCGTAACTAAATCGTAAAAAGGATCACCTTATGAGCCGGTTTTTCGCCCGTTGCCGGGGCGCGCGTTGATAATGGTGCAAACTGTCGTTTATACTTTCGACCGGCGCGCGCGAGTAGACATAGTTGATAATCGTTTAGACAGAGATGTCGAAAATTCCCCTGTGATCACACCTTCACCCCAAGACGTAACCCGTTTGCTCATCCAATTGACGGATGGCAACAAGAATGTTCTGGACGACCTGTTGCCGCTCGTCTATGGCGAGTTGCGCAGCCTGGCGGCCAACTACCTGCGCCGCGAACGCTCCGCACACACGCTGCAACCCACGGCCTTAGTCCACGAAGCCTACCTCAGGCTCGTCGATCAAAATCAGGTGAAATGGCAGAACCGCGCGCACTTCTTCGGCGTCGCCGCGCAGATGATGCGCCGCATCCTCGTAGATCATGCGCGCGGCCATAACGCCGGGAAACGCGGCGGCGAGGTGCATAAGCTCTCGCTCGACGAGAACATGGACGTGACGGACGAACGGGCAACCGACCTGATCGCGCTCGACGACGCCCTGACCGCGCTCGCCGCCCTCGACGAGCAAAAGGGACGCATTGTCGAACTCCGATTCTTCGGCGGCCTGTCGGTTGAAGAGACGGCGGAAGTGCTCGGCGTCAGCGCGCCGACGGTCAAACGCCAGTGGCGCATGGCGAAGGCATGGCTTTACGGACAAGTGCAAAAGCAGTAAGCAGTAAGCAGTGAGCTGTAAGCAGTAAAAAACTGTTCCCTGACTGCTCACTGCTCACCGCTCACTGCTTACTATTTTTATGACCCCCGAACGTTGGAAGCAAGTAGAAGAATTATTTCAGGCCGCGCTTGATCTGCCCAGCGATGAACGCCCCGTATTCATCGCCGAAGCGGGCGCGGGCGACGAGGCGCTGCGCAAGCAGGTGGAGGCGCTCGTCGCGCAGTACGAAGAAGCGGGGGATTTCATCGAAGCGCCGGCCTTCGCCGCCAACGGTTTCAACCCCGGCAGCGCGCCCTTTCGCACCACGCAGCCGGGCGATCACGAGGACGACCCGATGGCGGGCGTGCGCATCGGCGCTTACAAGATCGTGCGCGAGATCGGGCGCGGCGGCATGGGCGCGGTTTATCTGGCCGTGCGCGCCGACAGCGAATACCAGAAGCGCGTCGCCATCAAACTCGTCAAGCGCGGCATGGACACCGACTTCATCCTGCGCCGCTTTCGCAACGAGCGACAGATTCTCGCCTCGCTCGACCACACCAACATCGCGCGCCTCCTCGACGGCGGCACGACCGAAACGGGCTTGCCCTACTTCGTCATGGAGTACATCGAAGGGCAGCCGCTCTACCGCTACTGCGACGGCGAGAAGCTGACCATCCACGAACGCCTCCGCCTCTTCGTCCAACTCTGCAACGCCGTCGCCTACGCGCACCTGAATCTCGTCGTCCACCGCGACATCAAACCGTCGAACATATTGATCTGCGCCGACGGCACGCCGAAACTTCTCGACTTCGGCATCGCCAAACTCTTAAACCCCGAACTCTCGCCCGACACCCTCACGCCGACGGCGACCGCCATGCGCCTGATGACGCCCGAATACGCCTCGCCCGAACAGGTGCGCGGCGAGGCGGCCACTCCTTCGAGCGACATCTACAGCATGGGCGTGCTGCTCTACGAACTTTTAACCGGCCACCGCCCCTACCATTTCCTGAATCGTTCCCCGCACGAGATCGCGCGCGTCATCTGCGAGGAGCAACCCGAGCACCCCTCGCGCGTCGTCACGCGTCCCGAAGACCTGATCCCGCTCGACGGCGGGGGCGGCGAAACCGCGCCCTCGCTTGAGCTACTCTGCAAGCTGCGCGGCACGACTTTAGAGAACCTGCGCCGCGAGCTGGCGGGCGACCTCGACAACATCACTCTAAAGGCTCTGCGCAAAGAGCCGGGGCGTCGTTACGCGTCAATCGAACGCCTGCGCGACGACATCGCGCGCCACCTCGAAGGCCGCCCCGTCTCCGCGCCGTTCGCCTTCCCCGCGCCCGCGAAGACCTCGCGGGTATCGACCGGCGACTCGGCCGTGACGGGCGAGAAGACGCTCGCCGTGCTGCCCTTCAAACTGCTCAACATCCAGCGCACGGAGGAGACGGGCGACAATTACCTCGGCATCGGGCTGGCCGACGCACTCATCACGCGCCTCTCGAACGTGCGCCGCTTCAGCGTGCGCCCGACGAGTTCCGTCATCCGCTACAGCGGGACGGACATCGGCGACCCGTTCGCCGCCGGTCACGAACTCGGCGTCAGTTACGTCGTGGACGGGCGCATCCAGCGCGCGAATGACCGCATCCGCATCACCGTCCAACTGCTCAACGTCTACGACGGCGCGACGATGTGGGCGGGACAGTTCGACGAGAACTACACGGACGTGCTCAGTCTCGAAGACGTGATCTCGACACAGGTCGCGGGCGCGCTCGTGCCGCAACTGACGGGCGACGAGCGCGAGCAGTTGGCGAAGCGCGGCACGGACAACGCCGAGGCGTTCGAGGTCTACCTGCGCGGCCGCTACCACTGGAACACGTTCAACGAAGAGGGCTTCGCCAAAGCCATCACCTGTTACTACCGCGCCATCGCCCTCGACCCCGACTACGCCGCCGCCTACACAGGCATCGCCGACTACTACAATTGGATCGGCATCTACGGCGTGATGCCGCCCGCCGAATGCTCGGCCGCCGCAAAGGAAGCGGGCGCGCGTGCGCTCGAACTGGACGAGACGCTGCCCGACGCGCACACCGCTTACGGCTTCGCCGTCCACACGCACGATCTCGATTGGGAAACCCCCATCGTGCACTATCGCCGCGCGCTTGAGATCAACCCGCACCATGCGGCCGCGCACCTCTGGCACGGCACGCAACTCGTCATGGAGGGCAACTTCGACACGGGGCTGCCGCTCGTGCGCCGCGCGCTCGAACTCGACCCGCTCACGCTCTTCAACCAGCACATGCTCGGGTTCTGCCTGTTCTACGCGCGCCGCTACGAGGAGAGCCTCGCCCTCTACCGCGAGATGCTGGAGACGGCTCCGATGCACGGCCTCGCTCACTTCGGTTTCAGTTGGGTGCTGGGGCAAATGGGGCGGCACGAAGAGGCGATCAGCGCGGCCGTCAAAGCCATCGAATTTTCCGGCCCCAGCCCCTTCATCACGGCGACGCTCGGCTCGGCCTACGCCGCCGCCGGGCGAGCGAAGGAAGCTCGCCGCGTTCTCGACGAGTTGGAAGAGTTGGCGGCGAAGCGCTACGTCTCGCCCTACTATCTCGCCATCGTCCACACGCAACTCGGCAACCACGAGCGTGCTTTTGCGCTCCTCGAACAGAGTTTCGCCGACCGCGAGGCGTGGATCATGTGGGCGGGCGTCCAGCCGCAATTCGACGGCTTGCGACCAGACCCGCGCTTCGCCGAACTCGTGCGCCGCACGAAAAATCCCGGCATCGCGCGCTTCGGCGGATCGCTACGCACCGCGCAGCAGCAGCAGGCCGCGTCCCCCGGCCAGAGCAACAACGCGGAGATCGCGCGCGGCGCGGAGCTTCACCTGAGCGAGAATGAAGAGGCGCGCCAACTTTACGCCGCGGGACATTACTTCTCCACGCGTCGCACGGCCGACGGCCTGCGCCAGGCGATCCGTCGATTCGAGCGCGCCGTCGAACTCGACCCCGAGTTCGCCATCGCCTACGCCGAACTCGCCGACTGTTACGCGCTGCTCAACTGGTACGTCGAGCCGCCGCCCGCCGACGCCTTCGAGCGCGCGCGAGCGGCCGCCGTCAAGGCCGTCGCGGCCGACCCGAATCTGGCCGAGGCGCACGCCTCGCTCGGTTATATCAAGCTCCATTACGAACGCGACTGGACGGGCGCGGAAGCGGAATTTCGCCGCGCCATCGAACTTCGTCCCGGCAACGCGCTCTCTCATCGCTGGTACGCCTTCAACCTGTCGGCCGTCGGTCGGCACGACGAAGCCATCGCCGAGATCAGGCGCGCGCAGCAGATTTCGCCCGACTCGCCCGTCAGCGCCACGGCTCTCGCCAACGTCTTCTTCCTCGCGCGCCGCTTCGACGAGGCCATCGCGCAATGCGGCCGCGCGCTCGAACTCGACCCCGGTTCCGTCGCCGCGCACGTCATACTGCGCTGGGCGTATGAGCACAAAGGCATGCGTGAGGAAGCGCTCTCGACCTACGAGCAGGAGAGCGTCTTCGCGGGCGACACGCCCACCACGCGCATCAAAGAGGCACACGTTCTGGCCGCCTGCGGGCGCACGGACGAGGCCGCCGCGATGCTCCGCGAATTGCTCGCGCGACGCGACGAACAATGGGTCACGCCCTACGAGATCGCCGTCATCTATTCGCTCCTGAACGATCTCGACAACGCGTTCCACTGGCTGGCCGAGGCCGAGCGCGAACATGCCGTC
Organism: Pyrinomonadaceae bacterium; assembly: GCA_035645695.1. Lineage (GTDB taxonomy): Bacteria > Acidobacteriota > Blastocatellia > Pyrinomonadales > Pyrinomonadaceae > JAIVJZ01. The sequence continues at coordinate 25,505 of DASQMC010000046.1, forward strand.
GGGTTCACCTTCGCGGCGGTCGATCCGCACCTCGACAATTTGCACGCCGATCCGCGCTTCGCCGAAATGCTGCGCCGCACGAAGAACCCGCTCGCCGCGCGCTACGAGAGCGAGGCCGCCACCAGAATGGCGCGGAACTTCGACCCGCACATGTCATCCCTGCCCACGCTGGAATTGCCGCTCGGCGGCAACCACAACGGCAAGCCCGCGTTGGGACAAGCGGCGACGGCGAACGCGGCGGTGGCGGCGGCTTCGCGCGGTCGCCTGTCGTGGCGCGTCGCCGTCCCCGCGTTGCTCGTCCTGCTCGCGCTCGTCGGCGCGGGCGCGTTCTTCTACTCGGGGCGTTCCGGCAAAACAATCGCCGCCGCGAACCCCTTGCGATTGACCACTGACATCGCACACGACTGGCATCCCGACTACTCGCCCGACGGGCAGAAGATCGCCTTCGCCAGCAATCGCGACGGCGCGACCGAAATCTACGTGATGCAAGCCGACGGCACGGGTGTGCGCCGCCTGACTTTCAACACCACCGAAGACGACTGCCCCGCATGGTCGCGCGACGGGCGGAAGATCGCCTTCCAGAGCCGTCGCGACGGGCAGATGGAAGTCTATGTGATGGACGCCGACGGCTCGAACCAGCGCAACCTCACGAACGCGCCCGGCGAGGACACGCGTCCCTCCTGGTCGCCCGACGATAGCCGCATCGCTTTCGGCGGCAACACGCTCGACGCGCCGACGAATTACGACATCTTCACGATGCGCGCCGACGGCTCGGACAAAATTAAACTGACCGATAGCCCCAGCTTCGACAGCGATGCCACGTGGTCGCCCGACGGTCGGAAGATCGCTTTCACCAGCGACCGCGACGGCAAGTCTTACGAAATTTTCGTGATGAACGCCGCCGACGGCTCCGACGTGCGTAACCTGTCGAACCATCCCGGCGACGACGCGAAACCCGCATGGTCGCCCGACGGCAAACACATCACATTCGGGGGCAACCGCCCGAACAAGACCGATTTTCCCGGCGTCTATGTCATGGACGCGGACGGCCGAAACCAGCGGCTCATCACCGCCCCGCGCACCTTTGACGACGAACCCGCATGGTCTGCCGACGGCCGCCGCATCGCCTTTCAGACGCAGCGCGACGGCAACTTTGAAATTTATCTCGCCGACGCCTTCGCCGAACCCTCTTCGGGCGAAGGCGATCAGAAGATGCGCTCGCTCGCCGTACTCCCGTTCGCGACCGTCGGCGCGCGGGGCGACGAGCAATACCTCGGCGTCGGCATAGCGGACGAGTTGACGAACAAGCTCGGCGAATTGGACGAGATCACTTTGCGCACGTCGGGCGCGGTGCGCCGCTATCTGGGGTCGAACAAGAACGCGATTGAGGCGGGGCGCGAACTGAAAGTCGACTACGTGCTCGGCGGCTGGGTCGAGCGCGTCGGCGACCGCGTGCAGATCGCGCTCGAACTGACGGAGGTCGCGGGCGGGCGCGTGCTGTGGGCGGAGCGGTTCGACGAGCGTTTCACCGACATCTCCACTTTGCAAACCTCGATCTCGGAACGCGTCGTGCGCGCGCTCAGTCTGCAACTGACGGGCGACGAGCGCGAGCGTCTCGCCAAGCACTACACAGAGAACAGCGAGGCGCAGCAACTCTACCTCGCAGGCCGTTACCACTGGGGCAAACGCACGCCCGAAGGCTTGCGTCAGGCCATCGCCAACTTCGAGCAGGCCATCGCCAAAGACTCCGGGTTCGCGCTCGCCTACGCCGGTCTCGCCGATTGCTACGCGCTGCAAAACTGGTATCTCGAACCGCCGCCGCCGGACGCCTTCGCGCGCGCCAAGCAGGCGGCCGAGCGCGCCGTCGCGCTCGACGACTCGCTGGCCGAAGCTCACGTCTCGCTCGCCAACGCGAAGTTTCACTACGACCGCGACTGGCAGGGCGCGGCCGCCGAGTTTCGCCGCGCCATCAGCCTGAACCCCAACTACCCGACCGCGCACCACTGGTACGCCTTCAACCTCTCGGCCATGGAGCGGCACGACGATGCGCTCGCCGAGATCAAACGCGCCGAGGAACTCGATCCGCGCTCCGCCGTTATCGCCACGGCCGTCGCCAACGTCCTCTGGCACGCGCGCCGTTTCGATGAGGCCATCGAGCAGTGCCGCAAGGCTCTCACGATGGATCCCGGCTCGCTCCCGGCTCACATCGTTCTGCGTTGGAATTATGAGAAGAAAGGAATGACGGAAGAGGCTTTCCGCATCTACGAAAAAGAGCGCGCCTTCGCCGGCGATACCCCGACGACGCGCGCGAAGCTGGCACACGTCTTAGCCGTATCGGGTCGCGCCGACGAAGCGCGCCGCATACTGCAGGAACTCGTCGCGCGGCGCAAGCAGCAGTGGGTGACGGCCTACGAACTCGCCGTCGTCTATTCCCTCCTCGGCGACCGCGACAACGCTTTCAACTGGCTCGAACGCGCCGAACGCGAACACGCCGTCGGTTACACTTACCTGCGCGTCGATCCGCGACTCGACAACCTACGCGGCGACCCGCGCTATGCCGAGTTGCTGCGTTGAACGTTTGTTAACCGGCAGCGCCACCTCGCCCCCGCGAAACGGCGAAACGACATTCGCCGCGCGCGCCTCGCGCCGCATAACCTCGCGCTCGCGCGCCCTGTGCGCCAGCCGATACTCGACGGCCTCGAACCCTGCTTCCAACATGCGCGACATCGCATAGGCGAACTCGCGCGACACGAAAGTCAGCACACACCCGGCCGCCGCCGCTACGATCCCGAAAAAGATTAAATAACTCATCGCTTCACTCTCCCTCGCCGTCATTCGTTCAAATAAACTCATTTGACCGCTCGTCTCTTAAACAAGCTCTCTCTCGACGCCCCGCGCTTTTTCAACTCACCGCTTCCGTACTGATTAAAACGCTCGCCAGCGACTTAACGGCCTTCAACCATTTCTCGCGTCGCGCCCGGCGTCGCTCCGCCTTGATATTTTCGAGACGACGATTGCGCTCCGCGCGGCTCGCGTGTTTCGACACCAGTTCCCGGTAATAAGCGCGATAATAGTCGCCCCCCGCGCCTTCCGTGCTCCCCGTGCGCCCGCCCGCCAGCAGCCGCGTATTCATGATGTTTCTCGTCTCGATCATCGCCGTTCGTCTCCTCCGCGCCTGAATCCTGCCGCTTTCAACCGCGCCGTCAATCCGCGAGTTTTTCCTGTCTTCATTTACTAACGCGCAGGCGGCGCGCGAATGGGATCACATATCCGCGCACCTGCGCGGAAATTTTTCCGCCCGGCGAGTTACCTACAGCGAACTACGGCAGGTCAAAGCATCGGCCGTTACCGCAGGCACAGAGAGCACAGAACAGCACGGAGGAAGCACAGTTGAAGCACAGAGGAAAGCAAGGCATGATCTCAAATTTGAAATCTCGAATGATCTCAAATTTGAAATCGGGCATGATCTCAAATTTGAAATCTCGAATGATCTCAAATTTGAAATCTTAAATTTGAAATTTGAAATCTCTTATGTTTTTCTCTGCGCCCCTCCGCGTCCACACGTGTCTGCGCCGGTGAATGTCGCCCGGTTGCCGCTCGCTTGAGAGTTCACCGCTTGTTCTCGATCTCCGACAAAAACGGACGGACTTCGGCGTTTAACCGAAGGCCGTCCGTTCTGTGCGGCTCGCCCGGCCCATTCGGGCGAGCCACGGGGGGAGATTGATATTTTGCTCTCGTTATCGCGCTTCCGTTTTCACCGCTTCGATCACGCTCATGGGCGAGGCGGTCGGGACAACTCGCTTCAACTCGAAACCGGCGGCGGCGAGCAGTTCGCGAAACTCCGCTTCGGTGCGCTCCAACCCCCCCGGCGAGAGCATCATTTCGAGGTCTAGAATTTTCGCGAAGTGCGGCTCGTTTCCGCCCGGCACGACCATTTCGACAAGCAGCAGTTTGCCGTCGGGCGGCATCGCGCGATGACAGTTCTTGAGGATCGAGAGGGCGCGCGCGTCGTCCCAATCGTGGATGATGTGCTTCATCATGTAGGCGTCCGCGCCCTCAGGCACGCTCTCGAAGAAATCGCCCGACGCGAGTTCGACCGCGTGCCCCACGCCTTCCGCTTCGACGCGGGCGCGCGCGCCCGCAATAACCTGCGGCATGTCGAAGAGCAAGCCCTTGAGGTGCGGGTTAGCGCGCAATATGGCGGCGAGGAGGCTGCCGTGCCCGCCCGCGATGTCGGCCAGTTTCCTGACGGACGAAAAATCATAGGCTTCCACAACGGCCTTCGAGACCGTTTTCGAGAGGCTCGTCATCGCGTTGTCAAACACGCGCGCCGCTTCGGCGTTCTCCGCGAAATACGGAAACACCTCTTTGCCGTGGACGTGCTCCCACGCGGCCTTGCCCGTCCGCGCGCCGTACGGCGCATCGCCCCACACTTTCCAGTGCCAATCCGCGCCCATAAAGACGGCGAGGTCGCGCAGGGAACCTTCAACGTCCGTGCGCAAAAGTTCCGCCGTCGGGGTCAACTCGAAAACTCGCGCCCCGGTCTCCGCGAAAACGCCGCAACCTGCGAGCGCGCGCATGAAACGGTAAAGCGACGGGGCGTGTGTGCCGGTTTGCGCCGCCAGTTCCTCAACGCTCCGCGCCCCGTTCACCAGCAAATCGGCGATGCCGAGTTCGGCCACCACGCGCAACGCCTGCGTGACGAGCGGCGCGGTAAGCATCTGCATCAACACGGCATCCGGCGTCGGCGTGTCTGCCTGCTGCGCGCCGGTGCGTCTCTCGTCGTGCGGTACGGCCATTTCCAATACTGCGCTCATTGTTTCGTTCCCTCCCGAACATTGCCGGACATGTAAAATTCGCTTCCACACACTAACGCGTGTTTCGCGCCCCGGCGGGATCACCCCGGCCGAAATTTTTCACCCGTCACGTTCCGAAAAACTTTTCGCGGCGGCCTTGATCCTTTTTTCGCTCGCTTTGCGCGTTAACAGTTGACGGAGCAAATTTCGCATTTTCGATTCTCATACGGCGGCAGGCGTCAATTCATCTTATAGCCCATTCATTCCCGACGCCGGCCGCATCCGGCACGCAACTTACCGGGTTGTAACCGGCATCAGCGAGCGGCCTCGCAAACAGTAATCGTATTCCCGACTCCGACGACTAAGGGGGCGCGGCCATGAACGTTAATTCGTTCATGGCCGCGCCCCCTTCGTGCGGCAAGGTGAGTTAAAAAGCGTTCACCGCAGAGGCACGGAGAAGAACGCGGACGTAGGAACGATGAACGATGAGGTAAAGATAAGTTGCTTTTACTTCATCGTTCATCGTTCATCGTTTATTCCTCTCTACCGGCGGCGAAGGTTGTACGATGTTCGCGGGTCTACTCGCTACAGTCTATCGCCTATGAGTCGTTTGAGTTCGTCCAACGTCCGGCAGGAGTTGATCGCGGCCGCGTCGATGAACTCCGCGAGCGTCGAGCCGCGCCTGCTCAGGATCGCGGGCAGAGCCAGCCCCGTCATGCCGTAACGATTGCGCAACTCGTCCGCGTGCAAAAACTCAGGGGGCGCGTCGAGGCTCGCAAGAAACTCCTTCCACTCGCGCCTCATCCCGAACGTCGTATGCGTGAGCGCGCACAAATTGCACGCGTAGGTTTCGGGCGAAAGGATTTTATGCGCGACATCGCTCAGGGTATTGAAGAGGCCGCCGTCCGCGTTGTAGACGAAGACGAGAACCCGCTTCGCATTGATGTCTCTCTCGATGTCCCGGTCTTCGTGCGTCATGTTCTCCACCCCGGCAAACCCGGATAGCGTCGCGCTTTGCGCAATGCTCTCCATCCTTCCGAAAAATTAGCTCCGTCGAAACATAATCGAAACGTATTGCAAAAAATTGCCGTCTAAATTCGGAAGCTGAATTAAAGTTTCAAACATGCGAAAACTTCCAACATGGGTAGGCGCGTCGCTCGCCGCAGGGGCATACGGCGCGCTGGTGTGGCTGGAGCGCGGTCGCCCGCTGCGCCGCCGCACGGTCGAATCCAAGTTGGAGCGCAACGCGCGTAACCTCGCCGTGGCGGGCTTTGCCGCCGTCGCGCTCCAACTCGCCGAACGCCCCGTCGTCGAACGCCTCACCTCGCTCGTCGAGCGGCGCAAGGTGGGACTGCTCAAACGGGTCGCGTTGCCGCGCGCGTTGGAAGTCGCGCTGGCCGTCGTCCTGCTGGATTACACGCTCTACGTGTGGCACGTCCTCGCGCATCGCGTGCCCGCGCTGTGGCGTTTTCATCTCGTGCATCACGCCGACCTCGATCTGGACGCTTCAACCGCGCTGCGTTTTCACTTTGGCGAACTCGTCGTCTCGGTGCCGTGGCGCGCGGCGCAGGTGCTCTCGATAGGCGTCTCGCCGCGGTCGTTTTCGACGTGGCAGAGTTTGCTGTTCGTCTCGATCCTGTTTCACCACTCGAACGTGCGCCTGCCCGTCGGAGTGGAACGCCGCCTGAATAAGTTTGTCGTGACGCCGCGCATGCACGGCATACATCATTCGACGGTGCGCCGGGAACGCGACGCGAACTGGTCGAGCGGGCTGACGCTCTGGGACAAATTGCACGGGACGCTCCGGCTGAACGTGCCGCAGGCCGCCATCGAGATCGGCGTCCCCTCTTACCGTGAACCGGGAGAACTCGGCCTGACCGACATTCTCAAGTTGCCGTTCGGCACGGAACGGGGAACGGAGCAGCCGCTGCCCGAAGCGCGAACGGCGCGCTCTACGCCCTCCGTCGCAGCGGGACATTTATCGGCCTGAGTGACTACGGCGAGGCAATGATTAACAGCGGCGAGGCGTTGACGCAACCGGCGCGAGCGAGCGCCAATTAGCACGGCGAACCTATCATGTCTTCTTTATCAATCGCGGAGCGGCCGCTCGTCTCGGTTATCATCCCGACGCTCGACGAGGCGCATTCGCTCGGCGCGACGCTCCAAGCTCTGGCGCGTCTCAGGCACGGCGGGCGCATGGAGGTCATCGTCGCCGACGGCGGGAGCGCGGACGCGACGCGCGAGATCGCGCGTGAGCACGGCGCGCACGTCATCATTTCCGCACGCGGGCGCGGCGCGCAGATGCACTCGGGCGCGACCGTCGCGCGCGGCGACGCTTTGTGGTTTCTACACGCCGATACGATCCCGCCGCCCGATGCGCCGCGATTGATACTGGAAGCGCTCGGGCGAGACGCGACAATCGTCGGCGGCAACTTCGCGGTCAATTTCGACGGCACGCGTTTCGCGGCGCGTTTCCTCACATGGCTTTACCCGCAACTGCGAAAGCTCGGTTTGTGTTATGGCGATTCGGCGATCTTCGTGCGGGCGCGCGTCTATCGAGAAGCGGGAGGTTTCAAGCCGTTCCCCATCTTTGAAGATTTGGATTTGGTGCGGCGCCTCCGCGAGCGCGGGCGTCTGGTTCATCTCAGCGCGCAAGTCGTCACGTCTTCACGCCGCTTCGAGGGACGCAGTTTCGCCCGCACGTTCGCGCGCTGGTCGTTTCTGCAAGCGCTCTACTGGCTAGGCGTCAGTCCGCACACGCTCGACCGGCTTTACGCGCCCGTCCGTCGCCGGGAAGGCGGCGACGACGCGGGCGCGCGATAATGGTTATAATGGACGAACACACAAAGTCGCGCGAGGGAGAATTAACGGATGTCCTATTACGAAGAAGACGATCTCAACCGCTTTTCCCACATGGGCAAGCACCGCCCAGACCTTTTCGAGAAGTTCATGGCATGGTATCAGGCCTGTCAGGAAGACGGCGCGCTCTCGCGGCGCGAGAAGGCGCTCATCGGCCTCGCCGTCGCACACGCCTTGCAGTGTCCCTACTGCATCGACGCCTATGCTCAATCGTGTCTCGAATCCGGCTCGAACATGGAGCAGATGACCGAAGCGATCCACATGGCATCGGCCTTGCGCGGCGGCGCGGCTCTCATCCACGGCTTGCAGGCGCATAACTCGGTCGACAAGGTTTCGATGTGACACGCTCGAAGGTTCTACCAGTCGTCAATGCCGAAACGGGATGGGCGCGCTCGCCCGTCAGTTTCGGCGAGCGCGTCGCAGGCGCGGGGCTGACATTGCGCGCCGCCGGGGTCGAAACCTTGCAGGTCAACGTCGGCAAGCTGTGCAATCAGGCGTGCAAGCATTGCCACGTGGACGCCGGCCCGAAGCGCACGGAGATCATGTCGGAGGAAACGGCCGGGCAGATCATCGAGGCCGTGCGCCGTCACCGCTTCAAGACCATAGACATCACGGGCGGAGCGCCGGAACTCAACCCGTCGTTTCGCCGTCTCGTCGCGGAGTCGCGCGCCTCGGGCGCACACGTCATCGTGCGACACAACCTGACCGTGATGTTCGAGCCGGGGCAGGAAGACTTGCCGGAATTTTTTCGCGCGCACGCGGTCGAAGTCGTCTCGTCGCTGCCCTATTTTCTCGAACAGCAGACGGACGCGCAGCGCGGTCAAGGGGTCTTCGACAAATCGCTCGAAGCATTGCGGCGGCTGAACAAAGTAGGGTACGGCATCGAGGGAAGCGGCCTCGCGTTGAATCTCGTCTACAATCCCGTGGGCGCGTTTCTGCCGCCCGCGCAAGGCGCAATCGAGGCGGACTTCAAACGCGAATTGCTGGCGCGCTACGGTATCTCGTTCAACAATCTCTACACGATCACCAACATGCCCATCAAGCGTTTCCTGGATTACCTGCGACGCACCGGCAACGAGGAACGCTACATGCGAAAACTCGTCGAAGCGTTCAACCCGCAGGCCGTCGCCGGACTCATGTGCCGCACGCTCGTGAGCGTTGACTGGACGGGGCGGCTCTACGATTGCGACTTCAACCAGATGCTGGACCTCGGCGTCGAGGCGCGGCTGCCGCAGACAATCGCGGAATTCGACGCGCGGGAGTTCGCCGGGCGAGAGATCGCGACGGCCGCGCATTGCTTCGGCTGCACGGCGGGAGCGGGTTCGAGTTGCGGCGGATCGGTGGTGTCATAGCAGGTTTCAGGTTTCAGGTTTCAGGTTTCAAGTCTGAAAGGTTCTGAGGTCTTTAACTTGAAACTTGAAACCTGAAACTTGAAACCGCTTCTAGGTCGCGCGATAGTCTTCCAGCACGTATTGAATCACCTGCCGTTCTTCAGCCGCCTGGCAGGTGATGTGGTTATGAAATTCGGAAGGGCGCGCGGCGATGTGTGCCTCGTGAAGACGCGCGCCGGTTCCCGTCTCCGCGAATATGACGCGCCAGCTTCTGTCGCCGGTGCGCTCGTGTCGCCTGTAGCGCAACTCGTCAAACGCCCTGATGCCCGTCTCCGTGCGGATGAAGAACTCGGCGGCCTGCACGGCGTAGGAATAACAGGCGCGCCCGCGATAGCCGTCGAGCGTGAGTTGCCCCCGTTCATAATCCTCGATGATCCGCCGCCCCGCCTCCGCCGTCACGTGTGCGTAAAAGAGTCCGCGAGGGAAGCAGATGAGGTTGGCGGCGAACCTGTCGCCGCCGACGTGCGAGGATTGCCAGATGCCCCCGCCGCCGCCCTCGTGCCCTTCCGCCTCGCGCAGAGATTTATAAAGCGCGTAGCCGAACTTCGCGCAACATTTATCACGCTTGCCGTGCGTGCAGACGAGGTAGAGGGAAGTGTCCAGTCGCACGCCGCCGTCGAGCGTCTGCCCCGCCGCCAGCGCGGCCAGATCGAATCTCATCAGTTCCTCGTAGCCGGACAACTCGTACCGCTCGATTGACGGCGCGCTTTCGCGGCAACGCACGACGAAGCAACTGAGCGGTTCGGGGCGCAGGCGTTCCTGCTTGATGAACAGGAGGCGAGCGCGCGGCACGGTCTTGCAGAATTTGTTCAGGTGACGTTTGACCCCGGCCGAGAGCGTGCTGTCTTCGAGCACGTGCGCGCCCCACGCCTCGCGGTATTCGACGAGCAACCAGACCTCGCCGACCGAGGCCGTGCCGAAAGTGCGCTCGCCCGAGGCGCGCGACAGGTCGGAGCAATAGAAGAAGGGTCGGCTCATCATTTGATCGGAGAATTTGAACGGGGCTTCATTCCGCTACGACCGCGACGAGGCCGTGGCGCAGCAACTCGCCGAGGAACGCACGCACGGTTTCCTCTTCGAGTTGCTCGCCGGCCGCCTCGCACAGTTCGGCGACGGAGCACTCGCGCCCGCCCGCCAGGCGGTCGAGTAGGACAAGCGCGCCCGCCGCGAACCGCCAACGCTTTTTATGACAGGAGAATTCGACCACGCCGTCCGCCACTTTGAAATCGAGCGGGCGCGGCGCAAGCAAACGCACGCGCGCGTGCTTGCCGGGCGGGACACCGTCGGCCGTCGCGCTCCAAGGCAGATTGACGCGCGCGCGCGGCTCGGCCATCGCGTCGAGTTCGGCGAAATATCGTTCGAGCACTTGGTCGTCCAAAGCGGCGTCGATCTCTTCGGCGAGCAGGCGCACGTGCGCGGCGCGCTCGGCGGGCGAAGCGAAGCGCGGGAGGTCTCGGCGGAAAGTTTCGCTCTCACGCAATCGCCCGGCGAGCCACGCCAGCAGATCGATGCCGGTGCGTTTGTGTATGCCGACGGTGAGATGGAGCGTCGGCTCGTCGAGCGGCTCGGCGACGTGCCACCAGCCGCGCGGGATGTAGAGAAAGTCGCCGTCTTCGAGCGTTTCCTCCCAGAGCGGCTCGCCGTCCGGTTTCGGGTTGCCCGCGTCGCCCGCGAGCGGGTGCGGGCGCGTCTGCCCGTAAATGCGCCAACGCTTGCGCCCTGTCACCTGTAGGATAAACACGTCGTGATCGTCCCAGTGGAGGTCGAAGCCGCGCGAGGTGTGCCAACCGGCGTAGGAATTGATCTGGATGCGCTCGCGGAACAGGCGTTCGAGATCGGCGGCCAAATCTTCGAGCGGCTCGTGGAGTTCGTGGACGGCGTCGAGCACGAGCGTCGCGCCCGCGCGCAGGTGGCCGGTGAATTTGACGGGTTGGAGACGCGGGATCGCCTGTTTGTTTCGCGCGGCGGAAGTGTGGCGCAGGTATGAATTGATTGGGAGCGCGCGGCCGTCGCGCATGAGGCGCAGGCGCGGGAAGTCGAGCCGGTGCTGCCGGAGGATGTCGTTGAGACGCCCCCACGGAAGCAGGTGCGCGAACTTCCCCCGCCCTCCCCGTATGTGCTTGTAGCTCTGACCCCAGGAGGAGGCGAGGAACTCCTCCGTCGTGTGCGGCTCCAAAAGCCGACTCAGGCCGTTCGTGACTTCACCGTTCATAAAGCGAGCGGCGAACGCTTAAGCATCCTTGCTGTCTATTTTGATCGTCGCGCCGGAATCGGAGTCGTCGGAGTCGGAACTGTCGGCGTCCGACCCGTCGGCGTCGGCCGCGTCCGAACCGTCCGTCTCCGCGCCGAGGGCGTCGGTCAGGTCTGTGTCCGCGCCGCCCGCATCGGAGCCGTCCGCGTCGGTGCCCGCGTCGTCCGAGGTGTCTTTCTCGCCCGAGCCTCCGGTGTCCGCGTTATCGTCGCTCGCGCTCAGTTGCGCGCTCGCCTGCAATGGTTCGACGGACAACAGCAGCCCGGAGGCGTTCGTTTCCTCGCGCTCTTGAATCTGTCCTGAGTTGATCTGTTCTGACATGTCATCTCCTCTTCGTGCCGAAAATATTGGTTGTTGAGCACACAGATTATTATGCGGCGGTTGAAACTACAAGGACGCGCCGCCCGCCCCGGCTACGCGCCGAGGAGTGTGCCCGCGCGCTTCTTCACCTTTTCGTTTACACCGCAACCCATATCGTGAGTCGCGCACGCGCGTCGCCGGTGCGCCGCGGATGACACGACGGCGCGGAAGCGTGCGAGCGGCCGAGTTTTACCGGGTTTCTGCGCGGGCGACGAGGGACGGCGCGCTGTGGCACGAGCCTTGTTATAGAGAATGCCGAGTCGTCAACACGCAAGTGAACGACGATCCAATTGAGAGACCCGTTGCGAAGGGGAGAGCGCGACGGGTCTCTCCTTTAGGATTTTGCAGGCCCGGCTGGAAACGGTTTCCCGGCCGTCTCACCGGGCACTCATATCAAACAAAATTTCAATTGTGGGGTGCGACATGAAGAGACTGTTTCTATCTTTCTTGTGTGTGATAGTTTTAACGTCGGCGGCGGCTCCGGTCGCGTCGGCGCAGGAAGGGCGTTCGCGCTTCGGCCGCAAGGCGCGCACGGCGGCGATCATCGGCGGCGGCGCGCTCGTCGGCGCGCTCGTCGCGGGCAAAAAGGGTGCGGCTATCGGCGGCGGCTCGGGCGCGCTCTACGCCGTGAACCGCAGCGCGGCGCGGCGCAATTTTTCTTCGCGCAACCGCAGAATCGGGACGGTGCTCGGCGGCACGGCGCTCGGCGCGGGCTTGGGCGGCGCATTCGGCGGGAAGCGCGCGGCGGCGGTCGGCGCGCTGGCCGGGGCCGGCGGCTCTTACGTCTACACCAAGCGCAGCCGGACATACCCGCGGCGTCGTTACTAAGCGAGCGGACTTTAAAATCGGAGCGGTAATGTTTCGGGGCGCTCAGGCAGAGCGCCCCGAACTCTTTTTCGGGGCGATGAAAGTTTACTTGCGAAGGCGGCGCGAGGAGTTTGCGCTATCGCCCGCGCTGTCGCATAGTGTTTGTGGGGTTATCGAAATTAAAACACGTAGATTCGGGTCAGGAGCGGCGGCGGCGGCGAGACTGTTTCCGCGACGACCCAACTCACACACCAACCGGGGAATTATCAATCACACAATGTTGAAAAGGATTCGTCTCGGCGACGACGTGATGGCCTATTGCGGCCGCTGCAAGGAAGAACGCGTGCATCAGGTGGTCGCCCTCCATTCCGAGAGCAGCATCGAACGCGTGACCTGCAACTATTGCCAGTCCACACACCTCTACCGCGACCCGGAGGCCAAGGCGGCGGCGGCGGCGGCGAAGTCGCGCCGGATGACAGGCACGCGTCCCGCCGAGGTGAAAACGCGCGCGGCGCTCAGTAAACCCGCGCGCGCCTACTCGCCGCGGGAAACCTACGCGACGGGCGATCAAATCTCACATCCGAAATTCGGAGAGGGTGATGTGGTGGAAGCGCGGCAGGGTAAGATCGACGTGCGGTTCGGGCGCGAGATGCGGACGCTTCTGCACGCGGGCTAAGCTCGGTTTTGACGCCACTGCATAACCGGAAGCCCGCGAGCGTCGCCGTTCGGCTACAGTCGATCCGGTGAATCCACCGGCGTCGCGCGCCCGACGATGCGGACGACGGTTTCGATCAGGTCTTTCGGCACGATTGGTTTCGCAAGATGCGTCTGGAAGCCCGCGGCGAGCGCGCGGCGATGATCTTCGGCTCCGGCATAAGCCGTCAGGGCAACGGCCGGGATGTCGCCATGATGCGCGGCGTCGAACCTGCGCACCTGCTTGATCAACTCGTAGCCGTCCTCAACCGGCATGCCGACATCCGAGATGAGCAGATCGGGATTCCACGCCGCGAGCGTCCGCAAGGCTTCCGCCGCGGAGCCGCACACCCTGACCTCCGCGCCCTGTCGCGCCAGCACCTCCTGCACCAGTTCGCGTGTATCAGCCTCGTCGTCCACGATCAGGATGCGCAGGCCGCCGAGCACCTCCGACTGCACGAGAGAAGATGACACCTCTTCACCGGCCGCCGCGGATTCAACGTCAGCGCGCAGCGTCGAGCCTTCGTCGTTAGCCACGGGCGCGCCCGCGGCCGAGGCGAGCGGCAGCGAGAGCGTGAAGGTCGAGCCCTTGCCGTCGCCGTCGCTGTGCGCGCTGATCGTGCCGCCGTGCAGATCGACGAGGTGACGCACGATGGCGAGGCCGAGACCGAGACCGCCGTGCTTGCGCGTCGTCGTGCCGTCGGCCTGCCGGAAGCGGTCGAAGATGTAAGGGAGAAAATCCTGGCTGATGCCCTGCCCCGTGTCGCTCACTTCCAACTCGACGTGTTGCTCGTCGCACGTCAGCCCGACCTCGACGCTCCCGCCTTCGGGCGTGAACTTGACGGCGTTCGAGAAGAGATTCCAGACCACCTGCTGCAAGCGCGCCGGGTCGCCCGACACGAGACAGTGCGACGTTCTGAGCGACGGCCGCACGCCGATAGACTTGGCCTCGGCCATCGGGCGCATGGTATCGAGCGACGCCTCGACGAGCGAGGCGAGTTCGATGGGGCGGAAGTCGAGCATGAGTTTGCCGGTGATGATGCGCGACACGTCGAGCAGGTCGTCGATCAACTGCGACTGCGAGCGCGCGTTGCGCTCGATGGTTTCGAGGGCACGGGTCATCATCGCCTCGTCGAGCTTGCCGCCGCGAATGAGGTGCGTCCAGCCGAGTATAGCCGTCAAGGGCGTGCGCAGTTCGTGCGAGAGCGTGGCGAGAAATTCGTCCTTGGTGCGGTTGGCGCGTTCGGCTTCGGCGCGCGCCGCCTGTTCGCGCACGAGCAGGCGCGCGCGCGCCTCTTCGGCCAACTTGCGCTCGGTCACTTCCTGCTGCAACTCGGCGGCGTGTCGTTGCGCTTCGGCGTAGAGCCGCGCATTTTCGTAAGAAGAAGCGACCTGCGTGGCGAGCGTCACGGCCAGTCGCTCGTCGGCCTCGCTGAACTCGTCGGCGTCGAGTTTGTTGGTGAGGTAGAGCCAGCCGTGCGCGTGTGCGGGCGAGAGTATGGGCGCGCCGAGAAACGACTCCATCAAAACAAGCGGCGACGCGAGGTGTTCCGATTCGAGCGTGCCGGCCGATTCGCTCAGTCGCAACGGCCGCCCGGTTTCGAGCAACATGTCCAGCACATGCTCGCTCGCCTGGGGCGAAGCGTTCTCGTCGTCGCCCGACTCGCACACTTCGCAGTGACAATAGTAGCGGAGCGTGCGGCCGCCTTCCTCTTGCGCCAGCACGCCGACGCCCGCGTGTTCCGCGCCGATGATGTCGCGCGCCGCGCTGCAAAACTTTTCCAGGACCTGTTCGGGGTCGCGTTCGGCGGCGAGTTCCTGCCCGAGTTCGATCAGTTTGCCGAGACGTTGGAGGTTGGCGTTCTCCAGTTCGATGTTCTTGTCGTGGAGGAGTTCGGCCTGTCGTTTGATCTCCTCCGTCTTCTTGAACAACTCGACGAAGACGGCGACCTTCGAGCGCAGGATGTCTGGTTCGATGGGCTTGAGGATGTAGTCAACCGCGCCGAGCGAATAGCCGCGCGCGATGTGGCGGTTGCCGGTGGAGTCGGCGGTCAGGAAGATGATCGGGATGTCGCGCGACTTCTCGCGCCCGCGTATGAGCGCGGCGGTCTCAAGACCGTCGATGCCCGGCATGTACACGTCGAGCAGAATAACGGCCACGTTCGTGTCGAGCAGGTAACGAAGAGCCTCTTCGCCGGAAGCGGCGCGGACGAGATTACGATCCGGCGCTTGCAGGATGGCTTCGAGCGCGAGCAAATTCGTCGGGTTGTCGTCCACCATCAAGATATTGATTTTTTGCGACTCAGCTTGCATAAAACGATCTCGGCTCGTGTTGACACAGTTGATTCAAATAGGGAGCGATTTCGGGGAGCGGCAATACGGCGTCAACCGGGGTGGCGTCAATGGCCGCCTGCGGCATCCCGCGCGACGCCGCGCCCGCCGGGTCTTCCACCACGCACAACCCGCCGTGGGCTTTGATCTTCGCAAGCCCCCGCGCGCCGTCCGTGTTCGCGCCGGTCAATACCACGCCGACGACGTGCTGCTGATAAACCTCCGCCGCCGACTCGAACAAGACGTTGACGGACGGGCGCGCGTAACCGACCGGGGCTTCCGTCGATAGCGCGAATCCGTCTCGTTCGATCAACAAATGATAATCGCGCGGCGCGAGATAGACGCGTCCCGGCGCAATCGCCTCCTTGTCGTTCGGCTCTGAGAGCGGGAGCGCCGAGTGCCGCCGCAAAAACTCGCAGAGGTTGTCCGAATCCTTGCCGCGGTGCTGCACGATGACGACGGGCAGAGGGAAATCACGCGCCAGCGCGGGCAGCACCGTTTGCAGCGCGGCCAGCCCCCCGTAGGATGTCCCGATGACGATGATCTCGAACGTCAATGCTATTTCACCTTCCGGTACAGTTTATCGTGGCCGTCCAGTTTCTCGTAAAAATCCGCGCGCGGCGTAAACTTCAGAGACTCTTTGTTGCCCAGCCCGAAGACGCCGAACATCGAAAGGCTCTCGTAGATCAGGTTATGCACGCGCTCCTGCAAGGCCTTGTTGAAATAGATCATCACGTTGCGGCACAGGATGACGTGAAACTCGTTGAACGATCCGTCCGTCACGAGGTTGTGTTCGGAGAAGACGACGTTCGTCTTGAGCGCGGGGTGGAAGATCACGTTGTCGTAGTGCGCCGTGTAATAGTCGGAAAATTCGTGCTTGCCGCCCGCGCGCATGTAGTTGCCGGTGTACTCCTGCATCGCCGCGAGCGGGAAGATGCCCTCGCGCGCCTTGCGCAACACGTCGCGGCTGATGTCCGTCGCGTAAATGACCGACTTGCGATACAGCCCCTCCTCCTGCAGGAGGATCGCCATCGAATAGACTTCCTCGCCCGTCGAACAGCCCGCGTGCCAGATGCGAACCGTCGGGTAAGTCCGAAGTACGGGGACGACCTTCCGGCGAAAGGTCAGGTAGAAACTCGGGTCGCGAAACATCGAGGTGAC
This sequence comes from Pyrinomonadaceae bacterium, assembly GCA_035645695.1. Classification (GTDB taxonomy): domain Bacteria; phylum Acidobacteriota; class Blastocatellia; order Pyrinomonadales; family Pyrinomonadaceae; genus JAIVJZ01. The sequence goes on from DASQMC010000046.1 coordinate 42,154, forward strand.
GTGAACGGAGAGGCCGACAAGCAGCCTCTCCATACACGCATTGTCGTGCAGGACGCAATCCTGATAGGCCGAGACGGTCGTGATCTTCTCGGCGCGCATGCGTTCGAGAATCCGCCGCTTGATCGAGGCGGGCGAATAGTCGCGAAAATCGAAACCGTAGACGCGGTACAACCCTTCGAGCAGCAGAGCGATCTCGATGTCTTCCAGTTGCGTCTGGTCGGATTGCACGAGCGCGCTCATCAGGCCTGCGCTTCCTCCTGATGATAGAGCCACACGCGCAGGAGCGACAGCAGTTGATCGATGTCCAGCGGCTTCGAGATGTAATCGGAAGCCCCAGCCTCGATGCAGCGGTCGCGGTCGGCCTTCATCGCCTTGGCCGTCAGCGCGATGATCGGCAGGTTCTTGAACCGCTCGATCCCACGGATCGCCTGGATGGCCTCGTAGCCGTCCATGCCGGGCATCATGATGTCCATGAGGACGGCCTCGATGCCTTCCGTTCCCTGCAAAGTGTCGATGCCCTCCTGCCCGTTCTCGGCGTGAACGACATCCATGTTGTGGCTCTCAAGCGCGCTCGTCAGGGCGAAGATATTGCGCACGTCGTCGTCCACGATCAAGACCTTGCGACCGGCGAGGACTGGGTCGCGCCGGTGCAGTTGTTCGAGCATCTTGCGCTTCGGCTCGGGCAGGTTCGCCTCGACGCGGTGCAGGAAGAGAGCGGTCTCTGCAAGCAGGCGTTCCGGCGAACTGGCTTCCTTGACGATGATCGCGTCGGCCACTTTGCGCAATTGCGTCTCCTCCTTCGGCGTCAGTTCCTTGCCCGTGTAGACGATGATCGGGAGGTCTGCGCGGCCGAGGTCTTTCTGAATCTTTTCGATCAACTCGAAGCCGGTCATGTCCGGTAGTTTCAGATCGACCACCATGCAGTCGAACGGTTCGGACTGCAAGGCGTCGAGCGCCTCCTGACCCGTGGCGACTGCGGTCGTCGTCACGTCGCCGTTGCCGATGAGTTCGACGATGCTCAAGCGTTGCGCGTCGTCATCTTCGACGACCAGCAGGCGGCGCACACGCCTGTCGGCGAAGGCCGTGATCTGATCGAAGGCCGTCGCCAAATCTTCGCGGCTCACGGGTTTTTGCAGGTGCGTGATCGCGCCGAGGTGCAGGGCGCGCTGACGTTGCTCCTCGCCCGAAATGATGTGGACGGGAATGTGGCTCGTGTTCGGGTCGTGCTTGAGACGGTCGAGCACCGTCCAGCCGTCGCG
>DASQMC010000047.1:0-11159 GCA_035645695.1 Pyrinomonadaceae bacterium
TCGCGGTTCGGTCTTGACCGGGCTGACGACCGGCTTCGCCGAACTCGACAAGTTGACATCGGGGCTGCAACCGTCAGACCTGATCATCGTCGCCGCGCGCCCCTCGATGGGCAAGACTTCGCTCTGCCTGACGCTCGCGCAAAACGCGGCGATTCAGGCCAACGCCGTCGTCGGCGTGTTCTCGCTGGAAATGTCGAAAGAGTCGCTGGTGATGCGCATGCTCTGTTCCGAGGGACACGTCGATGCTCACCGCTTCCGCGCCGGTTACCTGTCGCGCGACGAATGGGCGCGGCTCGCGGGCGCGCTCGGCACTCTTTCGGAGACGAAAATTTTCATAGACGATACGCCGGGCATCTCCGTGTTGGAGATGCGCGCGAAGGCGCGGCGGCTGGCGGCCGAACAGAAGCGGCTCGATCTGATCATCGTCGATTATTTGCAGTTGATGAGCGGCTCGTCGCGGCGTTCCGAGTCGCGGCAACAGGAAGTTTCGCAAATCTCGCGCGAGTTGAAGGGGCTGGCAAAGGAGTTGAACGTGCCGCTCGTCGCGCTCTCGCAACTGTCGCGCGCCCCCGAAGCGCGCACGGATCACAGGCCGCAACTCTCGGACTTGCGCGAGTCGGGCGCAATCGAGCAGGACGCCGACGTGGTCGCATTCATCTACCGCGAGGAGCAGTACAACCGCACGGAAGAGAACGCGGGTATCGCCGAGGTGATCGTCGCCAAACAGCGCAACGGCCCGACCGACACGGTGCAACTGGCCTTCCTCAAAGAGTTCACGCGTTTCGAGAACATGTGGAAAGAGTAGGGCGGCTGCGAGCGCACGCAGGGATGTGAAAATTTTTGTCCCGTGGCGATGTTTGAATGTTCCATTCAGACGCCGCTCGCGGGACTTCGCTTTGTGAATCATGGCCGATCAAGAGCAGACGCAAAAAGCGCACGCCCGCGATGAGGACGACGCCGAAACTTTCGCCGGGCGTCCGACGTGGGCTGAGATCGATCTCGATGCGCTCGCCGCGAACTTCCGCGTCGTGCGCCGCCTGGTCGGCAGCGAAGTCAGGGTGATGGCGGTCGTGAAGGCCGATGCTTATGGTCACGGGGCAGCGGTTTGCGCGCGACGGCTGGCGGCGGAGGGCGCGGATTGGTTCGGCGTCGCGCTGCCGGAAGAGGGCGCGGGGTTGCGCGCCGCAGGGATCGCGCAGCCGATACTCTGTCTCGAAGGATTCTGGGAAGGGCAGGCCGCCGCGCTCATCACAGATCGGCTCGTGCCGGTCGTCTACCGGCTCGGCATGGCGGAGGAGTTCGACCGCGCGGCGCGGCGCGAGGGACGCATCGCCGATGTCCACGTCAAAATCGACACGGGAATGGGACGGCTCGGCGTGCGCCACGAAGAGGCGGCGGAGTTTGCGCGTTCGATCAAAAAGTTTGCGAACATACGAGTGGACGGTTTGATGACGCATTTCGCTTCGGCCGACGATGCGATGCGCGATTCGTTCACGGGGGAACAGTTGGCGCGCTTTCGTGCGGCGTGCGATGAGTTTCGCAACGCGGGACATGCGCCGACGTTTATCGACATGGCGAACTCGGCGGCGACGTTCGCACACCCCGCGACGCGCGGCAACATGGTGCGCCCCGGCGGCGTGCTCTACGGCCTCTGGCGCGACGTGCTGCAACGGCGTGCGCGCGAGGATAACTTGCCAGAGTTGCGCCCGGTGATGAACGTGCGTTCGCGGATCATCCTGTTGAAACGGATCGAGGCGGGCGAGACGGTCGGCTACGGTTGCACGTTCACGGCGACGCGCCCGACGCTCGTCGCCACCCTGCCTATCGGTTATCACGATGGCTACGCGCGCTCTCTCTCCAACAGCGGGCGCGTCATAGTGCGCGGTCGCTTCGCGCCCGTCGTCGGCCGCATCTCGATGGATTTAACGCTGCTGGACGTGACAGACGTGCCGGGCGTCGAACGCGGAGACCAAGTGACGCTCGTGGGCGCGGACGGCGAACTCTTCCTGCCCGCCGAAGAGATCGCCGGAATCGCGGGCACGATCTCTTATGAACTCACCTGCGGCATCAGCGCACGCGTGCCGAGGCGGTTTAAGGGAAAGGGGTAAAGGGGAAGGGGCAAAGGGTGGAAACAACGTAGCGCGCTACGGCGCAGCCGCTTTTACCTTTACCCTTTACCCTTTACCCTTTACCCCTTCCCCCTTCCCCCTTCCCCTTTACCCCTTATTACCCTTACGGGGTATGTACCTTCCTGAAATTTTGCTGTGTGCTTCTCTCGAAGTCTCCTTTCTTTGCGATTTATTGAAGGATGAAGTTGTAAGTGATCACGCCGGCCACTTTGACGGGTTGGCCGGAGATTGTGGTCGGCGAAAAGCGCGCCTGATAGGCGGACTGTTGCGCGGCCATGCGCAGGAGCGGGTGGCCGTTCGTCGCCTGCGCCGCCACGACGCGCCCCTGCTCGTCAACCAGAATCTCGACCGTCACCGTCCCATGCACGCGCGCCTGCTTGGCAAGCGTCGGGTATGCGGGCGCGGGCTTGCTGATGATCTTACTGCTGATGACGCTGCTCGAAACCCTGATCTGGCCGGGCGGTTTAACGCGAGCCGGTGTCGGCGTGGGCACGGGAGGCAAAGGATCGTCCTTCGGTGCGACGGGCACGACCACGTCCTTGCCATTCATGTTGTTGTTCCGATAGTGACCGCCCGGCGGGTTTAAGATGCCGCCGCCGTCCCTCGGGTCAACGTCCCTGCCGGTGACGATGTAGACCGCGTTTCGTGGTATCTCGGCCGAACGGTTGCTCTCGGTCGAGATGATGGCGGGTGGGCGTGTGTTGTTGAGAAGCGGCGCGATTGCGGCGGCGCGTTCTGTGAGTTCGGGGTTTCTCGAACCGCCCGCCGGGCGCGAGGGTCGGTCGGGCGCGGGCGCTTCCTCGGGCGGAAGCATGACCGCCGTGAGCGTGTAGAGTTCGAGATTCTGTTTGCCGAGGTGCGAGTCGTAGGCGTAGACGCTCGCCACGCCCGCCAGCATCAGAAGCAAGCCGTAGAAACCGAGCGTGCCGAGAAAGAAACGCCCCCGGCGTGCCATGTCTTTTTTGTGCGAACCGGATTCGATCAAGTGTGTGAACATAACTTTTAGTCCTCTCTGTGCCGGTGCCTGCGGGTCTGTAACGAGCGGACTCTGCAAGGTTAGACCCCGCCGCCCGACATCTTGTTCCCGGCGAAGTTTCCCGCTTTAGACTTTGACTCGGAGACTAAGGTAGGATGAGGCGAAGTTTTCAGTTCCGCACTTTCAGGAGGAAAAACCCAAGTGGCAACCAGCGCAGAGTGGCATGAGAGTTACGAGAAGATGAGCGAGTTGACGTTGAATTTTTCGCGCGCCGTCAAATCCGTGCAGGAAGAGTTGGAGGCGGTTGACTGGTACAACCAGCGCGCCGAAGTGACGACGGACGAGCAACTCCGCCGCATCCTCGAACACAACCGCGACGAAGAGATCGAGCACGCCATGATGGGACTCGAATACCTGCGCCGCATCAGCCCCGCCTTCGACAAGCACATGCGCACCTACCTTTTCACCGAAGGCGACATCCTCGAAATCGAAGAGAAGGCCGAAGGCCGCTGACGCCGGATCGCCGATTCCTGCGCCGCGCGGGACACACGCCGAACGCCTCCGTCTTTTGCACGGCAAGGATGAGATATGAACGACGACAAGATCACGATCTACGAGAAACCGACTTGAAGCACATGCCGCGAGGCCGTTCGCCTGCTCCGTGAGAGCGGCATCGAATTCGAGAAGGTTAATTACACGACCGAGCCGCTCGGCGAAGCGAAGCTGCGCGAACTCGTCGCCAGAATGAACATCGCGCCGCGCGAACTCCTGCGCACGAAAGAGCCTCTGTACCGCGAGTTGAACCCGGAGGGGCGCGAACTGTCGGACGACGAGGCCATCGCGCTCATGGCCGCGCATCCCGGTCTGATGCAACGCCCCATCGTCGAGCGGGGCGGGCGCGCGGTGCTCGGTCGCCCGTTGGAAAAGATTCGGGAATTGCTGGAACGGAAGAGGTAGTAAGAGTGGCAAAGGGAACGGGGACGATTTACATTTGCCAGAGCTGCGGCAAACAGTCGGCCAAGTCGCTCGGCAGATGCCCGGAGTGCGGAACGTGGAACTCGTTCGTCGAAGAACGGGTGCGCGCCGTTCCGAAAGGCGCGGCAGCGCGCGGTGGTCTTAACGCGCGCGACGTGAAGCCGGTCGCCTACGCGGACATTGAATCGCAGGACGACGTGCGTGTCCCGTCGGGGATAACGGAGTTCGACCGCGTGCTAGGCGGCGGCATCGTGCCGGGAAGCCTCGTCCTGATCGGAGGCGATCCGGGCATCGGGAAATCGACGCTGCTGCTCGAAGTGGCGGACAAGTTGAGCGCGGGCGGCGCGCGCGTGCTCTACATATCCGGAGAGGAATCGGAACGCCAGATCAAGATGCGCGGCGAGCGGCTCGGCGTCGCGGCGGAGAATTTGTACCTGCTGCCGGAGACGAATCTCGAAAACATCTTCGCGGAGATCGAACGCGAGGAGCCGGGCGCGGTGATCGTCGATTCAATACAGACGGTCTTCTCCTCGCAGATCGAGAGCGCGCCGGGGTCTGTCTCGCAGGTGCGCGAGGTGGCGGGGCGATTTTTGACGTTCGCCAAGACGCGCGGCGTCCCCGTTTTTCTCATCGGCCACGTCACCAAGGAAGGCTCTATCGCGGGGCCGAAGGCGCTCGAACACATCGTCGATACGGTGCTCTACTTCGAGGGCGACCGGCATTATAACCACCGCATCGTGCGCGCGACGAAGAATCGCTTCGGCGCGGCCAATGAACTCGGCGTCTTCGAAATGACGGGTACGGGGCTGAAACCCGTCGCCAACCCCTCGGAGATTTTTTTGCAGGAGCGACCCGAAAACGCCGCAGGGTCGGTCGTCACCGCTTGCATGGAAGGCACGCGCCCCGTGCTGGTCGAAGTGCAGGCTCTCGTGGCGAACTCGAAATACAATTACCCTCTGCGCACGGCGCAAGGGTTCAACTCTAACCGCATCGCGCTCCTGCTCGCGGTGTTGGAGAAGCGGCTCGAACTACCCCTGCTGAACAACGACGTGTTCGTCAACATCGCGGGCGGTTTGGACATAGACGAACCGGCCGCCGATCTCGGCGTGGTCGTCGCGCTCGTATCGAGTTATAAGAACCGGCCGCTCGACGGTAAGACGGCCGTCTTCGGCGAGGTCGGTTTGACGGGCGAGGTGCGCGGAGCGATGCAGGCGCAGGTGCGCGCGCGCGAGGCGCAAACTCTGGGCTTCAAAAAGCTGATCATGCCCGCCTCGAACGCCGAAGGGTTGCAACGCCTGTTGGGTCTGCGCGTGGTCGGCGTGCGCTCGGTGGAAGAAGCGTTGAGCGAACTCTTCTAAATGCGGATTTCGGAATGCTGTTCGCGGATCAAAGAAGCGCACGTTTTCCAATCCGCAAGTCCGTGTTCCGAAATCCATAATCGTCTAAACCTTTTCGTGACGCTTGTGTGATGGGCGTGTTACTATGCTCGCCGTTATGAAAACGGATTTGATCCTCATTCGTCTGGTCTTCACGGCGCTGCTGGTGGCGGCCGGATACGTGCTGCATCCGATCCAGAACAAGCCGCTCTTATCGGCGGTGGTGGCCGCCCTGATCGCGTTCGCCATCATCATGTTCGAGCGGCGCATCCAGCGCGCCTCTCTGAAGACCCTGATCGGTGCGGCGGTCGGATCGATTCTCGGCATCGTCGGCGCATACCTCATCGGCTCGCTCATCAGCAGCCAGCACTCGGACGCCGTCCCGGCCGGAATGAAAACTTTCCTGACGCTCGCGCTCACCTTTCTGATGGCCTACATCGGGCTCGTCGTCGGCGCGGCCAAGGGCGACTATCTCGAACTCTCCGCGCTCGGCGGCATCTTCAGCGACAAGACGGTGCGGCGCGATTTCAAAATCCTCGACACCTCCGTCATCATCGACGGGCGCATCGCAGACATCGCCGAAGCCGGATTCCTCTCCGGCACAATCGTCATCCCGCAGTTCATCCTGCGCGAGTTGCAGCAGGTGGCCGACTCGCCCGATTCCAACAAGCGGCAGCGCGGGCGGCGCGGCCTCGACATGCTCAATCGCCTCCAGACCAACAACACGCTCGACATACAGGTGGTCGATACGGACTTCCCGGCCGTTCGCGAAGTCGATCTCAAACTGCTCGAACTCAGCAAGCAACTCGACGCCGTCGTCGTCACCAACGACTTCAATTTGAACAAGGTGGCGCAACTGCACGGCGTCTCCATCCTCAACATCAACGAACTCGCCAACGCTCTCAAGCCCGTCGTCCTGCCCGGCGAACTGATGCGCGTCTTCATCCTCAAAGAAGGCAAAGAATATAATCAGGGCGTGGCCTATCTGGACGACGGCACGATGGTCGTCGTGGACAACGCGCGCAAGATGATCGGCAAGAACGCGGACATCTCCGTGACGAGCGTGTTGCAAACCACCGCCGGAAAAATGATCTTCGGCCGGCTCTCCGAAGAGCCGCACGAGAACGGCGCGAGCATCCACAACACCGACACGCGCGGCATCAACGGCAACAGCACCAACAACGCCTCGCGCCGCCCCTACCGGAGCGACCCGCGCCCGCAAACCGTCGCCGCCCGCAGCATCGAACCGGAAGAACACTGAAACAGAACGATGAACGATGAAGGATGAACGATGAATAAAAAGCCGAAGTCTTTCAGTTCATCGTTCATCCTTCATCGTTCATCGTTATGAATGTCGCCATCATCGTCGCCGCCGGGCGGGGCATGCGCGCCGGGGGCGGGGAGCCGAAGCAGTTTCGCGCTCTGGCGGGCGTTCCCCTCATCATTCACACACTGAGGCGATTCGAGGCGTGCGCGGCCGTTGACGAGATCGTTCTGGTCGCGCCCGTCGAGCGGGCGACTTTGCACGTCGCGGCGCGGCGCGGTGAGTTGAAGAAACTCGCGCGCATCGTGGAGGGCGGCGCGACGCGCACCGGGTCGGTCGGGCGCGGGCTGGACTCTTTGAAGGCGGGAGAGGTCGAGATCGTCGCCGTGCATGACGGAGCGCGCCCCTTCGTAACGCCCGAAGAGATCGAGCGGACGATGCGCGCAGCCGGAGAGATAGGCGCGGCCGTTCTGTGCGCGCCCGTCGTGGACACGATCAAAGTATGCGAAGGAGCGCGCATCGAGCGCACGCTCGCGCGTGAGAGTTTGCGGCGCGCGCTGACGCCGCAATGCTTTCGCTACGAATTGCTGCGACGCGCATACGAATATGCACGCGCCGAAGGAATCGAAGCGACGGACGACAGCGCGCTCGTCGAAATGCTCGGCGCGCCGGTCGCCGTCGTCGAGGGCGATGCGCGCAACATCAAGATCACGCGCCCGGAAGATTTTGCGCTCGCGGAAATATTGCTCAGGGAGAGTGAGCAGTAGGCAGTAAGCAGTGAGCAGTGAGCAGTAAGCAGTAAGCAGTTTAGAAGAAATTACTTTCCGGCCGCTCACCGTTCACCGCTCACCAGTCACCGCTTACTCTCTTACTGCTCACTGCTCACTGCTCACTGCTCACTAAATATGTTTCGCATCGGCATCGGAAATGATACGCACCGCCTCGCGGAAGGGCGACCGCTCATCCTCGGCGGAGTGGAGATCGAAGCGGAGCGCGGGGCGGAAGGGCACTCGGACGCGGATGCCCTCTCTCACGCGATTACCGACGCCATCCTCGGCGCGCTCTGCGAAGGCGACATCGGTATGCATTTCCCCGACCGCGACCCGCGCTGGAAAGATGCCGATAGCTTGCAACTGCTGGCGCGCGTCGTCTGGTTGGCGAGCCAGAGCGGTTACAAGGTGGTCAACGTCGATGCGAACGTGCTGCTCGAACGGCCGCGCCTGCGCCCGTACATACAGGAGATGCGCGAGCGTCTCGCGCAGGTGTTATCGGTTGACGTGAATTGTGTGAGCGTCAAGGCGAAGACGGGCGAGGGAATGGACGCGGTGGGCGAGGGGCGCGCCGTCGTCGCGCAGGCAGTCGTCCTGCTCGGCCGCGCGTGAAGGCGAGTTTCGGATGCGTGCCTCCGGGTGTTAGTATGCGTTTCGTCTTCTAGAACTTCAAATCGAACATCCGAATAAAACCGGGCACGAGCGTAGGGCAAGACCTGTTTCTTTATGCGACCGCAGGACGTGATACGGCGAAAACGCGAGGGCGACGCGCTCTCCGCAGAAGAGATCGAGTTTTTCGTGCGGGGCGTGACGAGCGGCGAGTTCACGGATTATCAGGCGGCCGCGCTGCTGATGGCGATCTACTGTCGCGGCATGGACGAAGCCGAACAGCGCACGCTCACCGGGGCGATGCTGCGTTCGGGCGAGTCGCTCGACTTTTCCGATCTCCCTCTGCCGAAAGCCGACAAGCATTCGACGGGCGGCGTGGGCGATAAAACGTCGCTCGTTATAGCGCCGCTCGCGGCCTCGTGCGGTCTCGCCGTCCCGATGATTTCCGGGCGCGGCCTCGGCCACACCGGCGGCACGCTCGACAAACTCGAATCCATCCACGGCTATCGCGTCAATCTCAGTCTCGCGGAGTTTCGTCGCGTGCTCGCGCTCTGCGGCTTCGCGATGATGGGGCAGACGGCGGAGATAGCGCCCGCCGACCGCAAGCTCTACGCGCTGCGGGATGCGACGGCGACCGTCGAGACGATCCCGCTCATCGTCGCCTCGATCATGTCGAAGAAACTTGCGGCGGGCTTGAACGCCCTCGCGCTCGACGTGAAGACCGGCACGGGCGCCTTTATGCGCGACGAGGCGCGCGCGCGCGAACTGGCGCACGCTCTCGTCGCCGTCGGAAACTCTTACGGCGTGCGCACCGAGGCCCTGCTCACGGACATGAATCAACCGCTGGGGCGCGCCGTCGGCCACGCGCTCGAAGTCCAGGAGTGCATAGAGATTCTGCGTGGGGAAGCGCACGCGGGCGCGGAGCCGGTCGCCGAACTCTCCGTCGAATTAACGGCGCGCATGGTCATGCTGGCGGGCGTCGAGCCGACGATTGAGGCGGCGAGAGAGCGCGTTCGCCGCGCGCTCGCGTCGGGCGCGGCGTTGGAATCTTTCCGGCGTAACGTCGAAGCGCAGGGCGGCGACCCGCGCGTGTGCGACGAGCCGGCGCGTTTGCTTCAGACTTCGACACTGCGCGCGGTTAAGGTAGAATCCCCCCGCGCCGGATTCATCACCCAGGTAGAGGCCGCGGAAATCGGTCACGCCGTCTCAAGCATAGGCGGCGGCCGCACGCGCCTCGAAGACAAGATTGATTTTCAAATCGGCTTCGTCGCGGACGCCAAGATCGGCGATCAGACGGAAGCGGGCGACGCGCTCGGCACGCTCTACTGCCGCGACGACGCGCAAGGTTCGGCGGCCTCCGCGCGCATTCGCGCGGCCTACACGGTCGGCGACGAGTCGAACGGCGCGCCCGTCGAACTCATCAAGGAAGTAATCACCGCATGAAGTTCACTCGACTGAAATCACTTGCGCCCCCCCTGCTGCTGTGCCTCGTCGCGCTCGCCTGCTTGTCCTCCTGCACGGGCGGCAAAAACGAGGCGGACGATCCGTCGCGCGTGCGCGTCGGCATCGTTTTCGACATCGGCGGAAAGGACGACCGCTCGTTCAACGCGGCGGCCTTCGAGGGCGTCCGGCGTGCGGAGCGCGAACTCGGCGTCGTCCTGCGCGACGTTGAACCGGGCAATCCCACTTCCATCGAACCCGCGATGCGCGCCTTCGCCGAACGCGGCTACGATCTCGTCATCGGCGTCGGCTTCGCGCAAGCCCCGATCATGGAGGTCGTGGCGAAGGACTACCCGAACATCAACTTCGCCATCGTTGACGGCGTGAGCCAACTGCCGAACGTCGCCTCGCTCGTCTTCAAAGAGCATCAGGGGTCTTACCTCGTCGGCATGATCGCGGCGCGCACGACGCGAACCGGCAAGCTCGGCTTCGTCGGCGGCATGGACATCCCGCTCATACACCGCTTCGCCACCGGCTATGAAGAGGGCGCAAAGGCCGTCAACCCGAACATCTCGGTCTATCGAAACTTCGTCGGCGTCACCGACAGCGCGTGGAACAATCCCGGCAAGGGCAAGGAACTCGCGCTCTCGCAGATCGGCAAGGGCGCGGACGTGATATTCACGGCGGCGGGCAATTCCGGTCTCGGCGCGTTCGACGCGGTGGAACAGGCGGGCAAAGGCGCGGACGGCCGCGCCACGCATTTCGTCATCGGCGTGGACTCGAACCAGAACATGGTCAAGCCCGGCTACGTGCTTACCAGCATGGTCAAGCGCGTTGACAACGCCGTCTACGACATCGTCAACGACGTGAAGAACAAACGCTTTCAGGGCGGCATACACGTCTTCGGACTCGATAAGGACGGCGTGGCCTTCTCGCTCGACCAATACAACCAGCCGCTCATCGATCCGTCGATTTTGCAGGAAGTCGAAGCCGCGCGACAGAAGATCATCCGTGGCGAGATTCAGGTGACGGACGCGATGGCGAAGTGATTTCGCGGCGGCGATCATCAATTCAATCAAAGGGGAGCAACTCGATGAAACGTAACGCACAGGCAGAATGGCGCGGCGGACTGAAAGACGGCCGGGGCACGATCTCGACCGATAGCGGCGTCCTCGAAAACACACAGTATTCCTTCTCGACGCGTTTCGAGGACGGCAAGGGCACGAACCCCGAGGAACTGATCGCGGCGGCGCACGCCGGTTGTTTTTCGATGGCGCTCTCCGGCCAACTCGGCAACGCCGGACTGACAGCCGAGAGCATCAAGACGACCGCCAGCGTCAAATTAGAGAAGACGGACGCGGGTTTCACGATCACGGAAGTTCATCTGAACGTGGCGGCGCGCGTGCCGGGGGCGAGCCGGGAACAGTTCGAGACGGCGGCTGCGAACGCGAAGGCCGGTTGTCCTGTGTCGCGCGTGCTGAACGCGAACATCACTATGGAAGCGCATCTGGAATCATAACCATGCCGAACTTAACGCGGAGGCGCGGAGATCACGCGGAGGAACGCAGAGGCTTGAGCGGCGTTCAAGCCTCTGTGTATCTCCGCGAGATCTCCGCGCCT
>DASQMC010000048.1:0-66688 GCA_035645695.1 Pyrinomonadaceae bacterium
CCAGCCAACTGCTGGTGCGATGCGCGGCCTTGAACCGGATGACGCACGAAGGGATGCCCGACAGCTACAAGGTCGTCGCCTAAGATAGGTTCAGTTCGAGGGTCAGCTTCGCTCATCCTCTTTTATGCAACAACGTCTCTCGTCTTTATAAAGTTATGTCCCAAAATTTTTTGAACCAACCTGACGAGCAAGGCCACTGGGGCGTCTATGGCGGCCGCTACGTGCCGGAGACGTTGATGGCTCCGCTCGAAGAATTGAACGCGGCTTACGCGGCCGTGCGCGATGATGAGGCGTTTCAGGCGGAGTATGCCGCGCTGCTGCGCGATTTTTCCGGTCGCCCCACGCCCCTGCATTACGCAGCGCGCCTGACCGCGCTCGCGAATGGCGCGCGCATCTTCCTAAAACGCGAAGACCTCTCGCACACCGGGTCGCACAAGATCAACAATGCGCTCGGGCAGGTGTTGCTCGCGCGGCGCATGGGCAAGCGTCGCGTCATCGCCGAGACGGGGGCGGGGCAGCACGGCGTGGCGACCGCAACCGTCTGCGCGTTGTTCGGTCTGCAATGCGTCGTGTACATGGGCGCGGAAGACGTGCGGCGGCAACGCCTGAATGTCTTCCGCATGGAGTTGCTCGGCGCGGAGGTGCGCGAGGTGGACGCGGGCGCGCGCACTTTAAAGGACGCCATCAACGAAGCCCTGCGCGATTGGGTGACGAACGTGGCCGATACTTATTACCTGCTCGGCAGCGCGCTGGGGCCCCACCCTTACCCGCTGATGGTGCGCGATTTTCAAAGCGTCATCGGGCGTGAAGCGCGCGCGCAATTCCTGGAACGAGAGGGCGGCCGCCTGCCCGATGCGCTCATCGCTTGCGTCGGCGGCGGGTCGAACTCTATCGGCTTGTTTCATCCCTTCCTCGGAGATGCGGGCGTGCGCATGATCGGCGTTGAAGCGGGAGGGAGCGGCGACAAACTCGGCGAGCACGCGGCGCGATTCAACGAGCGGGGCGGCGGGCGTCCAGGCGTGTTGCAGGGTACGATGAGTTACGTCTTGCAGGACGAGCGCGGGCAGATCGCCGCGACGCATTCGATCTCGGCCGGTCTCGATTATCCTTCCATCGGGCCTGAGCACGCCTTTTTGCACGATGCGAAACGCGTCGAATATGTCGCCGCCTCGGACACGGACGCGCTCGCGGCTTTTCGCACCCTGTCGGAGCAGGAGGGCATCATTCCGGCTCTGGAATCGGCGCACGCTGTCGCCTACGCCTTGCGTTTGGCGCGCGGGTTGAGGCCGGAGCAGACGATCCTCGTGAACCTTTCGGGGCGCGGCGATAAGGACGTGCAGAGCGTGTCCGATTCGCGCGAAGCGCTGGACGGGACAGCAGCGCGCGCCGTGAATCCGACCGAGCGCGCGCACGGCGAAACGGTGGGGGGCGTCGAACTGCCTTGAGTCGTATCGAGGAATCTTTCACGCGCCTGAGAGGTGAGAAGCGACGCGGCTTTATCCCGTTCATCACGGCGGGCGACCCCACGCTCGACGCGACGCGCGCCCTCATCCCGGAACTCGCGCGCGCCGGGGCGACACTCATCGAAGTCGGCGTCCCTTTCAGCGATCCGATGGCCGATGGGCCTGTCATCCAGCGCGCGTCGGAGCGCGCCCTGCGTAACGGTGTGGGCGTGGCGGAGGTCTTGGCCGTGATCGCCGACGCGCGGCGCGAGACGAATGTGCCGGTCGTGCTTTTCAGTTATTACAACCCGTTGCTGCAATACGGCGCGGAGCGCCTCTGCGCCGACGCGCGCCGCTCCGGGGTGGACGGAATGCTCGTGACCGATCTCGCGCCCGAAGAGGCCGTGGACTTCGCCGCGACGCTACGCTCGCACGAACTCGATCTCATCTTCCTCGTCGCTCCGACTTCGACGGATGCGCGCCTACGCCGCATCGCCGAACGCGCGAGCGGCTTCATTTACGCTGTTTCTCGCGCGGGCGTAACCGGCATTCAGAGCGCGTCGAGCGCGGAGGCCGACCGTCTCGTCGCACGCGTGCGCGCCGTCACGGATTTGCCTGTCGCCGTCGGCTTCGGCATCTCGAACCGGGAACAGGTCGCCGACGTGTGGCGGTACGCGGATGCCGCCGTGGTCGGCTCGGCCATCGTCGCGGAGATCGAAAAACAGTGCGACGCGCCCGATCTCCCGGCGCACATCGGCCGATTCGCGCGCGCCCTGTTGCCATCCTGAGCGGCGTTATGATTTTTCTATGATGAATGGAATGCCCGGTGCTAACATATTCGTATGAAAAATACGACTTCCTCACTCCTCAGCATCATCGCCCTCATCACCATTCTCTGTGGTAGTGCAACGGCTCAGAAGAGAATCCCGCAAATCCACTTAATCGAGACGGGCGAGTTTCACGGAGGCGAAATTACAGCTAAATCCGGCGAGCGTTGGTTGGGGCTTTTCCCGACCTCCGGCGGGTTCTCGCTGTTGCCCGCGACGTTAAAAGTCGATATGGTGAATGATCCCATCGTTGATGAAAATCCGAAGGTTAAAACCGGAAAGAAGGTGAGCGTAAATCGCGCCCGCAAGCCTCTCTTTTTGCTGAAAGGAGCTGACTTCCTCCGCGCCAACGCCGTGAGGACGATTTTCACAGGCGACGAAAACAACTTGGTGAACGGTCAGAGCGTTGACTTGCGCCTGGGCGGCAAAAATTACAACCTCAAAGTCGTCAGCAACGATCCGACTCCCGTAAACCATGTGGTGGCGAATTCAAAGTTGATTCTTTCATCGGGAGCAAAATCACAGGTTATCTTTTCCGTTGAAGTGCCTGACGATGGCGCGTGGTCTCTGTTGTGGGCTGGTGATTTGGACGGTGACGGGAAACTGGATTTGTATATGGATTTGCACAATAAATATAATTCCTCTGAGCGCCGACTCTTCCTTTCTTCACCGGCCTCTCGCGGAAACTTGGTTAAGGAAGTTGCGGAGTTTAGAACGGTCGGTTGTTAAAATTGAGATACCTCCGCGCGCTCGACTTGGGCGCGGTCGTTGGCGTATTCTAACGCCGCATTGATGCCCGGAGACGCCGCTCGTGGCGGAAAAACCATGCCGCGGTCGGGTTTTGAAATCCCACTTACAGTGAAAATAAATTTGTTTCATACGTGAAACGGCGTTCCATTCTTGCGTCGCTTGTGCTATACTGCCTTCCGGTTCGCTGGACGGACGCACAAATTAAATGTGAGAAGAGGGGACAGAAAGAGTGATTACCACAATGGCTGACAGCAAACAGAGCGAGCGCGGCAAGGCCGTCGAGGCGGCGCTGCTCAATATCGAAAAGAAGTTTGGCAAGGGATCGATCATGCGTCTCGGCGAGCGTGAAGTCGCGGACATACTGGCGATCTCGACGACCGCGATTAGCATCGACGCGGCCATCGGCATCGGCGGCGTCCCGCGCGGGCGCGTCGTGGAAATTTACGGCCCGGAGTCTTCGGGGAAGACGACCCTCGCGCTGCACATCGTCTCGGAAGCGCAGCGCGTCGGCGGCGTCGCCGCCTACATCGACGCCGAGCATGCCATGGACGCGGAGTACGCCGGGAAACTCGGCGTCAACATCGACGACCTGTTGATCTCGCAGCCGGATTCGGGCGAGCAGGCGTTGGAAATTTGCGAAGCGCTCGTTCGCTCGAACGGCGTGGACGTGATCGTCATCGACTCTGTGGCCGCGCTCGTGCCGCGCGCGGAGTTGGACGGCGAGATGGGCGACAGCCTGCCGGGCTTGCAGGCGCGCCTGATGTCGCAGGCTTTGCGTAAATTGACGGCCATCGTTTCTTCGTCGAACACGACCCTGATCTTCATTAACCAGATTCGCGAGAAGATCGGCGTCATGTTCGGCTCGCCCGAGACGACGACGGGCGGGCGCGCTCTGAAGTTCTATTCATCCCTGCGTCTAGACATCCGCCGCATCGGCGCGATCAAGGACGGCGACCGCGTGGTGGGCAACCGCACGAAGGTCAAGGTGGTGAAGAACAAGGTCGCGCCGCCGTTCCGCGAGTGCGAGTTCGACATCATGTACGGCGAGGGCATTTCGCGTGAGGGCGACCTGATCGATCTCGGCGTGCTGCACAAGATCGTTGATAAATCGGGCGCGTGGTTCTCCTATAAAGGCGAGCGGCTCGGGCAGGGGCGCGATAACTCGAAGCAGACCTTGAAGGACAACGTGGAGCTGCGGCAGCGGATCGAGAGCGAGGTTCGCGCCGTGCTCGGCATCCCCGTCAGCGAGACGGCGGAGGAGAAGGCCGACAAAGCGGACAAGACGGAGAAGTCTAAAAAAGCCGAATCGGCCGCGAGCAACTAAAAGCGGTTCGCCGGCAATCTGGAAGTCGAGCCGCGGTCAAGTCGTCTTTAACTAAAAGTAAGACGACCTGACCGCGGCTCGATCTTTATCTCTTTACAGCGCGAAGATTCGCAAAGCATAATCGTGGCCGCTTGAAACGACCGGCGGCACAGACATGAACAATTCCATTCTCATCAAGGGCGGCATCATCATCACGATGAACGCGGACGACCGCATCACGACGGGCGATGTGCTGATTCGCGATGGCCGGATCGTGTCGGTTGGCGAAACGACCGAAGGCGCGGACGAGGTGATCGATGCACGCGGCGCGGCCGTCCTCCCCGGCTTCGTGCAGACGCACATACACCTGTGCCAGACGCTCTTTCGCGGCGCGGCCGACGATCTGACCTTGATTGACTGGCTGAAACGGCGCGTGTGGCCGTTGGAGGCCGCGCACACGCCCGCCTCTCTACGCGCTTCGTCCCGGCTCGGCATCGCCGAGATGATCAAGGGCGGTACGACCTGCGCCCTGACGATGGAGACGGTCAATCACACGGCGGAAGTTTTTCGCGTGGTCGAGGAGACGGGATTTCGCGCCACCGTCGGCAAGTGCATGATGGACACGGGCGACGACGTACCCTCGGAGCTTTTCGAGCGAACCCATGATTCCATACGCGAATCCCTCGCGCTCATAGATGAGTGGCACGGGCGCGCGGGCGGACGCATACGCGCCTGCTTTGCGCCGCGTTTCGCCGTGAGTTGCACGCGCGAGTTGCTCGAAGATGTTGCCCGCCTGTCGCGCGAACGCGGTGTGCTTGTGCATACCCACGCGTCTGAGAATCGCACGGAGATCGAGATGGTCGAACGCGCGACGGGCAAGCGCAACATCGAATATCTCGCCTCGCTCGGCCTCGCCGCGCCGCACGTCGCGCTCGCACACTGCGTCCACCTGAACCCCGGCGAACTCGACACACTCGCGCGCACCGGAACGCACGTTCTGCATTGTCCTTCGTCGAATCTCAAACTCGGTTCAGGCGTCGCCCCCGTTATGGAAATGCTCGCGCGCGGCATCTCCGTCTCGCTCGGCGCGGACGGCGCGCCCTGCAACAACCGCCTCGACATGTTTACGGAGATGCGAACCGCCGCCCTTTTGCAAAAGGTCTCGCACGGCGCGGACGCGCTGCCCGCCCGGCGCGTGCTGAGAATGGCGACGATTGACGGCGCGCGCGCCCTGGGACTCGAACATGAGACGGGTAGTCTTGAAGCAGGGAAACGCGCCGATGTCTGCGTCGTCGAACTCGACCGCCTGCACCTGACGCCGCGCCCCGACGTAGTTTCGGCCATCGTCTACGCGGCACAATCAACAGACGTGAGCACAGTCGTCATAGACGGTCGAATCGTCATGCGCGAGAGGGAATTGACGACCCTCGACGAGCGGGAAGTGGTCGCCGAAGCAAGGGAGCAGGCGAAACATTTATTTCAACGCGCGAGACTCGGAGAAGAGGTTTGACGCTATCCGCTTGAACTCGTTTTGCGCCCGTCTCGCGTTGAAAGCACGCACACCTGCTCGTCATTAATCAACAGAGGCGAACCGGCAATTCAGAAGAGATGGTTTAACTCCGCACACCTTTACCCGCGCCACATCATTTGAGCCGCTACCCGCCGCTTTTCCGCCCCCAAAACACAGTTACAGCCTCCTACTGAGGACAGTAGTTGATTAAGAAGCCTCAAATTATGTGGATTATATTAAGAGCCTTAGAAAAAGGCTGTGCCAGCTCAAACGGAGCGATAACCGGGGGGCGGTTCGGCGTTCGAGCTGGCACGGGCGGGCGTCTAAGTATCCGTCACGGATGTTGTCTGGCGACTGACCGGGTTGTGGTTGGCCGGCTCATCCTTAACAAGTGGGATTATACACACCATCACAAAACTGTCAACGCTTTTTTGTGACTAATTCGACAAAATTTTCAATCGCCCTCGCGAAGTTGATAGCCACCGCATAATCGTCGAGTCTTTTTAAAAAAAGTGGTTTTCCATATGAACGGGAAGACTTACTGGCAGCTTGTTATCCTCAAACCCGTACCGGGCGTGCAATCATCGGCTTCGTTTTGCGCCTCTAATTGACAATCAGTAGGGAGGCTGGTAAAAAATAGCTCGTCGCCGCTAATGGGCAGGAATTAAATCAGGTGATCTATGCAGTCCTGAAATTTCTGTCGAATCGTCTGGCGAAGTGTTAGTCGGAATAGTGCGAGGCCAGGTAGCTCAGTTGGTAGAGCACCTGACTGAAAATCAGGGTGTCGGCGGTTCGACTCCGTCCCTGGCCATCAATAAACATGCGGATTGGAAGAGGGGGCGACAGCGCCCCCTTCCTCCTTTTGGTGTCACTATTGCATCGGACGGCGCGGCAACGTGGCTTCCATGAAATCCCTTTGAGAGGCGCGTTTTGAATGTAGCTGCATGTGCGGCAAGCTGAATGCGTGCTTGGCCGCACCGTCATAATGATGGCGGTCAACGAGGAGGACGCTCATCGGCGTATGTAAGTTATGATCGATTCAGATACCCTCCCCGACATCGCCGCCGACCGGGTCACGTTGCGTTGGATTACCGAAGGAGACGCTTCCTCTCTATTCTCCATTTTCTCTGACCCGGAAGTTATGCGCTACTGGAGTTCGCTGCCGCTCGCCGACTTGGAGGGGGCGCGCGGGCTGGTCGCCGACATACACGATCATTTCCATCGGCGGACTCTTTTCCAGTGGGGGATTGCGCGCCACACCGATGACCGCATTATCGGAACGTGCACGCTGTTCCATATTGACATCGACAACCGCCGCGCCGAACTGGGATATGCTCTCGGCCGGGAACACTGGCGGCAGGGCTATATGCAAGAGGCTCTCAAAGCGTTGCTCGATTTCTCCTTTACCGATTTGAACATGCACAGGATTGAGGCTGACGTTGACCCGAGAAACGCCTCGTCGGCAAAAACTCTTGAGCGATTAGGCTTCCAACGCGAGGGCTATCTGCGTGAGCGTTGGTTGGTTGGCGGAGAGGTTCAAGACGCTCTCTTTTACGGGCTTCTTCGGCGTGAGTGGCAAGCGGCGAGGTCTGCCTGAGTAGTTCGCGAAGGCGCGATCAGTAAACCCGAAAAGAAGAGGCGTTGACCCATGTCAACGCCTCTTTGTATTTCAGCTTGTACCGAACGAGGGCAACCCGCGTTCAGCAATTTACGGTTGGCCGAAACGGTTGCGGTATTCAAAGGAGTGGAGGAAGCCGTGGATCAGGGTGCGGTAGTCGCCAGACTGTACGTTCGGCGCACCGTTCGTCAACACGTTCACCCACGCGTCAAAGCCCGCCTGTTCCGGGTCGCGGCGCAGATAACCGAAGTACTGCATGGCGACGAATCCGCGGTAGAAGAAGCGTGACTGCACTTCCTGACTCTCTATGAAGGCGCGCAACGTCTGCGTCGCCGTCTTCGTGCCGTTGCTCATCTCGGCGACGAGTTGCGCGCGGTTGGCTAGCGTGACGTTCGCGGTTCTCTCCAACTTGCCGACGAACGCTTCGGCGTTGGCCGCGCTCGTCAAATTGTTGTAGAGAGCCTTGAACTCCGGCCGCGCCATGATCTCGGCGGCGAAGGCGTCCTTGCTCGCTTCCAACTCGGCCGCGGTTTGCGGCGTGCCGAGGCGGGCCATGTCGGGCATGAACTCGGCGTAGCGCGGCATCCGGCCGAGCGCGGCGTCGTAGAGGCGATAGACGTAGTAACCGCGCCCGCTGAATTCGGGCGAGCGGTAGAAGCCCGAGGAGATTTGCACGCGGTCGCAGTCGGGGTTCGTCAAACCATAGCCGTTGTTGGGGCACTTGCCGAGCACGCCGAGCCACGCGTCGAGACCGCCCTGTTCCGGCGCGCGATTCAGGAAGTCCATGTACTGCTGGCGCACGAAGAAATTGCCGTCTTCGAGCGGGTTGGCCGCGGGGACGATTGCGCCGAACACTCCGGCCACGATGGTTGCGCCCGTCGTGTTGTTGACGACCGCGACGGTCGTGCCGTTTGCGACGACGGGGACGCTGTGGCCGTCGTTCGTGTTCAATTCGAGTTCGCCGCGGAAGAAGGAATTGAGGACGATCTGGCCGATGCTCGTGTTGTTGACCAGCACCCTGAATGTCGTTCCGGCCGGCAGGTTAACGTCTTGAATTTCGACGTTCAGGCGGCGGCCGTCAGGGCGTCGGCGGAAATCCGCGTGACCCTGCGGCATCATGCCGCTCATGGCCGCGCCCGTGAGCGGAATGCGAACGCGCACTTCGCCGCCGGGGCCGGGCGCAGGCACAGGCGTCGGGCTTGGCGACGGGCCGGGGGTCGGGAGTGATTGCGAGAAAGACCCGGCGATGACGGTCGTGCCCGTGCGATCCGAGATGACGATGCTCGTGCCGTTAACGACGGGCGGGGTCGTTTGGCCGTGGTCGGTTCTGAGTTCGATCTCGCCTTTGAGCGAGTCGATGACGATCTGTCCGACGCGCACGTTATCGACGAGCACGTTCAACACAGTGCCGTCAGGCAAATTCACGTTTTCAATCTTGATTCGCAGGCGACGGCCGCCCTCGGCCTCGCGTCGAAATTCAGCCTCGCCAGTCGGCGTCGCGCCGTTCAGGCTCGCGCCCACAAGCCGGATTTCCATTCTCGCTTCCGTACCCTGGCCGGGCGACGGGCTGGGACTAGGCGTTGCCCCTGGGCTGGGCGACGGCGTCGGCGATGCCGAAGGATTGGGCGATGGGGTCGGCGAGGCCGATGGCGAGGGGCTGGGTGAAGGTGACGGCGTAGCCGAAGGCGAAGGACTGGGTGTAGGCGAGGCCGAAGGCGAAGGGCTGGGCGTCGCAGTCGGACTCGGCGACGGACTCGGCGATGGACTCGGCGTCGGCCCCGCGCCCGTGGCCGAACATGCAGCCGTTAGAGGCTCAACCGCGTCCTCGCCCGACTCCATCTCCATGCGCCCGCCGGACTGTATCTGCCAGCGCGAAACTTTAGTGCCGACGATGGCGTTGCCGTTGGGGAACGTGCGCGTCGCAAATTCGGGGCTTTCGCGCCCGACGAACGGATTGCCGCTGCTGACTATAAGGACGCGCCCCAGAGAATCCACACAGTAGACGAACAACGCCCCCAGTTCATGCACGACTTCCGCCGCAGGCTGCGGCTCCATCTGAAAGATGCTGCCCTCGCTGCAATCCTTCGACTGAATCTTCATGCTCTGCCCGCCCCCCGAGCGTTGCAACACGGCCTGCTCGTTGTTCAGGTCGATGCTCAGGCCGCTCGTCAGAATCCTGCCGTGCAGCGGCTCTTTGCGCACGAAGATGACGGCCGGTTGATTGGCCGTGATGTCGCTGCGCAGCGTGTAGTTCGTCACGCGGAAGGTGTCGAGGTCAACCGTGTAGTTGACGAATTTCCCGCTTACCTGCGCTGTGGCACCCGCGCCGACAGTGATGGTGACTTTGGTCGAGCCGGAAATCACACGACCGTCCGAGAGCCGCACGCTAAACGCGCCGCTACAATCTTTACCGGCGTAGGCCGTGGAACTGTTCAGCGCAAACAGGGTGAGAAGAAGTATGACCCCCGCTGCGCCCCTCCGCAAATTAAATGGCTGCATTTTGTTTTTCAGAAAATTCATCGCTATTTCCTCTCACCTGTAAATAATCGCACCCCTGATGCGCTTGTTGATATGAACTGTGCAAGCCGGTTCTTTCGAACGAACCGCGCTCGCGGTTTACCACA
Organism: Pyrinomonadaceae bacterium; assembly: GCA_035645695.1. Lineage (GTDB taxonomy): Bacteria > Acidobacteriota > Blastocatellia > Pyrinomonadales > Pyrinomonadaceae > JAIVJZ01. Next base: position 10,075 of record DASQMC010000048.1, read on the forward strand.
CGACCGGCTCTTTACAACACCCGTGCCAGATAGCACGACTTTGAAAAACGCGATGTTTGGCGGCGAAGAAGGCGCGCAGGCGGTTTTTAAAACGGCGGGGGAAAACGCTCTCGCACTATAAAAATGATACTTTGTTCGCACAGGGTCTCGGACAGCGCGCCTTGAGGAACTCTGAGCCGCATAAACATTGGGTTTTAGTCAAAACTGCGAACGAAGTATGCGCTGCGAAAGAGGTATACAGCGATGCGGGGTGCTATTAAGGACGTTGGCTTGTGACGAGGCATTGCCCTAAACAAGTGATAACAGGGATTGCCGAGTCGTAAATATGCTTCTATCAAGAGTTTAAGCTGAAATCACAAAAAAGCGGGCGGGATTTAGAGTTGTGAGGAATCAGAAACGGCTTTTTTGTCGTAGCTGGCACGATTGTTGCCCTGTTATAAAGTTGCGGTCAGTGCTTGAGTCGGCAGAAAAAGGGGTTAATGACGATGTTTGTGCGAAGTAGGCAGCAACGTTTCGGTGCCCGGAACACTCAAACATTGTGCCCTCCGTTTCAATCTTTTGCCGGCTAAAGTTATCCTCTTTGGTTGTTCATCCGAAAAGAGTTTTCAGGTTACCCGTGATACAGAAATGAAAAGAAGTAATCGCTCCGCTCGCAAAAGTTTCGTTGCTTTACTCGTCCTTGCGTCGCTGTGCCTCGGCAACTACGGCGGGCTAACGGCGCGCGGGCAGTTTTTGCCGGGCGGGAAGCATTCTCAGGCGACCGGAAAATCGGGAGCCGCCACGGGCAAGACCAAATCCCCGGACGCTCCCCCCGTGAAATTCAGCGCGCAACTCGACAAACTGTCGCCCGACCTTGCGCAACAACTAATCCGTTCGGTCAATCGCAAGAAGATTTTCCGCGTCATTTGCCGCTTCAACGCTCCGGCCGGGAGCGGTGTGGAGGCCGTCTACACGCGCCCGCGCGTGCGCGTCAATTATGCCTTTCAGGATTCCAGACTCGTCAGCGCGGAGATGCCCGCCGCCGACGTGTTCGAGTTGACCAGATTCGCGGAAATTTCCTACATCTCGCCCGATAGGGAGGTGCGCACGCTCGGCCACGTCTCGGCGACCACCGGCGCAGACCTCGTGCGCGCACAGGCCACGGGCGGACTCGACGGCACAGGCATCGGCATCGCCGTGCTCGATTCGGGCATCAAGCGCAGCCACAAATCCTTCCGCGACGGGCGAAGCACCGACAGCGACGTGCGCGTCGTGGCCGAAGATGATTTCGTCAACTACGGCAACGCTTCTGACTATTACGGGCACGGCACTCACGTCGCTTCGCTCGCGGCCGGCAACGGGCGCATCGCCAGCGCCGCTTACGTCGGCATCGCGCCGAACGCGAACATCATCAACCTGCGCGTGTTGGATAACGAGGGGCGCGGCTCGGTCTCGTCCGTGTTGCGCGCGCTCGATTGGGTGATGACGAACCGCACGCTCCACAATATCCGCGTCGTCAACATGAGCCTCGGCATGCCTGCGGTCGATTCATACCGCAACGATCCGGTGTGTCTCGCGGTGCGGCGTCTGGTCGATGCCGGGATCGTCGTCGTCGCGGCGGCGGGCAACAACGGCAAATCCGACGACGGGCAAAAAGTTTACGGGCAGATTCATTCGCCCGGCATAGAGCCTTCGGCGATCACCGTCGGCGCAACGAACACGTTCGGCTCGAACGAGCGCGGCGACGACGTTGTAGCGACTTACAGTTCTCGCGGCCCGACGCGCGGCAGTTACGTCGATGCGTCGAACGTCCGCCATTTCGACAACCTGCTTAAACCCGAACTCGTCGCACCGGGCAACAAGTTGATCGCGGCGCAGTCCGAGGGTGAATGTCCCGTGAGTCAGGACGACTGCGGCGCGAAGAATTACCTTCTCTCGCGGAATCCGCAGATGGAGGCCGGTGTCAGCACGGACGACAGCCGCGCCATGATGTTCATGAGCGGCACTTCGATGGCCGCCCCACAGGTGGCGGGCGCGGCCGCGCTGTTGCTGCAAGTCAACCCGCGTCTCACGCCGAACATGATCAAAACGATCTTGATGTACACGGCGCAGCCCCTGAGCGGCTTCAACATGTTCGAGCAGGGCGCGGGGCAACTCAACATCGAAGGCGCGGTCAGGCTCGCTAAAGCCGTCCGCACGGATTTCAGGAGCGGCATGCCCCTCGGCACGCCTCTTCTGAGCGGCGCCACTCCGTCGCCGCGGACGACCATCGCGGGGCACACTTTCAACTGGGCGCAGGGCATCGTCCTGAATCATACCTTCGCCACCGGAACCCAGCTCATCACCGGCTATCAACGCATTTACGACCTCGGCGTGATCATCAGCGACGGTGTAATCATCAGCGACGGCGTGATCATCAGCGACAGCTTGCGGCGAAATCCGGCCTTTCTCAGCGACGGCGTGATCATCAGCGACACGATTTATACGAGCGACGGCGGGGCGTTAAGCAGTGGTCTGCCTTATGTCGGCGTCGGCGTGATTATCAGCGACGGCGTGATCATCAGCGACGGCCTGGTGCGCGACGACGGCGTGATCATCAGCGACGGCGTGATCATCAGCGACGCTATTTTGAAAGCTCTGCGAACGATGGCTGGGGGCGATAACACGAGTTATGCGCCAGTGGTGGTTGACACCGGGTCGGATCATCGCGGTTATTGATGCCGAACGTCCGCTCCGCGCGGGAGCGACCGACACTTCAAAACTCTCTCTCGAATACATCAACGCTATGACGCGATTGCCTAATCCTGCCCTGTCGCCGTCTCGCGGTCGCGCGAGCGAGCCGACATTCGACCGCCTGCCGACGATACAACTACTCGTTCCCGGCCAGGAGTATGAAGCACTCGGCTTTCTCGCCGCACACCCGGTTCACAATGTCATCCTGAGCAGTTTTATCAGCGACAACGGGTTCGAGAGCAGCCTGAATCGAGGGGATTTTTATGCGTGCCGCGACCGTTCGGGCGCGCTGAGCGGCGTCGCCCTGATCGGGCATCACATCATCTTCGCAGGTCAATGCGCCGAGGCCATCGGGGCGTTTGCGCGGCAGGCGCGCGCGCGCGGCGAGTCGCACGTGATCGTGGGCGAGCGCCGCGCCGTCAGGCAGTTCTGGTCGAGTTATGCTTTGGCGGGCGAGTCTCCGTCGCTGGTGCAGCGAGAACTGCTGCTTGAGCAAAAATGGCCTGTCGCTGTGCGCGAACCGGTGGCGGGTTTGCGGCTCGCGACGCTGGCGGACTTACCGCATGTCGCCGCCGTTCACGCGCAGTTGGCGTTCGCGGAGAGCCGGGTCAACCCGCTTGAGACGGACGGGGCGGGCTTTCTCGCGCGGCTCGCGCGACGCACGGAGCAGGGGCGCGTCTGGGTGTGGATCGAGGACGGCCGCCTGATTTTTAAGACCGACATTATCTCCGACACGCCCGATGTGATTTATCTCGAAGGCATCTACGTGAACCCGGCGGAGCGCGGCAGGGGGTACGGCCTGCGCTGTCTTTCCCAACTCAGCCGCGAGTTGTTGCGGCGCGCAAAGTCGCTGTGTTTGCTCGTCAACGAACAGAACGAAGAAGCACAATCTTTCTACCGCCGCGCGGGTTACAAACTCCATAGCCACTTTGAAACCATCTACCTTTCGCCTCAAGTGTGAGACGTGCGCCGCTCGCGCCCGCCCGCCGAAACCATCATTTGTGATTTAACATCCGAGCAACTATATTCATCTCAAACGAGACGGTCGGCTCGTCGTCGGACTTCTATCGTACTTCTTGTAGAGTGGGCGTAGTTCGTCGTTGACTGCCGTAACTATTCATTGCCGGATATTGCACGAGTTCCTCGCCAAACCGTGAACATCCCATTGGAGGCCGCCGGAAAATGAACAGGGAGACAGGCGAGGCGGAGTTCGGCGTCATCAATTTGAATGACGCGCGCACCCGTGCGCAGGCCACCCGCCAGTCGCTCGAACAGGGGCTGGAAGAAGTGCGGCTGCTGCTCGATCAGGGACTCACTTCCGAAGTGCTCAAGCGGACGACCGCGCTGATGCGCGCTTTCAAGGGGGACGCGTCGCTGCTGGCGCGGACGCGCTGCCTCCTCTCGGCGGCCTTGGAGATGCAGGGGCGTTATCGAGAATCGCTTGAAGCCGTGCAGATGTACGAGCGACCCGAAGAACGCGCCAAGTGCGACCCGGTTTCTTCCATCTATCTCGGCATCCAACTCGGCCTCGCCTACAACTACACGGGCGATCACCCGAAAGCCATCGCGCTCCTCAACGGCGCGCTGCGCGAAGCGACGGAGCACGGCGGCGGCGCGCAGGTCGGCTCGGTCTATGTTGCGCTGGCGCGCGTTTATCGCAGCATCAACGAATACACCATCGCACACGACCACGCGCAAAAGGCGCTCGAACATTTTCGCGGCACGGGCGACTGGCGCGGACTCGCCGAAGCATACTTCGCCATCGCGCTCGCCGAACTTTTCGGGGGAAACTACGAGCCCGCCCTGAACAACCTCGAACAGTCTTTGAAACTCGTCGGCGATCACCCGGCCCCCTACCTTCTCGGCAAACTTTATACCAACATGGCCGGCGTCTGCTGGTTTCTCAAACGCCCCCACGACGGCATCAAGTATTTAGAGACGGCCATCAGCTACTACGAGCGCACCGAGCACAAGGCCAATGCCGCCGACGGCTACAACAATCTCGGCATCCACCTGATCCTCGTCGGCCAGTGGGATCGCGCGCAGGAATCCCTCGAACGCGCTCTCGCTCTGGCCTCCGAGACGGACAAGCGCGGCGAGCAGACCATGATCCTAGATTCGCTCGGCGAGTTGTTGATGCTGCGCGGCGAACTGGAAGAGGCCGAAAAGTATCTCGCGCGCGCCGTCGAACTATCGCAGGAGCACGGCAACAAGTGGTACGTCGGTCAGGCATTGCGCACGCTCGGTCGCTGCCATCTCGCGATGAACGAGTTGGAGCGCGCGCTCTCCGACGGCGCGCGCGCTCTCGAATACGCCGAGCGCATCGGCGACCGTCAGGCCATCTGCGACTCGCGCCTCCTGCTGGGCGAAACTCACCTGCGACGCGGCGACCATGAGCGATGCGAGGAGCAACTGATCCCTGTGCTCGGCGAAACGGCGGACACTTCGGCCGACCTCGCCGTCGCGGGCGAGGCGCAGCGTCTCCACGGCCTGCTCTCGCTCGCTCGCGGCGACCAGATGCTCGCCGCGCAACACTTCGGTCGCAGCGTCTCCATCTACGAGATGCTCGGCGACCGCTATCGCAGCGCGCGCTCCTGTTACGACCTCGGGCGCGCTTACGCAGACCTTCAGCCCGAACGCGCCCGCGAATGCCTCGCACGCGCCGCGCAAACTTTCCGCGAACTCGGCGCGCGCCTCGACCTCGCACGCGCCGAAGAGGCTTTGAACACACTCGATCAAAGCGGCGGCGATGTCGGCTCGCCCGCCGTGCATCGGCCGCGCCTTGACGACCCCACGCATTTAATCCTGATGCGACTGACGGACGCCGTCGCCTCGCGCGAACTGCTCCTGCGTGAACTTGCCGCCGTCATTTACCAGGAGACGGACGCGCGCCGCATCGTGATCGCCGAACCGGGAGAAGAGGCGCGCGACCGCGTCGTCGTGGCTCATGGCTGGACACACGAAGAGGGCGGGGAACTATTGGAGAAGTTGCGACGCGCGGAGGGAGCGGAAGATAAAAAGCGGCTCGCGGTCGAACATCAGGCCGAGATCATCGAGTTGCATGCGACCAACGCGCCGCCCGCCACGCTGCTCGTATCGCCGCCGGGCGCGGCCGCTTTGCCGGGCGGCGTCTCGCTCGATCCGTTGCTGCGAATGGTTGAACTCGGCCTCGACGTTTGCGTGTTTCGCGAGAAGGCGCGCGAAGGTTTCGACGGCGCGGAGCAATCAACTCTCGCCAGCCAGAGTTTCATGCCGGGTTTCATCCATTCGTCACCGGCGATGACCCGCCTTGTAGAAGAAGTGCACAAGATACGCTCCTCGGACGTGACCGTGCTGGTAACGGGCGAGTCGGGCACGGGCAAAGAGCTCGTCGCGCGCGCCATCCACGCGCTCTCATCACGCCGCACGAAAGTCTTCGTCCCCTTCAACTGCACGGCCGTTCCCAAAGAGTTGAGCGACGCTTACCTGTTCGGCTACCGGCGCGGAGCATTTACGGGAGCGGTGTCGGATTCGCCGGGCGTCATACGTTCGGCGGCGGGCGGCACGCTCTTTCTCGATGAGATAGGCGACCTCCCCCTCGACATCCAGCCGAAACTATTGCGATTTCTGCAAGAGGGAGAGATACAACCGCTCGGCGAGCAGCGACCGGCGAAGGTTGACGTGCGCATCATCGCCGCCACCAACAGCGACCTTGAGGACATGGTTAAAGACGGTCGCTTCCGAGAGGATTTGTATTATCGTCTCAACGTCATTCGCCTGCGCGTCCCGCCGCTCAGGGAGCGTCGCTCTGAAATCCCGACCATCGTCAATCATTACATCGGCCACTACGCGGAGAAGTTCGGCCGCAGCGACATCCGCATCACGCCGGAGACGATAGATCTTCTGATGGTCTGCGACTGGCCGGGAAACATCCGCCAGCTTGTCAACGAAATTCAGCGGATCATGGCACGCGCCGAAGACGGCACGCTGATCACTCCGGATCATCTCTCGCCCGAACTCAAACGCACCTCCGCCCCCGTCTCGACAACCAACACAAACCTCGCCCTCTTCGGATCGGCCGCGCAGCACGCCACCGAAAATCTCTCGCTGCCCGAGGCCGTGGAAGACCTCGAACGCCGCATGATCGCCGAAGCCCTGCGCCGTCATAAAGGCAACATCTCGCGCGCCGCACGCGAACTGGGCATCACGCGTCGCGGCCTCCAACTCAAACTCGGTCGTTACGCCATGAGCGCGACTTCCTGAGTCTAAAATCTTCCGCCCTGTACGTCGCTGAAACACTGACCCGCCGCGCGCTTTGTAATAGAACTACAGGCTTCCGGCTCGAACAGCGTCCCGGTCTGTCCATCTCAGAGGCCACCGCAGACGTTTTGCTCGAACGGACAAAGCGTAGGGGAAAGGGGTAAGGGAAAAAGGGTAAGGGAAAAAGGGAAGACCGGAAACACTCACGTCCTCAGTCTTCCCCCTTCACCTTTCCCCTTCACCTTTCCCCCTTACCCTTTTCCCTTTCCCCCTTACCCTTTCCCCTATCGTGTGTTCTCCGCCAGCATGTTGCAGAACAGCGCGCCCTGTTCGATGGCGTCTTCGAGGGCTTTGTGCGTGTGCGGAAGGTCGTCGAACCAGTGTCTGGGCATGTTTGATTTGACCGTGTGGCGAAACTCTTTTTTTAGCATCGCCATCGCGTAGGATTTGATGTCGAGACCGATGAAAGAGAAGGGACTCTCGCCCGCGAACTTGTGCAGATACCATTGCACGAACATGTAATCGAAGACGACCGGATAGGCGACGAAGACGGGGCGGCCGGGCAAAGCCTTGAGCCACGCGACGTAGTTTTTCATGGCATCGGCGGGCGACTGTAAATCTTCACGGCACGCCGCCCATGCCTCCGGTTGCGTCTTCCACCACTCCATCGTCTCCGGGTAGCCGCCCGCGCCGGGCAGCGTTTCGAGGTTGGCCGTGAACGTGCCGACGAGCGTCTTGTCGGCGAGGTAGGCGGCGGAGCCGAAACTGAGCATGGAATGAGGGCCGGGGATCGGCCCGTCGGTCTCCACGTCGGTGCTCACGTAAATTTCCTTCATGTTCTGTTAGCCTCAAGAAGTAACGATGAAGTATGAACGATGAACGATGAACTGAAAGCAACTGTCTTTCAGTTCATCGTTCATCGTTCATACTTCATCGTTTTACTGACGTTTGGTTAAACTTCGGGCGTCGGCTTCTTCGTGCGCGGCGCGGCGGATTTCGCCGCGCCCTTACGCGGCGCGGCGATCTTGGGCGACTTTGTAGAAGCCGCGCGCGAAGTTTTGGCGGGCGCGTCGGCGGACGCACCCGTGTCGCCCGACGTGCCGAGGATTCCGGAGACGGCGTTGGCCGCGCCCTCTACGAGATCGGTGACGCCCGCCGCGATGTCGGCCGCTATCTCGCGTCCCGATTCGGGGATGAGCGCCGAGACGGACTGCTGCGCGGTATCGGCGACCGCCGCCAGCCCTTGCGCCGCCGCCGCGATGGGGCGCGGGTCAAGCATCGCATCCCAACGATAACGGACTTCGGTCTGCGGCGCGGCGAGGCGTTTGAAGACGAGTTCCACGACGTTGTCCGTCACCCAGTTGTGATAAAACTCGCCGACCGAGGCGAGTTCGGCGTCGGGCGCGGGGTTCATGAAATCAATCGCGTAGGGGATGCCGTCCTTGATGGCGAACTCGACCGTGTTGATGTCGTAGCCGAGCGCGCGGCAGAGTGTGCGCACGTCGTTCGTGATGCGTTCGGCGAGTTCGGGCGAGAGGTAATTCGGGTCTTGAATGTACTGCTCGCCGGATAGGTAAGGCTTGCGCGGGTCGTAGGGCATGATCATCACTTCTTCCTGTCCGATGCAGTAGCAGCGCACGAACTGGTCGAAGGAGATGAACTCTTGCAGCGTCATGCAGAGCGTGCCGGTCGTGTCGTAAACCTGCCAGAGTTCCTCAATCGTGTTGACGCGCGAGACGTTTTTCCAGCCGCCGCCGTCAAAAGGCTTGATGATGGCGGGCATGCCGACGTAGTCCACGATGCCTTGCCAGTCGAGCGGAAATTCGAGGTTGCGCAGGGATTCGCTCGTGATGCCTTCGATGTAGTCTTTCTGCGGCAGCAGCGCGGTCTTCGGAATGGCGACGCCGAGTTTGATCGCCAGCGAATAATTGAAAAATTTATCGTCCGCCGACCACCAGAAGGGATTGTTGATGACCTGCGTACCTTCGAGCGCGCAGCGTTTGAGGAACGCACGATAGAAGGGAACTTCGTGCGAGATGCGGTCGATGATGATGTCGTAGCGGAGTCTCTCGTCGAGGCGGACGCCGCCGACCTCTACGTACTCGGCGACGACTTCGCCCCCGCCGCGCTCGTTAATCCGGTCAATCAATGCCTGCGGAAAAGTTTTCTCGCGGCCGACTAAAATACCGACAGTCTTCACTTTTTTAATATCCTTTCAAAAAATCCGGGCTGACGGGCGACGGGCAAAAAAGTGTCCTGAACATCGCATTACCTGTCGCCAATCGAGCGTTTATGAAAACCGTGCACTCTACATGTCCCGTCGCCGTGTTGTCAATGAGTGGCGGCGGGCATCCGCCGGGCATGTTTCCCGCATCAATATGTGTGTTTGTCGCGCGAGTGGCACGTTGGACGCCGTACGGTCGGCGGCTTCTATGTTACAATTCGCGGCTTGAATTTCCCGGTCTTCACTTCCGAAGGTTTTTAGCCAAAAGTTTTTAAGGAGATGTTACAGGTGTTGCGACGCTTCCATTTATTCGCGTTGGCGTTCATGCTGTGCGGCGCGGCGGGTCTCGCGCGCCCCTCGTTCGCCCAAACCCCTCGAACCGAGCAGCCCGCAGTTCCGACGCCGACGCCGGGATTGAAGGTTGAAAAGATTCAACCCGTCACCGGCAAGGATGCCAAGACGCCCACCGCCGAGCAGGTCGCCGAGACGGTCATACTAATCTATGGCGGCGGGGGCGGGCGCGAGATGCTGAAGCAGATCAGGCGCAACGGCGTGGAGCGCGGGAAGGTGACGCGCACCGTGAGCGACGGGCGCATCGAAGAGTCGAGCTACGAGCAGCGGTTCGTGCGCGGCGAGACGGCGGGCAAAGACAAGATTCGCGTGGATCAGAAAATGCCCACGATGGAATATGCGCTCATCTTCAACGAGGGGCGCATCTGGGGCATCATCAACGGGACGGCCTTCACGCCGAAACAGGACGCGGCCGCGGAATTTATCTCGCAGTCGCAACACGGTATAGATGCGCTGTTGCGTTACAAAGAGAACGGTTCCACTCTCGCTTTCGTCGGCAAGGAGAAGTTGAAGGGGCTAGACCTCTGGGTGATCGACCTGACGGACAAGGACAAGAGCCGCACGCGCTACTACATCAGCGCCAATCCCGACATACGCAAGACGGCGCGCGTTCTCTGGCTGGAATACGAGGAGACATCGCCCGACGGCGGCGCGCCCGGCAAGTATCGCCGCACGTTCCACGATTATCGCTATTCCCAAAACACGCTCGTGCCGTTCCGCTCGGTGCTCTACCGCAACGACCAACAGGTGCAGGAGGCGCGCGTGCAGACCGTTACCTACGGCATCAAGATGGACGAGAGTTTCTTCCAGAATCCGGAAGCGGCGGCCAACTGAAAAAGCCCGCCCGCGCCGGAGCCGGAGTCTTGAAATACACTGTGAGAGGCTGAAACGTAAGGTTTCGGCCTCTCACTTTTTTTGCCGTTCGCGCGAAAATGGCGCAATGGATTTAGACTTGCGCGCTGTGCTAGTATCCGGCCGCCTTCACACGCACTCGTCAGCGCAGCATCACTCCGGCACAGGAGGAGAATGAGGAGCGACAGCATCTTGCTCGGCCTTCAACACTTCGAGGATTCGACGCTCCTCCACGCGCTCTCACAGAATTACCCGACGGCCGACGCGGCGCTGGCCGAGGCCGCCGCTCTCTACGCCGCGCTGTCCCTGCCTAAAGGCGTCGTGCATGTCGTCAGCGACGTACACGGCGAATATAAAAAACTTCGTCATATCATCAACAACGCTTCCGGCAGTTTGCGTTTGCTCGCCGCGACGCTGTTCGACGGCAAGCTGGACGAGACGGAGCAGCAGGAGTTGCTCGCCGTCCTCTATTACCCGCGCGAGTTAATGGAACACCTGCACGAGCGCATGAACGACCGCGAGGCGCGCCGCGCGTGGGTACGCCGCGTGCTTCGCCTGCAATTCGAGATCGTGCGCGAACTGGCGCGCGGGCGTCGGCACCGTCACGTCAACGCATTGATGCCTCCCGAATACTCCGAACTCTTCGAGGAACTACGCAACGAACCGCGCGGCGGGCGCGACCACGCCTATGTGGACGCGATGATCGATGCGCTCGCCGCGCACAACAAGGATTTACCCGCCGTGCGCGCGGCCTCGCGTCTGGTGCGCAATCTGTCCGTCTCGGAGATCATCGTGGCGGGCGACCTCGGCGACCGCGGCCCGCGCATCGACAAGGTGATCGATTACCTGTCGGAGCAGCCGAACGTCGCCTTCACCTGGGGCAATCACGACGCGCTGTGGATGGGCGCGTGTCTCGGGCAAGAGTCCTTGATCGCCACGGTGCTGCGCGTCTCCCTACGCTATCGCCGCCTCTCCCAACTCGAAGAAGGCTACGGGCTGACAATCACGCCGCTCGAACGCTTGGCGCGCACCGTCTACGGCGACGACCCCTGCGAGCGTTTCAAAACGAAGGGGACGGGACTGCGCGACGATCTGCTCATGGCGAGGATGCAAAAGGCCATCGCCGTCATCCAGTTCAAACTCGAAGGACAGACGATTCGCCGCCACCCGGAATGGGACATGGAACGGCGCAACCTGTTGCATCGCATCGACGCCGCAAGCGGCACGGTCGAAATCGACGGCCGCACGCATCCGCTGCTCGACGCTCACCTGCCTACGCTCGACCCGGCAAACCCCTATGCGCTCTCCGCGGACGAGCGCGATTGCATGGATCGCCTGCGTCGTTCGTTCGTTTCGAGTTCGCGCCTGTGGGAGCAGATGTCTTACGTCACACGGCGCGGCTCGACATGGCTCCGGCGCGATCAGGCTTTGATCTTCCACGGCTGCGTGCCGGTTGATGAGCGCGGCGAGTTTTTGTCGCTCGATGTGGATGGACGCCTGTGCGCGGGACGCGAGTTGTTCGACGCGCTCGACGCCGTGGTGCGGCGCGCGATGAACGCGGGCGCGGAGACGGCGGGCGACAAGTCCGACTGGCTCTGGTATCTCTGGACGGGCGAGCGTTCGCCCCTCTTCGGCAAAGACCGCATGTCCACCTTTGAAAATTATTTCGTCGAGGACAAAGAGGCGCGCAGAGAGAACAAGAATCCTTATTTCAAGTTGATTCACGAGGCGGACTTTTGCCGTCGCATCGCGGCGGATTTCGGTATCGCCGAGGACGCCCTGATCGTCAACGGTCACGTGCCAGTCAGGGTGGAGCGCGGCGAAGCGCCCGTCAAGAAAGGCGGGAACGCCGTCACGATTGACGGCGCGTTCTCGGAAGCCTACGGCGACCGCGGCTACACGCTCATCATCGCGCCGGAGTGCGTCGCGCTGGCCGAGCACCATCACTTTGAATCAATCTCGGATGCGATCACCGTCGGGGCGGATATCGTGCCGAAAGTCTCGACCATCCGCTCGCATGAACGCCCGCGCCGCGTAGCCGATACGGAGGAGGGCGAAATCATACGCCGCCGCATCGGTGCGCTCGAACGCCTCATCATCGCCTACGAGCGCGGCGAGTTATTGGAAAAGCAGAAGTGAGGGATAAGCGCGTCGCGGGGCGGGGTGAGTTGAAGAAGTTCGTGGACGTTTATTGGAGAACGTGTTAGTATCCCGCCGCTTCAACGGGCGACACCCAGTCTTTTCGCGTCATGATTTTTCATCCTGATACGTGGTCGGGTTTTCTGCCCGCGCGAACCCCGCGGCTTCCAATTTAGCTCTCTGATAACAATCATCGAACATACGCTCGGGTCGTTTTATGGTCACGCACGAGTAGACGTTATTTTTCGCTTACAACTGCTACAACTTTGTGCGTTTGCGCCTCTTGCCTCGCGAAGGACGGACGTTTGAACATATCTGCAAGGAGTCCGCAACCAATGGAAGCACAGGCCGCCGGCCGGGAGCCAGCCGAACTCGATAACCTCTGCATCAACACGATCCGAACCCTTTCGATGGACGCCGTGCAGGCGGCCAACTCCGGCCACCCCGGCACGCCGATGGCGATGGCTCCCGTCGCCTACCTGCTCTGGAACGAGATCATGCGCTTCGACCCGGAAGACCCCATCTGGCCGAACCGCGACCGCTTCGTGCTCTCGATGGGGCACGCCTCGATGCTGCTCTATTCGATGCTGCACCTGACGGGCGTCAAGGCCGTCAACGCGAAGTATGAGACGACCGGCAAGCCTTCCGTCGAACTCGACGACATCAAGAACTTTCGCCAGCTCGATAGCCGCTGCCCCGGTCATCCCGAATACCGCTGGACTTCCGGCATCGAGACGACCACCGGGCCGCTCGGCCAGGGGATTGCGACGAGCGTCGGGATGGCAATCGCCTCGAAGTGGCAGGCGGCCTATTTCAACCGCCCCGGCTTCGAGATGTTCGACTACAACGTTTATGCCCTGTGCGGCGACGGCTGCATAATGGAAGGCGTCTCGCACGAGGCCGCTTCTCTCGCCGCGCATCTCAAACTCGACAACCTCTGCTGGATTTACGACAACAACAAAATCACCATCGAAGGCCACACCTCATGGGCTTTCTCCGAAGACGTGGCGACGCGCTTCATCGGCTACGGTTGGAACGTTACGCGCGTCGGCGACGCAAACGACCTCGAAACCCTGAAACGCGCCTTTGCCGTCGCACGCAAAGAGACCGGCCGCCCGACGCTCATCATCGTCGATAGCCACATCGCGTGGGGCGCGCCCAACAAACAGGACACGCACGCCGCGCACGGCGAGCCGCTCGGCGAAGAAGAGATTCGCTTGACGAAGCGCAATTACGGTTGGCCGGAAGAGGAGAAGTTCTTAGTGCCCGAAGAGGTGCGCGGGCATTTCCGGCAGGGCATCGGCGCTCGCGGCAAAGGGGCGCGCGATGAGTGGTTTGCCAAAGTCGAAGCCTATCGCGTCGAGTTTCCCGAACTGGCCGACGAACTCGTCAGGATGCAGAAACGCGAACTGCCCGAAGGCTGGGATAGAGACATCCCCGTCTTCCCCGCGGACGCGAAAGGCTTGGCCGGGCGCGACGCTTCGGGCAAAGTCCTGAACTCTATCGCGCGGAACGTGCCGTGGTTCATCGGCGGCGCGGCCGACCTCGCGCCCTCCACGAAGACGCGTCTCACCTTCGACGGCGCGGGCGATTTCACCGGCGAGGACGACCGCGAGCGTGGCCGCTGGTATGGCGGCAGTAATTTCCACTTCGGCATACGCGAGCACGGCATGTCGGCCGTCCTGAACGGCCTCTCGCTCTCGAAGATTCGCCCTTATGGCGCGGGCTTCATGATCTTCTCGGACTATTCGCGCCCCGCGATTCGCCTCTCGGCGATCATGGAAATCCCGACCATACACATCTTCACGCACGACTCGATAGGCGTCGGCGAGGACGGCCCCACGCACCAGCCCATCGAACAACTCGCGAGCCTTCGCGCCATTCCCGGCCTCGTCGTCATGCGTCCCGGCGACCCTAACGAGATTGCCGAAGCGTGGCGCGTCGTGATGCAACTCAGGCACGAACCCGCCGTGATGGTCTTGAGCCGACAGGCGATGCCGACGCTCGACCGCACCCGTTACGCGAGCGTGGAAGGCGTCAAACGCGGCGGCTACATACTCGCCGATAACGCTGGTGAGGGTGGCATGCCGGAAGTGATCCTGATCGGCACGGGCACGGAAGTCTCGCTCTGCGTCGAGGCTTACGAAAAACTCGCGGCCGAAGGCGTGCGCGCGCGCGTCGTCAGCCTGCCCTCATGGGAAATCTTCGAGCATCAGGACGAGAGTTATAAGAACGAGGTGCTGCCCCCGCAGGTCAGGGCGCGCGTCGCCGTCGAACAGGCAGGCACGTTCGGCTGGCGTCGCTACGTCAACAGCAACGAGGCCATCGTCGGCATGAAGACCTTCGGCGCGAGCGCGCCGCTCAAAGAGTTGACGAAGAAATTCGGCTTCACAATCGAGAACGTGCTGGACACGGCGAAGCGCGAAATGGATAAATACAGGGATTAGAGGTTATTTGCGACGAAGGAGCGAACGTGATGAGTAATACACTTGTTGAAATCATGAAGACGGGGCAGTCCATCTGGTACGACAACATCCGGCGTGCCATGCTTGTGAGCGGCGATCTACAAAAGAAGATCGAGGATGACGACCTGCGCGGCGTTACTTCAAACCCGACCATCTTCGAGAAGGCCATCACTGGCTCGAACGACTACGACGAGCAACTGCGCTCGCTCGTCGAGGCGGGCAAAAGCGTCTCCGAGATTTACGAAGACCTCGTGGTCGAGGACATCGGCAAGGCGGCGGACATCCTCAAGCCCGTCTATGACAAGACGGACGGCGTTGACGGCTACATCAGTCTCGAAGTCAACCCAGGCTACGCCTACAAGACGCGGGAGACGATTGAAGAGGCCGACCGCCTGTTCCAACGTCTCGGCCGCAAAAACGTGATGATCAAGATTCCGGCGGCGCAGGAGGGTTTGCCCGCCATCGAAGAGGCCATCTATCGCGGCATCAACGTGAACGTCACGATGATCTTCTCCATCGAGAATTACGAGCAGGTGGCCGAAGCCTTCATCCGCGGGCTCGAACGCCGCGACGCCGAAGGCAAGCCGGTGGATCATATCGCCTCCGTGGCGAGCTTCTTCGTCTCGCGCGTGGACACGGCGATTGACGCCGACCTCGAATACAAAGCGCGCCAC
Source organism: Pyrinomonadaceae bacterium (assembly GCA_035645695.1). Classification (GTDB taxonomy): domain Bacteria; phylum Acidobacteriota; class Blastocatellia; order Pyrinomonadales; family Pyrinomonadaceae; genus JAIVJZ01. The sequence goes on from DASQMC010000048.1 coordinate 25,731, forward strand.
GCCGCGACGCCCGAAGAGCGTGCGCGCCTCGAAGGCTTGATGGGGCGCGCGGCCATCGCCAACGCCAAGCTCGCTTACGTCAAGTACAAGGAGATATTTCACGGCGAAAGGTTTAGCGCGCTCAGAGCCAAAGGCGCGCAGGTGCAGCGCCAGTTGTGGGCTTCGACGGGGACGAAGAATCCGAAGTATTCGGAAGTTCTCTACGTTGACAATTTGATCGGGCCGGAGACGGTGAACACCGTGCCGCCCGCGACCTACACGGCCATTCGCGAGAAAGGCAAGGTCGCGCTCACGCTCGAAGCCGGGCTCGACGAGTGCCGCGCGCTCGTGCGCGAACTCGCCGAGATCGGCATCGACCTGAAGGCCGTCACCGAGAAGTTGCAGAAGGACGGCCTCAGTTCCTTCGTCACCTCGTTCGACACGCTGGCACAGTCCATCGAGTCGAAGCGCGATGCGTATCTCTCAGGCATCAACGAGAGGCTCACGGCAACGTTGGGAAAGTATAGTGAGGCGGTCGCGGGGGCGATCAAGGAAGCGGACAAGGGCGACGTGATGCGCCGCATCTGGCGCAAGGACGCCGCGCTCTGGAAGTCGGACGAAAGTCATCAGAAGATCATCAAGAACGCGCTCGGCTGGTTGAACGTACCCGACATGATGATCGGCGTCGAAGACGACCTAGTGCAATTCGCGGATCGCATCAGGAACGTGCGCGAGTTCAAACACGTGATGGTGTGCGGCATGGGCGGCTCGTCGCTCTGCCCCGAAGTGCTGCGACAGACTTTCGGCAAGCAGGTCGGCTACCCCGAACTGCTCGTGCTCGATTCGACCGACCCCGACGCCTTCTCCGGCATCGCCGACAAAATAGACATCACGCACTGCCTCTTCATCATCTCGTCGAAATCCGGTACGACGACCGAGCCGCTCGTCTTCTACAAGTACTGGTACGATCAGGTGGGCAGGCGCAAGGAGAATCCCGGCGAATGCTTCGTCGCCGTCACCGACCCCGGCACGCTCATGGAGCAGATGGCGACGGAAGATAAGTTCAAGCGCATCTTCCTGAACCCGGCCGACATCGGCGGCCGTTATTCCGCGCTCTCATACTTCGGCATGGTTCCCGCCGCGCTGATGGGACTCGACGTTCGGAAATTGCTCGAACGCGCCGAACGCGTCGTGCATGCGTGCGCGCCGGTCGTGCCCGCGTCGGAAAATCCGGGGGCACGTCTCGGCGCAATACTCGGCGAGTGCGCGATGGCCGGGCGCAACAAGTTGACCATCAGCACCGATCCGCGCATCGCTTCGTTCGGACTCTGGGTCGAGCAATTGGTGGCCGAGAGCACCGGCAAAGACGGGAAGGGGATCGTGCCAATCGCGGGCGAGCCGCTCGGCGCGCCTTCCGTCTATCGGGACGACCGCCTGTTCGTTCACATCAGCGTCGAGCGGATCGATAGCGAGACGGATGCGAAGTTGAAGGCTCTGGAAGCCGCCGGTCATCCGGTCGTCTATCGCACGCTGACGGACATCTACGATCTCGGCGAGGAATTTTTCCTCTGGGAAATCGCCACGGCGTTCGCGGGCTGGCGTCTCTGCATCAATCCCTTCGACCAGCCGAACGTGCAGGAGTCGAAGGACGCGACGAAGGAACTGCTCGACGCTTACGCCCGCGACGGCAAGCTGCCCGAACAGGACGTGCTCGCCACCGACGGCGTGCTTACGCTTTACGCCGACGAACGGACGCGCGCGGAACTGCCGAACGAATCGGTCGGCGCGGCCATCAAAGCGCACCTCGCGCGCGCGGGCGCGGGCGATTACATCGCCCTGCTCGACTACTTTGAAGAGACGCCCGAATACGAACGGATCGTGCAGGAGATTCGCACCCATCTGCGCGACGCGACGCATTGCGCCACGACGACCGGCTACGGGCCTCGCTTCCTCCATTCGACAGGCCAGTTGCACAAAGGCGGATCGGCGGAGGGCGTCTTTATGCAACTAACCGCGCCCGACATCAAGGATTTGCCGATACCGGGGCAGCCCTACACTTTCAGCGTTTTGAAACAGGCGCAGGCGCTCGGCGATTTTCGCTCGCTCTCGTCGCGCGGACGCCGCGCCGTGCGAATCGATCTCGGCGCGGACGTACAAGCCGGACTCGAACGCCTGCAAGAGTTAATCGGCCAAGCCCTTCCACGCTCCGGCGCAACGGGAGCCTAAACAGAAACGATGAAGGATGAACGCGGAACGATGAACTAAAAGCCGTGAATCGTAAATAGAAAGAAACCTGCTTTGCTCGATTCACGATTTACGATTTACTTCTCTTCACTTCATCGTTCATCGTTCCGCGTTCATCCTTTTATTCAATGAGGAAATCTTATGTCTACATCTGAACAGAGCGGTAAGACGGCGAAGATCGGCATGATCGGGCTGGGCGTGATGGGCGAAAATCTGGCGCGCAACATCGAGCGCAACGGTTACTCCATCGCCGTCTGGAATCGCGAGCCTAAGAAGGTTGACGAGTTCGTCGAACGCCTCAAAGGTCATCAGGTGATCGGCGCGCACACCCCCGAAGAATTTGTGAAGTCGCTCGAACGCCCGCGCAAGGCGATCCTGCTCGTCAAGGCGGGCGACCCTGTGGACTGGACTGTCGATCAGATCAAGCCGTTTCTGGACGAGGGCGACATCATCATCGACGGCGGCAACTCTTATTTCATGGACACCGAACGGCGCGAGAAGTCGCTCAAGGCCGAGGGGTTCAACTTCATCGGGTCGGGCGTCTCGGGCGGCGAGAAGGGCGCTTTGTGGGGACCTAGCCTGATGCCCGGCGGCGACCGCGAGGCTTACGAGCAGATTCGCCCGATCTGGGAAGCCATCGCGGCGAAAGTTGATGACGGCGCGTGCGTCACCTACATCGGGCCGGGCGGCGCGGGTCACTTCGTCAAGATGGTGCATAACGGCATCGAGTACGGCGACATGCAACTAATCGCCGAAGCCTACGATTTGATGCGCACCGTTCTCGGCATGTCGGCTGTGGAAATGGCCGACGTGTTCGACGAGTGGAACCGCGGCGATCTCGAATCGTTCCTCATCGAAATTACCGCGCAGATTTTGCGCGTGAAAGATGAAGAGACCGGCAAGCCGCTCGTCGATCTCGTGCTCGATAAGGCGGGGCAGAAGGGCACGGGCAAGTGGACTTCCGACATCGCGCTCGACCTCGGCATCGTTACGCCGACGATTGATGCGGCCGTCGATACGCGCAATTTGTCGTCGCGCAAAGAGGAACGTGTCGAGGCGTCAAAGCAGATCAAGGGGCCGGAGCGCGCCGCGTTTTCGGGCGACCGGCGCGAGATGATTCAGGCCATCCACGATGCGCTCTACGCCTCGAAGATTTGTTCCTACGCGCAGGGGATGAACCTCATCCGCGCCGGATCGGACGCCTACAAGTGGAACATAGACCTCGGAGAGTGCGCCCGCATCTGGAAAGGCGGCTGCATCATCCGCGCACGGTTTCTGGACAAAATCAAGGGCGCTTATCAACGCCGCGCCGATTTGCCGAACCTCCTGCTCGACCCCGATTTCAACGCCTTCGTCCAGCAGTCGCAGCCGAACTGGCGTCGCGCCGTTACGACGGCCATCCAGAGCGGCGTCGCCGTGCCCGGCATGTCGGCCAGCATCGGATACTTCGACACCTATCGCACGGCCAACCTGCCGCTTAATTTGACGCAGGCGCAGCGCGACTTCTTCGGCTCGCACACCTACGAGCGAACCGACAAACCCGGCCAACCTCCCGTCCATACCGAGTGGGAAGAGATGCTCAAGAAAGGATGACGGATGAAGGAAAGCTGTCCATTGTCCGTTGCCAGTAGTCAGTTGCACGTGGCAATCACGTTAGTTACTAAAGGCGGTATTGAACAACTGACAACGGACTACTGACAACGGACAGCTTTTCATTCATCCTTTTTGTTATGTCTGCAACAGTGTTGGAAAACCCCCTGCGCACGGGGATGCGTTTGGAGCGAACGGCGGAGCCGTGCGTGGTCGTCATCTTCGGGGCGACGGGCGATTTAACGAAGCGCAAACTCGTGCCCGCGCTTTACCGCCTCGTGCAGGAGCGACTCGTGCCCGCCGAGTTTGCCATCGTCGGCGCGGCGCGCACGGAGTTGAGCAGCGAAGAGTTTCGCGCCAACATGAAAGAGGCGGTCGCTCAATTTTCCGAGGCCAAGAGCGTTGACGACGAGGTGTGGGCGTCCTTCGCGCAGGGTTTGCACTACCTGAAAGTTGACATCGGCACGAACGAAGACTACGTGAAGCTCGGCGCGAAACTCGACGAGATCGACCAGGAGCGCGGCACGCAGGGCAATCGCGTGTTTTATCTCTCGGTCGCGCCGTCGCTCTATGCCGAGGCCGTGCGCCAACTCGGGCAGTCGGGGCTGGCGAAACCGAAAGAAGGTCGCAAGGGCTGGGTGCGCGTCATCATCGAGAAGCCTTTCGGCACAGACCTCCAGAGCGCGCAGGCGCTCAACCACGACATCCACCAGCACCTCGACGAGTCGCAGATTTACCGCATCGATCACTATCTCGGCAAAGAGACGGTGCAAAACCTGCTCGTCTTCCGTTTCGCGAACGGCATCTACGAGCCGCTCTGGAATCGCCAGTACATCGACCACGTTCAGATCACGAACGCCGAGACGGTGGGCGTCGAAGGGCGCGGCGGCTATTATGAGAAGGCGGGCGTCGTGCGCGACATGTTGCAGAACCACGTTTTTCAGGTTCTGTCGCTCGTCGCGATGGAGCCTCCGGCGAGTCTCAACTCGGAATCGGTGCGCGACGAGAAGATCAAGGCGATGACGGCCGTGCGCCCGTTCACGCCGGAGCGCATTCGCACGGAGTGCGTGCGCGGGCAATACGGCGCGGGGTCGATCAACGGCAAACAGGTTCCAGGCTACCGCGAAGAAGAGGGCGTCGCCCCCGGCTCGGCTACCGAAACCTTCGCCATGCTCACGATGTATTTCGACAACTGGCGCTGGTCGGGCGTGCCCTTCTACATCCGTTCGGGCAAGCGACTGGCGAAGCGCGTCACAGAGATCGCGATCCAGTTCAAAGACGCCCCGCACAAACTGTTCGGTTCGGAAATGATGGAGCAAATGTCGCCGAACCAGCTCATCATCCGCGTCCAGCCCGACGAAGGCATCACGATGCGCGTTGCCGCCAAAGTGCCCGGACAGGTGACGCGCATCCGCGACGTGAACATGGATTTCCGCTACGGCGCGTCTTTCGGCGTCCAACTCGCCGAAGCCTACGAGCGGCTCCTCCTCGACTGCATCCTCGGCGACCCCACGCTCTACGCGCGCACAGACATGACCGAGCGCGGTTGGGAGATCGTCATGCCGCTCCTTGAAGAATGGGCGGCCGCGAAAGCGGAAGCCCCCTTCCCAAACTACGAAGCCGGGACATGGGGGCCGCAAGCCACGCATGATCTTCTTGAGCGAACCGGCCGCCGCTGGCGCAGACCTTAAGTGAGTTTCAAGTTTCAGGTTTCAGGTTTCAAGTTTAAAAACTTAGAACCTGTCAGTCTTGAAACTTGAAACTTGAAACCTGAAACTTAAAGTTATGAGTGAAATACAAAAAAGCTCCGCCGCCGCGAGCGCGCCGCAGGGAATCGACGTTGGGCGTTTGGAGAAAGAACTGGCGGCGAACTGGCAAAACAGCGCGGGAGGCGCGGAAGATTCGGGCGTGATGCGCGTGTGCGTGCTGAACCTGATTATCTACGCCACGCACAAAGAAGACCGCGCGAAATTGGACGAATTGCTTGACGAGGTGACGGCGCACGTGCCGAGCCGCGCGCTCGTGCTCATCGCCGACCGTGATTCGGCGGAAGCACGCCTTGAGGCTTACGTCTCGATGCGCTGTCAAACCGAGAGCAGGGGCGGGGCTAAGAAGGTGTGCGGCGAACAGGTGACGATAGTTGCGGCCGGAGCGGCGGTTGACGCGGCGGCGAGCGCGATTGAGCCGCTGGTCGTGCCGGACGTGCCGGTCTTCCTGTGGTGGAAAGACATCCCGCATGAGGAAGACAAACTCTTCAATCGTCTCGTCGAATTAACGGATCGCGTCGTGATCGATTCGCTCGTCTTCGACAAACCGCACGAGGACATGAAGCGGCTGGCGCAGATCGTCGCAGGGCGGCGGCAGTTCATGCTGGCGAGCGATTTGAACTGGGGGCGACTGACCTCCTGGCGTAATTTGATCGCGAGCTTCTGGGACGTGCCCGACTATCGAACGCACCTCGACGCGCTTGACGATGTGATCGTCGAATACGATCCGCCCGACGTGGCGACCGGCGAGATCGCCGCGCAAGCCTTGCTCGTCGCCGGGTGGCTGGCGTCGGCCTTGAAGTGGGAGCCGACGGGCGAGTTCGCGCGCGAGGGGAAGAGCGCCCGCTGGGTGATGCGGGCGGGCGAGCGGAAGCTGAACGTGATTTTACGCGCGGCCGACGAGCGGCAGGGTTGCGACGGCCTCGTTGCAACGCTCAAGCTGAAATGCGGGGCGACGAGCGCGGAGTTTTACGTGGGCGTGAACGAGGGATGGACAAAGCTGGAGACCTCGGCCAGGATCGGCGGCGCACAGACGGTGGGGCGCGTCGTCTCTTACGAAGCGAAGTCGGAAGGTCAAAGGCTCAGCCGCGAATTGAACATACTCTCACGCGACGAGGTTTATGAGGGGGCCGTGGCCTGCGTCGGGCGGTTGATCGAAGTCTTGCAGAAAAGCTGATCGAAGAAGTGTTGCGGAAAAGCTGGACGAATCTGAACGGATATTTTCCAACGATATGATACTGGCCGGAGACATCGGAGGGACGAAAACGAACGTCGCCCTCTTCGAGAAGGAAGAACTCGGGAAGCCGCTTGCGCAGAGCAGTTTTCCAAGCAACAAGTACGACTCGCTCGAATCCATCATCTCCGAGTTTGTGGCCGAGCATAAGCCGGAGTTGACACACGCCTGCTTCGGCATCGCGGGGCCGGTTAAAGACGGGCAGGTCAAGACGCCGAACCTCAAGTGGATGGTTGACGGGCGGACGCTCGCGGACGTGCTCGGCCTTGAGCGCGTCGGCCTGATCAACGATCTCGAAGCGACGGCCTACGGCATCGAGGGTTTGGGCGCGTCGCAACTGCACGCGCTCAACGAAGGTCGCGAGGAACACGGCGCACATCGCGCCCTTATCGCCGCCGGGACGGGACTCGGCATGGCCGGGCTGTTCTACGACGGCAGACACTATCGCCCCATCGCCTCTGAAGGCGGGCACATCGACTACGCCCCGCGCACGGGCATCGAAACCGAACTCTTGAATTACATGCGCGGCAAAATCGGCGGCCGTGTCAGTTACGAACGAGTGCTCTCCGGGCCGGGACTGTTCAATATCTACAGTTTCCTCCGCGACCACAGATACGGCGTGGAACCCGTCTGGCTGGCCGAACAGATCAGGACGGGCGACGCTTCGGCCGCCGTCTCGCAGGCCGGTCTTGGCGGCACCTCCGAACTCGCCGTCAAAGCATTAGACCTCTTCGCCGACATTTACGGCGCGATGGCGGGCAACCTCGCCCTGATCCTGAAAGCGACGGGCGGCCTCTATGTCGGCGGCGGCATCGCGCCGAAACTGATCGAGAAATTAAAAGACGGCACGTTTATGCGAGCGTTCTCGGATAAGGGACGCATGTCCGGTCTCGTCTCCAACATACCCGTGCGCGTTATTCTCGATGACAAGACCGCGCTCTACGGCGCGGCGTGCTGTGCCGTGGAACTCGCTTGAACCGGGACTCCCGAACTTCTTAATCCTATGCCAGCCGACCACCGGGCGACTCCGAATATTCAAATCTTCGCGGACGCGAACGAAGTGGCGCGCGCCGCCGCGCTCCGCTTCGTCGAACTCGCACGTGCGGGGATAGAAACCGGCGGGCGTTTCAGCGTCGCCCTCGCCGGAGGCTCGACGCCGAAGCGCATCTACGAACTGCTCGCGGGTGAAGACTTCGGCGCGCAAGTCGATTGGTCGGGCGTCCACGTCTTTTTCGGCGACGAGCGGTGCGTCCCGCCCGACGACGCCGACAGCAACTATCGCATGGCGAACGAGGCTCTGCTGTCTCGCGTCGCGCTGCCGCCCGAGAACGTTCATCGCATGCGCGGCGAGGGCGATGCGGTCGCCAACGCGCGTCTCTACGAAGACGAACTCCGCGGTTTCTTCGGCGACGATGCGCCGTGGCCGGAGTTCGATCTCGTCATGCTCGGTATGGGCGACGACGGCCACACCGCGTCGCTCTTTCCCGGCACGCATGCGCTCGACGCGCGTTCGGCATGGGTCGCGGCCAACTGGGTCGAGAAGTTCGATGCTTATCGCATCACGCTGACCGCCTCGGCCATCAATCAAGCACGCCGGGTTATGTTCATCGTCACGGGCGCGGGCAAGGCCGAGCGGCTGCAAGAGGTGTTGTACAGCGCGCCTGAACCCAAACGCCTGCCTTCACAACTCATTCAACCGCGCGCGGGCGCGCTCGCGTGGTTTCTGGACGAAGCCGCAGCGAAACTCTTGAGAAAGGATGAAGGATGAAGAAGAATTGATTCATTGATTCATCGGTTCATTGATTCAATGAAGAAATAAAGAAATGAACCAATGAATCAATGAATCAATGAATCAATTCTTGTTCGTCCTTTTTAATTATGATTCCACGACGGGTTGCCATCGGCAGCGATCATGCCGGTTATGAAAGCAAGGAGTTGGCGAAGCGCGAGATCGCGGCGCTCGGCGTCGAGGTTGAAGACAAGGGCACGGACAGTCTCGCGAGCGTCGATTACCCGGATTTCGGAGCGGCGGTCGGGCGCGCGGTGGCGAGCGGCGAGGTCGAGCGCGGAGTGGTTATCTGCGGCTCCGGCATCGGCATCTCCATCGCGGCCAACAAGGTGCCGGGCGTGCGCGCCGCGCTCTGCTGGAACGAGGAGACCGCGCGCCTCGCCCGCAAGCACAACGATGCCAACGTGCTCTGCATCGGCGCGCGCTTCATCGAACCCGAACTGGCCGCGCGCATGATTCGCGCCTTCCTTGAGACGGAGTTCGACGGCGGGCGGCACCAGGAGCGCGTCGAGAAGTTGTCGCAGTTAGACGAGGCGCGCTGAGACGCCGCTATGTTCGGGAGCATCCATCACTCAAAATTCCCATGCCGACCAAAGAACATGAACGATTGAACGAGCCTTCGAACTTGCCCATCCACCCGTGGCGCAAGTGGGGGCCGTATGTTTCCGAGCGCGCGTGGGGAACGGTGCGCGAAGACTACAGCGAGCACGGCACGGCGTGGGACTACTTCCCGCACGATCTGGCGCGCTCGAAGGCGTATCGCTGGGGCGAGGACGGGCTGGCGGCGATCTGCGACCGCTATCAACTCCTCACCTTCGCCCTCGCGCTCTGGAACGGCAAAGACCCGATTCTCAAAGAGCGCCTCTACGGGCTTGTGTCCAGCGAAGCCAACCACGGCGAGGACGTGAAGGAGTATTACTTCTATCTGGATTCGACGCCGACCCACTCGTACATGAAATACCTGTACAAGTACCCGCAAGCGCCGTTTCCTTACACCAAACTGATCGAGGAGAACCGCGCCCGCCGCGCCGGACACAACCCTGAATACGAGTTGCTCGATACGGGTGTCTTCGACGACGACCGCTACTTCGACGTGTTCGTCGAATACGCGAAAGCGACGCCGGAAGACATCTGCATCCGCATCGAAGTCTTCAATCGCGCGCCGGAAGACGCGACTATCCACCTGCTGCCGCATCTCTGGTTCCGCAACATCTGGGCGTGGTGGCCTGAGCCGAAAGCGGAGCCGATTATTCGCGTAGGCCCGAGCGGCGAGGATTTCGTGAGCCTCGTCGCCTCAGACGAAGAATCGTGCGGGTTGCCGGGCTTGCCCTTCAAGTATTGCCTCGGCACGCGTTACCTCTATTCGGGCGCGGGAGGCCGCCCGCTCTTCACCAATAACGAGACGAATTCCGAGCGCGTCTGGGGAGCGCACGTCAAAAGCCGTAAGCCCTACGTTAAGGACGGATTCCACCGCCACATCATCGACGGCGAGGCGACGGTCAACCCGGAAGGAACGGGGACGAAGGCCTGCCTGCATTACGAGTTGAACGTCCCGGCCGGAGGATCGGTCGTGTTGAAACTGCGCCTGACCGGCGAGGAGTTGAAGAAGCCGCTGGCGGACGTGGACGAGGTCATCAATGCGCGGCGCGCGGAAGCCGACGAGTTCTACAACTCGATTCACCCGGCGAAGGCGACCGAAGACGAACGCCGCGTGCAGCGTCAGGCGTTCGCGGGGATGCTCTGGGGCAAGCAGATTTACATCTACGACGTGCGCGCGTGGTTCGAGGGCGATAACCCGGCGCACCCGCCGCCCGAATCCCGCCGTCGCATACGCAATCATCGCTGGATGCACATCAAGAGCATGCGCGTGCTCTCGATGCCGGACAAGTGGGAGTATCCGTGGTTCGCCGCATGGGATTTGGCTTTCCACTGCGTGCCGCTCGCGCTCGTCGATCCTGAGTTCGCCAAAGAGCAACTGTGGCTGCTCCTCTTCGAGCAGTTTCAGCACCCGAATGGGCAGATACCGGCCTACGAGTGGGAGTTCTCCGACCTGAACCCGCCCGTCCACGCGTGGGCTGTGTGGCGCATCTACAACATGGATCGCGTCGCGCGCGGCAAGGGCGACCGCCTGTTCCTCGAAAAGTGTTTCCACAAGTTGCTGATCAATTTCGCCTGGTGGGTCAACAAGGTTGACAGCGAGGGCAACAACGTCTTCGAGGGAGGCTTCCTCGGACTCGACAACATCACCGTCCTCGACCGCAGCCACGAACTGCCCGATGGCGCGAGCCTCGAACAATCAGACGCCACCGGCTGGATGGGCATGTTCTGTCTCAACCTCATGCGCATCGCGCTCGAACTGGCGAAGGAAAACGAAGCCTACGAAGCGCTCGCCACGAAGTTCTTTCAACACTACGTCTATGTCGGCGCGGCGATGAAGAAGATGGGCAGCGTCGGCTATCAACTGTGGGACGAACAGGACAAGTTCTTCTACGACGTGCTCAGTTACCCGAACGGCGAGCACCACAAGTTTCGCGTGCGCTCGCTCGTCGGCCTCATCCCGCTTTACGCTATCGAACGCATCGAAGAGAACTGGATCAAGCCCTTCACGCAGTTTCACCGCGAGATGCACTGGTTCATCGATAATCGGCAGGACATCGTGCAGAGTTGCGTCCAGATCGTGGAGCACGAAGACCAGCGCGTTTACGTCCTCGCCATCGTCAACGAGGAGCAGATGCGCCACCTGTTAGAGCGCATCTGGGACCCGCAGGAATTTCGCTCCCGTTACGGCTTGCGCAGCCTGTCGAAGTATCACGAGCGGCACCCGTTCCATTTCGGCGGCGCGCAGGTGGGTTATGAACCGGCCGAATCCGTCGAGATGTTGAAGGGCGGCAACTCCAACTGGCGCGGCCCCGTCTGGTTTCCCACCTCTTTCATGATGATCGAATCGCTGCGCAAGCTAGGCAAAGCTTACGGCTCGAAGTTCGAGATCGAAAGCCCGGTCGAGGGCGAATCGAACGTCACGCTCAACGACATGGCGCAGGGCTTCGCCGACCGCCTCATCAATTTGTTCACGCGGGGCGGCGACAACCGGCGACCCGCTCACGGCTGGTACGGGAAGTTTCAGGACGACCCGCACTGGCGCGACCTCATCCTCTTTTACGAATACTTCCACGGCGACACCGGAATGGGACTCGGCGCGTCGCACCAGACGGGCTGGACGGGACTGGTCGCCTCGTTGATCGACGAGTGGCGGAAATGAAGAGGATTGTAGTCGAGAAATATATATAACGCAGAGAGCGCGGAGTTGAAGACGCAGAGGGCGCGGAGAAGAAGTGGTTTCTCCGAACCCTCTGCGTCTTCAACTCCGCGCTCTCTGCGTTAATAACTTTCTTCCGCAACCATCGGCGCGACTTACACTGTCGCCTGCGATTCGGACTTTTTGGTTGTGGGCGCACCGGGTTTGCGCATGTTCTTCTGCACCGTGAAGACCTCCGTGCTCTGGTTCTTGCCTTTGACCTTCACGTCGCCGAGCGGCCGGGTTTCGTAGTCTATCCCGAGCAGCGCGGCGGTCGAGTCGCTGATCAGAATCGGCACGCCCTTCTCTTTAGTCGTCGATTCGAGACGCGCCGAGAGGTTCACGGTGTCGCCGATAATGGTGTATTCGAGGCGGCCTTCCGCGCCCACCACGCCGCACGTCGCCTCGCCCGTGTGGACGCCGACGCCGATTGCGATCAGCGGGCGATCCTTATCCTTCCACTCCTCGTTCATACGCTCGACCTCGGCCAGCATCTCCAGCCCGCACGCCACCGCCGCGCGCGCTTCGAGTTTCTGCCCGCGGTCGATGGGCGCGCCGAAGACGATCATCAGTCCGTCGCCGATGAACTTGTTGATGTGGCCGCCATAGGAAGTGACGATGCGGTGCATCCGGCTGAAATACTCGTTCAACCATTCGACGACGACTGCCGAGTCAACCGATTCGGAGAGGGTCGTGAAGCCTCGTATGTCCGTGAAGATGAGCGTGACGATGCGCCGCTCGCCTGCGATGGACAGGTCGCCGCGCTGCTGCCAGAGCGTGTCGGCCACTTCGGGCGAAACGCATTTCGAGAAAATGTCCATGATGGCCGCGCGCTCGGCCTCCGTAGCATCGCGGACGGCGCGCTCGTGTGCGTAGCGCAACAGGAAACCGGAGGGCGCGAGCATGCCGAGAATGCCCAGTTCCGCGCTCGCCAACGGAAGGATAACGCCGTGGACGTTGAACGCCCACGAAGAGATCGCGAGAGCAGCAGCGGCGACCATCACCGTCGCCAGAAATCCCCACATCGCGCGCAGCCAGAAGACCGCCAGCGCGACCAGCGCGAACGGAAGGAACAGCATCAGCAACTGTTGCCGGTATGTCGGGCGCACGAGATATTTGCCGTTGAGGATCGTCGCCAGAATGTTCGCGTGAACTTCGATGCCCGGCATCAACTTCGGCAGCGTCGGCAGGTTCTTGTCGAACACTTGCAGGAGCGGGCGCACGACTTGCCTGGGCAGATAAAAGGGTGTGGTGAAGAGATCGGGCGCGTCGTTGTTGGTTGCGCCGATGAGCACGATGCGGTCGCGAAAGAGTTCGTCCGGGAGTTTGGGGCGTTCGGCGCAATTCAGATTCGGGACGGAGTCGCGTTGAAAATCTTCGCACAAGATGTCTCTGGCCGAGACGCGCGTGAAGGCGGGCGAGCGCGCGCGGAAATCAATCTGTAAGTTGAGGTCGTTACGCAAGGGGAGCGTGCGCTCGCCGAGTTTCACCTTGTTCTGGTCGGGCGGGGCTTCGAGCGCCTGTTCGGTGAAGCCGCGCGCGATCTGCGTGGCGAAGCTGAACTGTTCGTCGAAAGTGCCGTCGCCTTTTCCCACGACGCGAGAGAGTTGAGCGATGCGCACGAAGCGGTCGCTTTCGTGCGGGAGGTCTACGAAACCGGTGAGATAGGCGTTATCCGCGAACATCGGAAGCGGCGTGATGGAAGACGATCCGCCCGCTTCCAGTTTTTGCGCGAGCACCACGTTGCCGGCGTTCGCGAGCGATTCCACCATCTTCTGATCCGCCGCCTTGTCCTCGGCCGAGATGCCGCCCGCTTCGCTCAGATAAAGGTCGAGGCCGATGGTGTTTGCGCCGCCCTCCGCGGCGCGGTCGATCAGGCGCGCGTACCAACTGCGCGGCCACTTTTGCAGGCGCACGTTCGACTCTTTTATAGAATCCTCGTCAACTTCAATGATCGTGATCGGCTCGGTGCGCCCGCGCTCGCGCAGTTCGGGGTGGCGCACGTCGCGCAATTGGAAAAGCACGTCCAGCGCGGAGTCTTCCATGCCGGTCATATAACCGTAGGGGCGCGTCGCGTAAGTTCCGGCGCGGTCTTCGATTGGCTTGAGCGCGAAGGCGAGCAGTCCCCAGATAACGAGCGTCAAAATAATTGTGAATACCCAATACCAGCGGCGCAGGAGGTAGGGGGCAAAGGAAAATTTTTTGAACATAGACATGGGGGTTTTCGCTTCGGGCGGCTGTTGCTTGCGGGTCGGTAGTCAGGCTAACCGTGACAAACGAACGTCGGGCGCGTGAGATTGTAACGCCAGCCGGAATGACGGTCAATCTTCATCCGGCGACCGTCTGGAGTAGCTCCGGCATAGCCCTTCCTCCAATCTTGACTAAAAAGTAAGGTATCCGTATAATCACTTCGTAACTTGATAATTGCTGATGCTAGAGCGGTTTACATGAAAATCTCGGCACAGGAAGAGTATGGGCTGCGATGCCTGCTGCAACTCGCGCCGCTTGGCGAGGGCGAATACCTGACGCTCACGCAGATCGCCGAGCGTGAGGGCATTTCGGTGGCTAACGCGGGGAAGTTGCTCTGGATTTTGAACAAGGCCGGGCTGGTGTCGTCGATTCGAGGCACGAAGGGCGGCTACCGGCTGGCGCGCGCCGCCTCCGAAATACACCTCGACGAAATCATCAAGGTGCTCGACGAGGACGTGCTGGCGAGCCATTGCAACAGCTACACGGGCGTTCTGGACGCGTGCATCCACACGGGCAACTGCGGCATCCGCCCCGTCATCGTCGGCCTGCACGACGTTGTGCAGAGGGCGATGGCGAGCATCACGCTGGCACAGCTTTTGGGCACGGAGTCTAACGTCGAGACGACCCTGCACCAGATAAGCTCGCTGTCGGGTCAAACGACGCACGGGCGGGCGTGAAGGATAGAGACAAAACTTCGTCGGAATAGATTTCCAGTTTGAGAGTTGAAGAAGAGACAAAGATGAGTTCAATCGAATTACTGACCAACAAAGAATACAAGTACGGCTTCGTGACCGACATCGAGTCGGACATGATCCCGCGCGGATTGAGCGAGGAAACGATCCGGCTCATTTCGGAGAAGAAGAACGAGCCGGAGTTCATGCTCGAATTTCGTCTGAAAGCCTATCGCAACTGGCTGAAGATGGAAGAGCCCGAGCACTGGCCGAACATCACTTATCCGAAGATGGATTATCAGGACATCATTTATTACAGCGCGCCCAAGCAGAAGCCCACGTTGGCGAGCATGGACGAGGTTGACCCCGAGTTGATCAAGACGTTCGAGAAACTCGGCATCCCCCTCACCGAGCAGAAGCAACTGGCGAACGTGGCGGTCGATGCGGTCTTCGATTCGGTTTCCGTGGCGACCACTTACAAAGAGAAACTCAAGAAGCACGGCGTCATCTTCTGTTCGTTCTCGGAAGCGGTGCATGAATACCCGGAACTGATCAGGAAGTATCTCGGCACGGTCGTGCCGACGAACGACAACTATTTCGCGGCCTTGAACAGCGCAGTCTTCACCGACGGCTCGTTCGTCTTCATCCCGAAGGGCGTGCGCTGCCCGATGGAGTTGTCCACCTATTTCCGCATCAACAACTCGGAGTCCGGCCAGTTCGAGCGCACGCTGATCATCGCGGAGGAGAATTCGCACGTCTCTTACCTCGAAGGCTGCACGGCGCCGAAGTTCGACAAGAACCAACTGCACGCGGCGGTCGTCGAACTCGTCGCGCTGGACGACGCCGAGATCAAATATTCGACCGTCCAGAACTGGTATGCGGGCGACGAAGAGGGCAAGGGCGGCATTTACAATTTCGTCACCAAGCGCGGCGCGTGTCGCGGCCGCAACTCGAAAATCTCTTGGACGCAGGTTGAGACCGGGTCGGCCATCACCTGGAAATACCCCTCGTGCATCTTGCAGGGCGACAATTCCATCGGCGAGTTTTATTCCGTCGCGCTCACCAACCACGCGCAGCAGGCCGACACGGGCACGAAGATGATCCACATCGGCAAGAACACGCGCTCGAACATCGTCTCGAAGGGCATCTCGGCGGGCAAATCGAACAACAGCTATCGCGGCCTCGTCAAAGTGCTGGCCGGGGCAGAGGGCGCGCGCAATTACACGCAATGCGATTCGCTCCTGATCGGCGACAAGTGCGGCGCGAACACGTTTCCTTATATCGAGGTGTCGAACAACACGGCGAAGGTCGAGCATGAAGCGACCACGTCGCGCATCAGCGAGGAGCAGTTGTTCTATCTCCGCCAGCGCGGCATCTCATCGGAAGATGCCGTCTCGCTCATCATCAACGGTTTCTGCAAAGACGTGTTCCGCGAACTGCCGATGGAGTTCGCCGTCGAAGCGCAAAAGCTGCTCGGCATGAAGCTGGAAGGCAGCGTTGGATAATTTAAGGCCGTAAATCGTGAATCGTAAATCGTGAATAGAAGAAAAACGGATTGAGTCTATTCACGATTTACGATTCACGATTTACGGCTCTCCGAAGGAGAGCATAGTGTTAGAGATTCGAGATTTACATGCCCGCGTCGAAGGCAAGGATATTTTGCGGGGCGTGAGTTTGACGGTGAAGCGGGGCGAAGTGCACGCCATCATGGGGCCGAACGGGTCGGGGAAATCTACGCTGGCGAAAGTGCTGGCGGGGCATCCGTCCTACGAGGTGACGGGCGGCGAGGTTTTGTTCGACGGAAAAAATCTGCTCGAACTCGAACCCGACGAGCGCGCCCGCGACGGCATCTTCCTCGCCTTTCAATATCCGGTGGAGATACCGGGCGTGTCGAACGCACAATTCCTGCGGCTCGCCTATAACGAGAAGCGCAAACACCTCGGCGAAGAGGAACTCGACCCGCTTGAGTTCAAGGACTTGCTGCGCGAGCGCGCCAAGATCGTAGAGATGGATGCAGGTCTGATGTCGCGTTCGGTCAACGAAGGCTTTTCCGGCGGCGAGAAGAAGCGCAACGAGATTTTGCAGATGGCCGTGCTCGAACCGAAACTCGCCGTGCTCGACGAGACCGATTCCGGCCTCGACATCGACGCGCTGCGCATCGTCTCCGAGGGCGTCAACAAACTGCGCAACGCCGACAACGCCATCGTGCTCGTCACGCACTACCAACGCCTGCTCAACTACATCGTGCCCGATCACGTCCATGTTCTTTACAAGGGGCGCATCGTGCGCTCCGGCGGTAAAGAACTGGCGCTCGCGCTCGAAGAGAAGGGCTACGATTGGATCAAAGACGAGGTGGCGGAAGGCCAGCCGTCCGCGGCCAGCGCTTGATGCGGGCTGTAGATACGAAAGTTGATGTATGAGAAAGTTGCGAAGAGGATGATGGTACAAGCGAGGAAAGAGGCGAGTTCGTACCGTTCGGCGTATGACGCGATGGAGACTGAGGACAGGGGTTCTCTGCCCGCGTGGGTATTGCGCCTGCGCGAAACGGCGATGGAGCGTTTCGAGGCGGTCGGCTTTCCGACGACGGACGTGGAGGATTGGAAGTACACGAACGTCGCCGCTATTGCGAAGGGAGCGTTTACACCGGCCGTAGCGGGCGCGCGCGTCGAGTTGAGCGAGACGGACGTTGCTGCATTTCTCGCCCCCGAAGCGTCGAGCCGTCTGGTTTTCGTCAACGGGATTTACCGCGCCGAGTTTTCTTCCGTCGAGAATCTACCGGAGGGCGCGGTCGTCGTGGATTTCGCGACGGCCTTCGCGGGCGGACACGAATCAGTCTTGCGCGCATATCTCGCGCGGCCGAGCGACCCGGAGACGAACGGCTTCAACGCGCTCAACGCCGCATTTCTGCGCGACGGCGCGCTCGTCTACCTGCCCACGGGCGCGCAGGTGACGGAGCCGATTCAACTGCTGTTTTTATCCGCTCAGGCAGGGCAACCGGCGGCCGCCTTCCCGCGCGTGCTCGTCGTCGCCGAACGCGAAAGCGCGGCTACGATCATCGAGAGTTACGCGTCGATGGATGACACCCAATCGTTCACGAACGCCGTGGTCGAAATCTACGTCGGCGAGAGCGCGCGCCTGACGCATTACAAAGTGCAGCGCGAGGGCGAGCGGACGTTTCACATCGCCACGACCAATGCGGAACTCGAAAGAAGCGGCGTCTATGATTCGACGACGATCACGCTCGGCGCGCAACTTTCGCGTCACGGCATCGGCATCAAACTGGCGCACGAAGGCGCGGAGTGTTGGGTGGATGGTCTCTACCTCGTCGGCAAGGGGCAGCACGCCGACACGCATTCCCTGATCGACCACTCGAGCCCGCACTGCACCAGCCATCAACTTTACAAGGGCATTCTCGACGGCAAATCGCGCGCCGTCTTCAACGGTAAGGTTTTCGTCCACCGCGATGCGCAGCAAACCGACGCGCAGCAATCGAACAAGAACCTGCTGCTCTCGAACGAGGCGCGCGTTGACACCAAGCCGCAGTTGGAAATTTACGCCGACGACGTTAAGTGCGCGCACGGCGCGACCGTCGGCCAACTCGAAGAAGAGGAATTGTTCTACCTCATCAGCCGCGGGCTGCACACAGACCTCGCGCGCAATCTGCTGACCTACGGGTTCGCGGAGGAGTTGGTCGAGAAGATCAAGATCGAATCAATCAAACGGCAACTGGACGAGGCTATTCTGAACCGTCTACACGCACGGCTCGAAGTGTAAATCATAGTTTCAAGTTTCAGGTTTCAAGTTTCAGGACAGAGGTTCTTAGTTCTTTAACTCGAAAGTTGAAAGTTGAAACTTGAAACTATTTAAAAACCTATGATCGCAACAGAGAAATTTATGTCGGGTGAGGGACAAGCGGGCGGGGATGCGGCGCCGCAGAGCGCATTGGCGGCGTGGGATGTGGCGCGCGTGCGCGAGGATTTCCCGGTTCTCGGTCAGACGGTCAACGGCAAGCCGCTCGTCTATCTCGACAACGCGGCCTCTTCGCAAGTGCCGCAGGTCGTGATCGACCGCGGCAGCCGCTACCTGAGAGAAGAGCATTCCAACATCCACCGGGGCGTGCATTATCTGAGCCAGCGCGCGACGACCGCTTACGAGGGCGCGCGCGAAAAGGTGCGCCGCTTTATCAACGCGCGCGAGTCGCGCGAGTGTATCTTTGTGCGCGGTTGCACAGAGGGCATCAATCTCGTCATGCACGGTTACGGCCGCAAGTTCGTCGGCGAGGGCGACGAGATCATCGTGTCGGCGATGGAGCATCATGCGAACATCGTCCCGTGGCAGATGCTCTGCGAAGAGAAAGGCGCGCAACTTCGCGTCATCCCGATGAACGATGCGGGCGAACTGTTGCTTGACGAGTACGAGGCGCTTTTGAACGAACGGACGAAACTCGTCTGTGTGATGCACGTCTCGAACGCGCTCGGCACGATCAACCCGGTCAAGGAGATCGTCGCGCGCGCGCACAAGCAGGGCGTGCCCGTCCTCGTTGACGGGGCGCAGGGCGCGCCGCACCTCTCCATCGACGTGCAGGATTTGGACGCGGATTTCTACATCATCTCCGGCCATAAGATGTTTGCGCCGACGGGCAGCGGCGTCGTCTACGGCAAGGCCGAACAACTGGAGCGCATGAATCCGTTCCTCGGCGGCGGCGACATGATCCGCACCGTCACGTTTGAAAAGACCACCTATGCGGGCTTGCCGAACAAGTTTGAAGCGGGCACGCCCGCCATTGCCTCGCAGATCGGACTCGGAGCGGCGATTGATTATTTGAACGGGCTCGACCGCGCCGCCGCCCACGCCTATGAACACGAATTGCTCGCCTACGCGACCGAAAAGCTGGCGGCCGTCGAAGGCGTGCGCATCATCGGCACGGCGCGCGAGAAGGTGGGCGCGCTCTCGTTCATCATCGAAGATGTGCACCCGCACGATGTGGGTACGATTCTGGATCAAGAGGGTATCGCCATTCGCGCGGGTCATCATTGCGCGCAGCCGGTGATGAAGCGTTTCAACGTCCCGGCAACGGCGCGCGCGTCCTTCTCCTTCTACAACACGAAGGAAGAGATCGACACGCTGGCGTCGGCGGTGCAGAAAGTAATCGAGGTGTTTAGTTAAAGTGTCGGAACTGAGCGAACTCTACCAACAGGTCATCCTTGACCACAACAAGAAGCCGCGCAACTTCAAGAAGCTGGAAACGGCCAACCGCCACGCCGACGGATTCAACCCGCTCTGCGGCGACCAGTTGACCGTCTACATGCAACTTGAGGACGAGCGCATCGCCGACGTGAGCTTTGAAGGCTCGGGCTGCGCCATCTCGAAGGCGTCGGCCAGCATGATGACGCAGAGCGTGAAGGGAAAGACGCGCGAGGAAGTGGAAATTCTCTTCAGCGAATTTCACCGGATGGTGACGGGCGAGCTCGACGAGGAAGCGACGCCGCACAACCTCGGCCGCCTGACGATCTTTGCGGGCGTGCGCGAATTTCCCGCGCGCGTCAAATGCGCAAGCCTCTCATGGCACACGCTCCACGCCGCGCTCGCAGGTGAAGACGAAGCGACGACGGAAAATCTCGGGCCGGACATCACTTCCGATCAAGTTTCCGCCTGAGAAATACCAAGAGCATCTTCCACGTCACACGCAAATTACACGCGGGGCACACTTGAGGACAGCGGAGGCAATTAGAGATTTCAAATTAGAGATTTCAAATTAGAGATTTCAAATTTGAAATTGTTTGATGCCTTGCTCCGCGCTGTGTCTGCGCGCTCGCTCTCTACGCATCCATCTCTCTCTGCCTCCGTCTCTCTTTCCGCCTCTGTCTCTCCCCGCCTCTGTGATAAATGCTTCAATACGTTTCAGGTGTGTTGCTGTTGTGGACGGAAAGACGGTCATCCCGGCCGTCTTTTTTCTTTTCGCCCGCTCGTGTTGGCAAAGGCGGCTGAATCCGTTCATAATGGTTCAACGAAGGAGTCCCCGTGTGAAGATCGCATCAATCGAACTGCGTGAAATTCGCCTGCCGCTAATACATTTTTTCGAGACCAGTTTCGGGCGCACGACCGAGCGCAGAATCCTGCTCGTGCGCGCACGCGACGAAGACGGCGCGGAAGGCTGGGGCGAATGCACCGCCGGTGAGGGGCCTTTTTACAGCGAAGAGTGGGTGGAGAGCGCGTGGCCTGTGATCAAAGATTATCTCGTGCCGATGACGGTTGGGCGGGAAGTCGAAGGCGCGGCGGGAGTGTCCGTTATGATGCGCGCGGTGCGCGGCAATCGCATGGCGAAGGCCGCCATCGAGACGGCCTGTTGGGACATCGAGGCGCGGCGCGCCGGTTTGCCGCTCTGGCAAAAGCTCGGCGGCGTGCATGCCGAGATCGCGTGCGGCGTCTCCATCGGCATACAGGACACGCCCGAAGCGTTGCTTGATAAGATCGAGCGCGAACTCGGCGCGGGCTACCGGCGCATCAAGATCAAGATCAAGCCGGGATGGGACTCGGCTATAGTTGAACGCGTGCGCGCACGCTTTCCCGATATAGGGTTAATGGTTGACGCCAACTCGGCCTACACGCTCGGAGACGCCAGGTTGTTTCAGGAGATGGACGCGCACAACCTGATGATGGTCGAGCAGCCGCTCGCTTACGACGACATGGTTGACCACGCGCGTTTGCAGGAACAGATCGAGACGCCCGTGTGCCTTGACGAGTCGGTACGTTCGAGCGAGGACGCGCGCAAAGCGATTGAGATGGGCGCGTGTCGCATCGTCAACATCAAACTGGGACGCGTCGGCGGTCATAGCGAGGCGCGGAGGGTTGAGAGCGTGTGTCGCGAGAAAAACGTGCCGGTCTGGTGCGGCGGCATGCTTGAGTCGGGCATCGGGCGCGCGCACAACATCGCGCTGGCGACCCTCGCAGGGTTTACGCTGCCCGGCGACGTTTCGGCGAGCGCGCGTTACTGGGAAGAAGACATCATCGAGCCGCCCGTCATTGTCTCGGCGCGCGGCAGCATCGCCGCCCCGAGCGCGCCCGGCATCGGTTTCGAGATCAAACACAAGAGGATTGAAAGCCTGACGGTGAGGAAAGAGAGTTATACGGCCGCTTGATCGCGTGTGCGAAGTTTAGCGCGGGAGGCCGTTGAGAGATTATGGCGTTTGAATTCAAACAGAGTGATGCAAGCGCGTTCAGCGAGTATTTTAAAAAGCGCGAGGGCGATGTGTTGTCGCTGGTGCGCGCGTTGGTTGAAATCGAATCACCATCCGGCGATCTGGAAGGCAATGCCGCGGTCGTCTCGTTGCTCTCGGATGCGGCGCGAAGTCTCGGAGTCGAGACCGAAGTCACGCTTGAGTCGGACGCTGTGTACGGCTCGCACCTGCTGATCCGGGCTTTCGGTGAAGACAAGACGGACGCGCCGACGACGCTCATTCTGGGGCACACGGACACGGTTCACCCGCGCGGCTCGATTGCGGCGCGGCCGTGGCGCGAAGAAGACGGGCGCGTCTACGGCCCCGGCATCTTCGACATGAAGGCCAACTGCGCGCTTGCTCTGGAATCGCTGCGCGCGTGCGCGACGCTCGAACTGCGCCCGGCGAATCCGGTCGTCATCCTGCTGACGTGCGACGAAGAGGTGGGGAGCCAGAGCGGCCGCGCGCTGGTGGAAGCGGCGGCACGGAGCGCGGCGAATGTGTTTGTGTTTGAACCGTCCGCGCCGGGCGGTAGCGCGAAGACCGGGCGCAAGGGTACGAGTTCGTACACGGTGCGCGCCGACGGTATCGCCGCGCACGCGGGGCTTGAACCTGAGAAGGGCGCGAGCGCGATTCTGGAAATAGCACGTCAGATCGAGCGACTGCACACGTTCGGCGATGCGGCGCGCGGAGTGACCGTCAATGCGGGCGTCGTTTCGGGCGGGACGCGCTCCAACGTCGTCGCCGCCGAAGCGCACACGGAAATTGACGTGCGTTTCAGCACGATGGACGACGCGCTGCGAATGGAAGAGACGATCCTGAACCTGCGCCCGTTCGACGAGCGCGTCAAACTCTCGGTCGAGGGCAGCATCAACCGCCCGCCGCTCGAAAGGAGCGACGCGGTCGTCGCGCTCTACCATCGCGCCCGCCGAATCGCCGAGTTGCTGGACTTCGAGTTGGGCGAGACGAGCGTCGGCGGCGCGTCCGACGGCAACTTCGCGGCGGCGGTGGGCGCTACCGTCCTCGACGGGTTGGGTATCGCGGGCGACGGCGCGCACGCCGCGCACGAACATATCCACAGGGACGACATCGCGCGGCGCGGCGCGTTGCTGGCCGGGCTGCTCGTCACCGTCTGAGCGCGAGCGAACTCTGTTACGAACCCATGCGGCTCGACACGCTTCCCGCGATGAATGAAGCGATCAAGCTATATGCCTCGCTCGGCTTCAGACGTATCGAGCCTAATCGCTACAATCCAATCGACGGCGCGCTTTTCATGGAGTTGAAGCTAAGTTGAGTTGATTTTCACAACCCACTTGAGAGGAACGAGATTCATGTCCGCACGGCGCATCGCAGTCTTTTTTCTACTGGCATTGCTGTTCGTCAACGTCCCGTCGTCCCGCTTGCGATTCGGGGCGGCGCGGCCGAACGTCGCGCTGGCGGCATCGCGCGATCCGGTGCGCGCGCCGCGCGGCATGGTCGCTTCGACGAGCAAGATCGCGTCCGAGGTCGGCGTGGACATCCTGAAGCGCGGAGGAAACGCGGTAGACGCGGCGATTGCCGTGGCCTTCGCGCTCGCCGTGACTTATCCCGCGGCGGGAAACCTCGGCGGCGGCGGCTTCATGTTGATTCGCCTGCGCGACGGTCGCACGACCGCGATTGATTACCGCGAGATGGCTCCGATGGCGGCGACGCGCAACATCTATCTGGACGCTCAGGGCAACCTGATCAAAGGCGAAGGCTCATCTACTATCGGCTATCGCGCGGCGGGCGTACCGGGCACGGTCGCCGGGATGGAACTCGCGCACAGGAAATACGCGTCGGGGCGTTTGACGTGGGCGCAGTTAGCCGAACCGGCGCGGCGTTTGGCGGCGAACGGTTTCACGGTCAGTCATCAATTCGCGCGATCTTTGCGTTCGAGCGACGATCTGCTCGGGCGCTACGCCGACAGCAAGCGCATCTTCCTGAACGGCGGTCGCTACTTCAAGGAAGGGGACACGCTCAGGCAACCGGAACTCGCGGCGACTTTCGCGCGTTTGCAGCGCGGCGGCGCGCGCGAATTTTACGAAGGCGAAACGGCGCGTCTTATCGCCGAAGACATGCAACGCAACAAGGGCTTGATGACGCTCGCGGATTTGCGCGGCTACGAAGCGAAGGAGCGCGTGCCTTTGCGCACAACCTATCGCGGCCACGAAGTGATCTCGATGCCGCCGCCCTCTTCGGGCGGGGCGGTGCTCATCGAAATGCTCAACATCCTCGAAGGCTACGATCTGCGTAACATGAACTGGGCTTCGTCGGAAAAATATCATCTCGTGACGGAGGCGATGCGGCGCGCATTCGCAGACCGCGCCGAATACATGGGCGATGCGGATTTCGTCAAAGTTCCCATAGCCGGTCTGATCGATAAGAAGTACGCCGAGCGACAGCGCGCAAGCATCAACCTCGAACGCGCCTCGACGAGCACGGAGATACGCGCCGGGCAACCCGCCGGCTACGAGTCGGAAGAGACGACGCACTTCACCGTGGTTGACGCGGAGGGCAACGCCGTGTCGAACACTTACACTTTGAACCTCGGCTTCGGCTCCGGCGTCACCGCGCGCGGAACGGGCGTCCTGTTGAATAACGAGATGGACGATTTCGCCGCGAAGCCCGGAACGCCGAACGCTTTCGGGCTGATTCAGGGCGAGCGCAACGCGGTCGCGCCGCGCAAGCGCCCGCTGTCGGCGATGACGCCGACCTTCGTCCTGCGCAAAAACGGCACGCTCTGGTTCACCATCGGCACGCCCGGCGGCCCGACGATCATCAACACCGTGCTGCAAGCGATCATGAACATCGTGGATCACGATATGGACATCCAGCAGGCCATTGATTCGCCGCGCATCCATCATCAATGGCTGCCGGACGAGATCGTCCACGAGCCTTACGGCCTCTCCGCCGACACGCAGCGCGCACTCGCGGCGCGCGGGCACAAACTCTCCGCGCGCCCGCGCTACATGGGCGACGCGCACGGCATCATGATCGAGGATAAGACCGGAATCCGGCTCGGCGCGAGCGACTCGCGAAACGAAGGCGCGGCGGTCGGGTATTGAAATCGGGTGTTGAACTCGGGCATTGAAAGTGATGAGCGATGTCTGTGAAGCTGTTTGAAAAGTCAGAGTGCTTGTGTCCCATCAGGGACAATTGACAATAGCCCAGCCATTGATGGCTGGGACTAACATGCATGAATTATTGATTGGAGTCCCGCAGGGACGATTGAAATAACGAATGATTCAATCTTCAATCGTCCCTACGGGACTCTCCCATTATTCCGCAACTTATTCCCGGCACTAAAGTACCGGGCTAATAGCAATCGTCCCTCCGGGACTCGTTCAAAAAGCTTCTGAGGAATCGTCGAAAGGTTCTCGGGCGAATCGTAATTTGAAAGTTTCCAGCGTATGTTTTCGCGCGTGGCAAACGTGCGGCGAAGAATATCTTCTCGCAAAGTCGAAAGGCGCGATTGTCGTGTGGGAAGAATGACGGGGAAGTCAGCATAAGCTCCGAATTTGAAGAGGATTGCGTTCATGTTTAAAAGGCGTATGAGATTTAGTTTATCGGCGATGTTGCTCGCGCTGTCTCTGGCGGCGGGCAGCGTGATTCCAGTTAATTCGCAGAGCGGCGCGGGGGGCGCGCCCTCGGCCGTTGCACCTGCGATTCGCGTCACGCCGCCCGCGCCGGTCTCCGACGTGCAGGCGCGACAGGCCGAACTGGCTGAGCGACGCGCACGCGTGGCGAAAGAGGTGGGCAACGGGTCGATGCTCGTTCTTTTCAGCGGCGAGCCGCGCGTCTATACGAACGACGTTGATTATGAATTCCGGCAGGAGAACAACCTCTATTACCTGACCGGGCTGGCGCAACAACGCGCGACGCTCGTGCTCGTGCCCGGCCACGCCAAGACGCGCGAGATTCTGTTCATCCCGCGCCGCAACCCCGCAGCCGAGACCTGGACGGGACACATGTACAGTCCTGAAGAGGCGCGCGCGATTTCCGGCATCAACGAAATTTGGGAGGCCGCCGAGTTTGAACCGTTCATGAACGCGATCCGCTCGCGCAGGGCTTACCGGCCGAAAGACGAGTCGATCCTGTTGTCGAATTTACCGGCGGCTTCGCCCGCTCCGACCCCTCCGGCGGGTGGCCCGGCGGTCAGCGCCGCACAGATAACCGGCCCGGCCGCACAGCAGAATGCCGGCGGCTTTGAGACGCTGTTCGGCGCGATGGCGCAAAAGAACGGCGCGCTCTATCTATTGCTGCCGGGCGGCGAGGGCGAGAGCCGCGAGTTTAGGCGGGAGCAGGCTTTCGCGTCGCGCTGGGCGCAGTCTTCGAGCGGGTTGCTGGTGCGCGATGCGTGGCCGATCTTCATGGAGATGCGCTTGCGCAAGTCGCCGTGGGAGTTGCAACTCTTGCAGCACGCCGTTGACATCACGACCGAGGCGCTCGGTCGTGCGATGGCCGTGGCCGGACGCTCGAAATGGGAATATGAGGTGGAAGCGGAAGTTGACTACACCTTCAAGCGGCGGCACGCGGACAACTGGGGCTACCCGTCAATCGTCGGCTGCGGCCCGAACGCAACCACGCTCCACTACGTCGAATCGGAAGGGCCTGTAGGCGCGAACGATCTGATACTGATGGATGTCGGCGCGGAGTACGGCCACTACACGGCGGACGTAACGCGGACGTTTCCGGTGAGCGGGAGGTTTACGGCGGCGCAGGCGGACATCTACAACGCGGTGTTGGCGGCGCAAGAGGCTTCGATGGCCGTCGCGCGACCCGGCAACACGTTCGCGGACGTGAACCGCGCTTCCATCGAAGTGATCAAGGACGCTCTGCTGCGTCTCGGACTTATCACGGATCGCAACTCTTCCCAGTACGCGCGCTGGTTCATGCACGGCACATCGCACTGGCTCGGCATGAACGTTCACGACGTTGGCGCGCTCAACACAAAATTTGAACCGAACATGGTGTTCACCATCGAACCCGGCATCTATATCCGCCCCGACGCGCTCGACACGATGCCGAAGACCGAGGAGAACCGGAAGTTCGCGGAGGCCGTGCGCCCGGCGTTCGAGAAGTACAAGGGCATCGGCGTGCGCATCGAAGACGACGTGGTCATCACCACGAGCGGCCACCGCAACATGTCTGTCGCCCTGCCGCGCACGCTGGCCGATGTGGAGAATTTCATGGCGCGCGCGGTTCGCGAAGTGAGGGCGGAAAACAAGCGGCAAAAATGATACGGCGGCAGACGTAAACGAAAACTCCGCGCGTCGTCTTCGATAAAGACGACGCGCGGAGTTTTCCTTTTCGATAAAGACGACGCGCGGAGATTTCCTTGCCGGGACATGCCGCCCGAAAGTGACGGCGACTATTCGTAGCTGAGCGCGTCCACGGCATCCTGCCGCGCGGCGCGCATCGCCGGGTAGAGCGCGCCGATGCTCCCGCCCACCACGCCGATGAGCAGCGAGATCAAAACCCAACGCGGCTCTATCTCGACGCTCAGAT
Organism: Pyrinomonadaceae bacterium; assembly: GCA_035645695.1. Lineage (GTDB taxonomy): Bacteria > Acidobacteriota > Blastocatellia > Pyrinomonadales > Pyrinomonadaceae > JAIVJZ01. The sequence goes on from DASQMC010000048.1 coordinate 53,295, forward strand.
TGCTCACACGCATCAGCGCGAAACGCGCCGCGAACGTCAGCGCGAGTCCGAGCAGCACGCCCAGCACGCTTACCAGCAACGCCTCCTGTTCTATCACCCAAGCGATCATCGTGTTCGACATGCCGAGCGATTTCAAGATGCCGATCTGGCGCGTGCGCTCCGTAACGGTCGTGTACATCGCCAGGAGAATGACGAGCATGCTGATGGCCGCGGCGATGGCGACCACGACGCTTATGAAAACGTTCAAAGCGGGCACGCCCGTCGCGTAGAGTTCCGGCAGGTCGCGCGTGAAGATGATCTGATCTTCGGGGAAAGACTGGTGAATGCGCTCGGCCAGAGCATCCTGTTCCGCCGGGTTCGCGGCGGCGACGAGGATGCTCGTGCAACTCGTTTCACTGCCGACATGCGCCTGCATCGTCGCGAGCGGGATTTTGATGCGCGCGCCGCCGGGCGGTTCGTAGATGCCGACGATGCGAAACGGGCGGCCGTAAAGTTCGAGCGTGTCGCCGACCTGCGCCTTGCGTTGTTCGATCCAGATCGAATCGACGATAGCCACGTCGCCGCTTTTCGGCAGCGGGTCTCCGCCGGTCATCCGCAGGCCCGAGAGTTGCGAGTAGGAATCGAAATCGATCCCGTCCACGAGGCGGACGCCGAAGCCGCTGTCGCTGCTGGCGGTGGTTTGCCCGAGCGGGACGGCGGCGCGCACGCCGGGCAGGCGCGCAACTTCCGCCGCGTGCGAGACGGGCATTGCGAACGGCTGCGAACCGCTCAGGCCGACCGTGCCGGAGGCGCGCAGCATGATCTCCGCGCCGACCCCTGCCTCGCGGCGGCCGCGCTCGCGCAAAACTCCGTGTGCCAGCCCGACCGTGAACACGATGAGCAAAACGCCGACGGCGATGCCCGTGATGCTCACCAGCGTGCGCGCCGGGCGATGTGCGATGTTTGAGAGAACGAGATTATCCATAGCATTTTTTAAACGCGGGTGGCGTTCGACGATGCGGCTCGTGGCCGCCGGGAGCATGCCTGTGACGAGCATCGCGAGGCCGATGCCTGTCCAGAAAATCATTCCGGCCTTGCGCACGAGCGCGAGCGTGATGCCCGTCGCCGCGGCGAAGCCGAGCGTGCGCAGGACGACTTCCGTGCCGCCCTCGTAGACGCCGATAGTCGCGGGCACGAAGCCGAACACGAAGTTGATCACCTTCGTCAAAGATTCGATGACGTAAGGCGCGTCGAAGCCGGGGTGAAAGCCGAGCATGCGCAGCGTCACGTAAACCTCAAAGACGCTCGACGCGTGGGCGGCGAGGTCGAAGGCGACGATGAGGAAGAAAGAGCCGCGATGTTGGTGGTAAAAATCGTATGTGTTGGATTCGAGTTCGTTGATATGCGCGCGTCGTTTGACGAGAGCGCGCGGCTCGAAGCCACGCGCGGCGAGGCGTTCGAGAACCCAGGTCAGCGGCATCACGCGGCGCGAGGCGGCCAACCCCACGGCTAGCAGAGCCAGCACGGCGACGCTCGCGATGAGAAGCAGCGCGTAGTGCGCGGCGTCGGGCAGGTCGTAGGACGCGAGCATGACGCACGCGCCGCTCAGAATGAAGAGGACGACCGAGAGGTTGTAGAGCAGGTTGTCAACGACGAGAGCCTGCACGCCCATGACGAGCGGGACGCGTTTGCGCAGGAGCGCGGCCTTCGTCGCTTCGCCCAGAATCGGCCCGGTAAACGTGAGGAATGAAATCGCCTCGCCGCTCAGGCGCGTGGTGAAAGCCTGCCAGAGATTGAAATGCCGGTGGCCGGGCGGCACGGCCAGATACATCGGGATGGCGCGAATGAAATGGCGCGTGCCGCTGATGCAGAGCAGGACGATGAAACCGAAGCCGATGCGCGCGAGCGTGTCGAAGATGGACTGCACGCCGACGCGTTTGACGACGTAGACGAGCAGCGCGAGGCCGAGCGCAAAGGCCACGAGTTGCACCCACATGATGCGGCGGCGGCGGCGGCCTTTGCCTTCGGCGGCATCTACTTCGCCCGATTCCGCGCCCGCCCCGGTGGATGCGGTGGGTCTGACTTTTTCTTCGAGCGAGATCAAGGCGAGACCCCCGCTCCCGTTGTCGCGCTGGCAGCCGCGCCGGCAGTCTTAACCGTAACGGGACTGGCCGGGCGTGGCTGCTTCGGGTCGAAAAGTTCGTTGATGATGCGGCCGGGATAGGGATGCGGTCGCTTGTCGGAGCGCGCGGGCGAAGTTTGCGCGGGCGATAGTTGGTTGGTGAGAGCTAAGATTGTGGGCACGAAACTCAAACTATCATATGGTTCGCGAATGACCAACGCGCGCGGGATGCGTGTCGCCGCGCCGCCCGCCAGCATAAGGGTCGAGTGTGTGGAGACGCGCAGGAACGAGCCGTGGTTGCCGCCTGGATTAAAACCGCGCACGTCGAAGTTCCAATGACTGTTAGCCATGACGAGCATGTCCGTCTCGACGAGCGTGCGCTGGCGGCGACGGAAACGGCGGATGAGTTGTTCATCGGCGGAGAGGCCGGGCACGTCGGCCTCCATCGCGGGAGTGGCGTGGCGGCCGAAGTGTTCATCCAATCCGATCAGCCCGTTTGAATAGGTCGTCAGATGCAGCGCGCGCAACCATTCGAGATCGGTATGCCAGCGGTCGAGCCATTCCTCGCGGCTCGCGCCCGGCGGCAAGACGAGCCGCGCATCTTCCCAAATCTTGAGCGGAAGTTCCGCACGCCACTCGACGCGCTCGTACAGGAGCGCGCCGCCGGGCTGCTGACGCAAGTTTGCGACGGGCACATAGCGCAGATGCAGTTCGCCGTTCGGCTCGTGACGCGCGAGGACGAGCGCCTGAGCGTCTTCGCCGCGATAGAGCCACACAGCCTCGTCGGCGCGAAACTCTTTCCCGTGGGCGTCGGTCAAATGTTCGGCCGGAAGGCGCGCGGCGATGAAATCGACGGGGCGGCTGTCAACGCCGCGCTGGACGTTGTTGCGCACACGCGCGTCGCGCAAAAGTGCGAAGTAGTTGACGCGTGCAAAACTTTTTTGCATGTCGAGCGAACCGTCGGGGGCGAGCGCGAGCCCGCCCGCGCCGACGCCGACGACGTAATTCGATAATTCGCCGATGCTGTTTTGCTCGCCCATCGCGCCTTTGGCGATAAGGGCGGGGATGTCGAGGCGCGATGCGTCGAAATTCTCTTGTGTGAGCGAGAGGAGGTTAGAGAGCGTCTGCGCGTAAGCGGCGTACTGGCGTTCGTCGGTTGCCCACGAATTGACGCGCGCTTTTGCGCGAAGCGCCTCCTTGTCGCGCCCGGCGTCCGCGTCGGCCTTCGACCACTCTCCCGGTTGTGCGGCGACGAGAATGCGTTCGCGCTCGATCAGGCGGCGGAGCGCGCCCAACTCTTCCAGCAAGTTCGCGTGCAACTTTCGCCAGCCCGCGCGATGCGCTTCGACGGTGCGGAAGAAAGCGGCGGTGGCGGCGCGTGCGAGTGGGGGCGAGAGGTTTTTGCCGCGTAACTCTTCGAGCAGGATGTGCAGGACGTTGAGATCGCTGTTGCGCAGGTGGATGGAGGCGCGTTCGTTGCCGTCGAAGTCGACGAGCGCGGTCGGATAATCCGTGCTACGGCCTTTGAGGTAGTAGGAATCCTCTGTGGTCGTCGTGATCAAGGGCACAAGCGGGTAGATGCTTTTGAGCGCATAATCGCTGAGAAGCCGCCGCTTAGTGATGACGTGATGACCGCCGCCCGCGCGACCGCCCAGCAGTTTGACGAGGTTGAAGCCCTGACTGTAGATGCGCTCGTCGGAGTTTGTCCCGTGGTCGGAGACGACGACGAGCGCGGTTTCGGCCGCCTGCGGCGTCGCTTCGATGGTCGTCCAGATACGGCCGATGATACGGTCGATGTCCTGCAAGACGACGAGGTGCGTCGCGCGGTCGCGGTTGTGGTGAGCGGCGTGGTCGAACTCTGTCGTGTAGAAGTCGAGATAGCGTATGCGCGGGTTTTTCAACTTCTCCAAGACCTCGCGCTCAAGTTGTTCCATCACGATGTTGCGAGCCTCGAACTCCACGAGCCACTCGTCGAACAACTCGCGCGGCGTGCGCGTCATGAAGCGATTCTTCAGGCCGCGTTCGAGCGTCGTCCAACGCGTGCCGCGCTGGTAGAGTTGAAAGCTGGTGTGTCGCTCGTCGTAAGGATAGGAATCAATGAGGAGCGGGACGCCGAGTTCGTCGAGCAGTTCCGTGCCGGGCATGTCCACGCGCACCTTGCCCGCCGTGTCGAGCCAGAAGGGGATGAAATTGAGATAGTCGTAAGAGTGCAACGTGAAGCGGTCGAACTCCACGTTGCCCTTGATCTGTAAATGCTGCCCGGTGTCGAGGATCGACCAAGCAGGCCCGGACAAACTCACGCCGCGCACATAAAAATTCGCCACGCGCGTGCCTCGCTCGTAGAAGATGTGCTCGAACCACGGCAGAAGGCTTTTGCCCGTGCGCGGGTCGCGCTCGGCCACGAAGCGGTCGATGACATCCTGCGATAACCCGTCAACTTTAACGACGACGACGCGACGCGCGCCCTGAGCCCAAACGCACGGCGCGGCGAGCATGAGACATGCGCAGGCGATGAACACGGGCGCGAGACCACGTGCGACGGATGCCCGTGTGCGCTTGCCGTGCGGCGTAGATGCGCTCGAAGACGGTGCAACGTGAGTTGAGCCGGTTGAAAGCCCCCGCCCGCATTCGCCGCCGGCTCGCCCGTCGTCTTGTGCTGTTCGCTCGTTCATACCGCGTCTTATTGTCCCTCCGCAGCAATGGCGGCGATGATGCGCGCGTCGCCGTCGGAGATGCGCTGTGATTCGCGTGCGGCTTTGCGCAGGTACTCCGCGCTGAGAGCGCGCCAGCGAGCATCGGCGGCTTCGTCGCGGTAGATGCGCACGAGCGTGTTCTTGGCCGTCTCGTTGTTGATGCGGTAGAGACTTGAGAGGCAGAGCCTTCGCGTCTCCTCGTCGTCGGTGCGGACGAATATGCGCCCCACGGCCGCGGCCGTTTTGCCGTCGGCGCGCTCGCCATGCTCGCCCACGAAGGCGAGCGCGCGGCGCACGTCTTCGATGTTCCACTGCACTTCGACGGCCGCGCTCGAACTCGCCACTTCGCGCAGGTATTGACGGTGGTGCGCAAGACGGCGCGCGATGTCGAGCGGAGCCAACCCTTCGGCGCGCGTGGCTCGCTCGCGGTGTTTGTAGAGACCGAACGTGGCGACGTTGGCGACGCGCAAAAGAGCGCGTTCGGTGCGCGTGTGGACGAGCGGCGTGAGTTCCGCGCGGCGGTCTCGGTCGAGCCGCTCGGCGATTCCGCCGGAGGGGCGGCGCACGTGTTCGAGGAGCGCGGCGTATTGCTGGCGCGCGATGCGTGCCTCGGCCTCCGTGTCGTTTTCGAGTGGGTTAAGGGAGACGCGTTCGAGTTTCCGCGAAACTTCGTCGCGCAACGCGGGGTCGAGCGAGGCGTCGAGCGCGAGCAGCAGTTTGAGTTGCGAATAAGCGCGCAGGCGCGAGGGTTGATCGATGTCCGCGCCGCGCCTATCCGCGACGAGATCGTAGACGACGCGGCCGAGGAAGAACGGCAGGTCGAGATTCGTGAGGCTCGCCGTCGTGCTCGCGACATCGCGCAAGATGCGCTGCGACATCTCGCGCCGCTTCGGGTTCAGGTTGTCGCGAAAGTCTACGAGCAGGATGGGAATCTTCGGATGGTCTAGCCCGTAGAGCGCGAGCGGGATCAGTTCGACGGCGCGCGCGCCCGGAGCATTGGCCGGGACGCGGCGATTTTCCGCGTCGAAATAACGCGTCTCGGTGTAGCCGCGCCAGCGCCTGAGCCGTCTGTCGGCGTAGGGGTCGGCGAGATTGAGGAATCGCTTGTCGTATGCGCGCGGGCGTTTGGTTTCCAAATCGGAACGGGCGATCCAGAGCAGTGCGTGTGTGGAGTTTCCGCCGGGCATTTCGAGCGGCTCGAAGTAGAAGCCTTCGGTCTCGGCTCGCTGGCGCAGGAGTTCCCAGTTGTGGCCGCGCGTGTCGAGCCATTGCGAGTTTTGCTTGTCGTAGACGCGTGTGAGATAGAGGTCGTCGATGAGTCCGCCGAAGGTTTTTTGCGTGAGCATCAGGCGCGCCTGTATCTCCTTTAACTCATGCGGCGCGAAGACGGGCTTCGCGCCCGACTCAGCCTCATAGAGCATGAGCACGGCGAGCGCGCGGACTACGTGCGCCTTGCGATAGTCGTCCGCGTTGCGGCGGTAGGCGTGCGTGGTGGCTTTAACGGTCAGGCTGTAGGGGTTGAGCGCGAGCGTTTGCAGCGCATTCCAGAAGACCCTGTGCCAGACTTCGCGTTTTGTGTCGGCGAGATCGAGCAGGTGCGGCGGCGCGCCTTTGCCCGCGCGTTTTTTATTCGCGATGCGCGTGTAGAGGAAGGGCACGGCGGAGGCGGCGCGCTGGCCGAAGGTGGGGCGCGTGTAGGTGTGCGTCCAGACAAAGCGCAGGCAGTCGTTTTCGGGTATCGCATCGCCGAGCGTGTCGCGCAGTATACTGACGAGCGGAACGTCCGGGTTTTTTGAATCCTTGTCGCGCGTTGTGGCGTCGAGATTGCCGAAGACGGTCAGCAGTTCCGCGCCGCCCGCGAGTGGGAGGCGTTCGAGGCGCAAGCCGGAGGTTTGAGTCTGTGCCGGGTTCGAGATTTGAGGATCAGCATCGGGGGGAACTTGAGCGACGGCGACAGCGTTCGCGCCGGGCAATAGGAGCAACAACAGGAGCGCGAAAATGAGACGGGCAAATTGCCTCGCTCTCCGATACGATGTCTCGTAATTCATGCGTTCGTGCGATACCTGGCCGTCGCTCATAAACTCGCTCCTTCAGGAGCATATTAGCTGCATGCGATAACACGACATCAAACTCGTGCGCAGCCACTCGCCTTCGTTAAACGCCTCACGAAAGTAATTCGCGCGATAGATTGCAACCCGTGTGCCGCGTTGGAGAGAGCTTGATCAGACAATGTCACTATGTTTGACGTTGCCGTGACTCCAAATGTTTACAAATAACTCTCCGAATGTGCGCCGCCGTGCGCGCCGGTTGTTCTTCGCGATTAATTTCGTGGGGAACCACCGATGATTTCGGAGATAGACAGCAGAGCGTTCTCGTCGAGTTGGTAGATGCGCGTCGAAGGGACACCCGCCAGCGTAAGCTCGGCGGAAGGTTGCCCGGCCGCGCCGAGCTTCGAGATAAGAGCATCGTTGCTGAAATAACGACGCCCGCGCGCGACGATGACGATGTCGCCGACCGCCAACTCGCGTAAGGCCGCGCGGTCGGAGAGAGAAACCGAGACGAGATCAATTCTGCCCGCGCGCGCGGCATAGTGGGTAAAAAGTTCGGGCGTTTCGCTTGCGACACGTGCGCCGGGGCGAGCGACGGCGACTACTTGGCGCGCGGTGTCGCGCATGCTCGCGTCGTAAAATTCGTCGTGCGGAAAATAGTTCCCGGCGCGTTCGCGCCCGCCGCCGAGCGCGTTCGTGTAGAGACGATAATGCGGTGATGCGACGGCCGACGCATAAGCCGAGCCGAGGATGACGAGGACGGCTACGAACGCGTGCGCGTATCCCGGCAAAGAGGATGCGCGCGCCGTGTCGTCCGGTCGCCGCAATTGTTGCGCGATCCGGATCGCGCAGTAGTTGATGCCGATGGCCGCCACCGTCAGCACGACGGGCAGAGCCGTCGTGAAATATCTTGTGAATTTACCGCCGAGCAGCGGGAAGGGAAAGAACCAGAAGAAGAGCCAGAAGAAGACGAAATAACGCCCGTCGCCAAGTCGCTTCGAGAGCAGCAGCGGCAGCCCGACGAGAAACGCCGCGATGACGGCGAGCGGCAGTTTGAATGCCATGAACGCGTAGTAGAAATACCACGGCGACCCTTTGAGCCAGAGCGTCATCTGGTTGCGATAGAGTTGCCCCATGAACTCGTAACCGTCGTGGCCGATGCGCCGCTCGCCCGCGAAGATGCGCATCTCGTGCCAGGTGCCGGGCAGGAGGATCGTGGGGTTGAAGACGAGGAAGGCCGCGCCCATGACGGCGAAAAAGATGATCCACTTTGATTTGCCCATACGCCAGCGCGTGGCGGGGATGGCCTGAAAGATGTAGTAGTAGGCCCCGCTGATTGCGATCAGGTGCGGCATGTATTTCGAGGCGAGCATCGCGCCGAAACAGGCTGCGGTCGTCCAGTAGTAACGCTCCGGTTTCGTCGCGCCCGTCTCGGCCGCGCGCTGCCCTCGCAGCCAGAAGACGTTCGCCAGCAGGAAAAAGAAGAGCAGAAAAGTGTCTTCCTTAGCGATGCGGTTGAAACTGATCCCAGACGGGTCAAACGCCCACAACGCCGCCGCGATCAAACCCGTCGCCGTGCCGAACAACTCGGAGACCACCAGGTAAAGCAGGAGCGACGTGAACGCGCCGAAAAAGGCCGCCGGCAGGCGCAAGGCGGTCTCGTCGGACACGCGAAGCCGTGCGCGGCTCGCAGCCACTCCCGATGCGTTCCAACGTTCGGCCGCGCCGACGCTCGCCGTCATCAACGCTTTCATCAGAAACGGGTGTTCGCCGTTGGTCGATGTCAAACCGCGCGTGCGGTAGTCGGATGCGGCGCGGAGTTTGTTCAACTCGTCTTCGCTCAAACCCTCTGCGCCGAGGCCGCTCGCGCGGAAGCCGAAGCCCGCCACGACGAGGAAGACGAGCGCGGCGACGACAAGCGCGCGGCTGCGAACACGCACGCCCGGCGCGTCGAACAATTCGGGCGTGATGCTCGCCGTGGCGGCTGTGGCAATAGTTGCGGACAAAAGTTTCGTCAGTCTCCGGTCTGAAAATCGTACGCCCGCACGGCGACGGCGCGCTCGCGGGCGTCGAGCAAAAGGCGCAAGGTTACTGTGACTTTCGGCGGTCTGTCAAAAGCTCGCGCGCGCGACAGCAGTGTGCTGAGTTTCAGGTTTTCTCTGTGCTCCCTCTGTGTTCTCTGTGTCCGCGGTGGTGTGGGCATATCAACATCATTCACCACAGAGGCACAGAGAACATCGAGGGGGCACAGAGTTCAAATCAAATTAGGGCAATAATATAGTTGGCTCATTCTTTGCGGAGAAAGGCTGCGCTATTCGCGGTCGGGTGCATGCCGTTGTTAGGCGTGACCTCATCTTTAGGGCGAAGGTATGCTTCCTACGCCTGCCTCTCGACATTCAGGATGGTACTTCAAAAACGCCTCATCTTTTATTATTGGATTCTCCTCCGAGACTCCACCTTCCGAGCCATAGAAGAACTCTCCACCTTCAAGATTGCAACGAAATTTTCCATCGGGCAAAGCACCCTCAGCCTTACGAAAGCTGCTTTCTCCCCAAATATGTTCGCTAACCTTCAAAGGGGTGCGCTCACCCTTCTCATTCAACAGAAAGTATTCCCGTTTATGCCAACCTGAATATTGGGAACTGGATGTACATAAGAAACCAGATTCGGGAATCATGATTTCTTCACCTAACGCAACATCCTTCAACGGAGCGCACTTCGGATTCTTATATTCGATGGTAATCCAACGCGGTTTCATATTTGCTGGTATCAAATAGGTTTGAGTATGGAACAGACCACAAGCTTGGAGCAGAATTAAGCAAAGTAGAGGACACATTATCTTTTTTCTCATCTTACACAATGCGAAACGTTTAACGCTGGCGATAAGCTGCCGCGCACACAACGCATCAAGCCTTCAATCTCACGGATGAAGACTACGCTATTCGCGGTCAGCTTCAGCGCCTTGTTAGACCGCCCTCATGTTGCCGGATGAGGCTCGCTTCGCTGCCTTCTTCCGGCAACTTCAGGCGGTTTCTAACGCATATTAGACCGAATGATTCGGCATAACTCCGCTCTGGAGCGTGAAAAGCCGACACGTTCCGTCTAACTACGTAATAGAGAGGCAAAGGCCGATTGATTCGGCCTAATGCACCTAACATGTGTCAAAAACCGCTCCCGGTTTAGCAGGATGCTCTGTTGGCACCCCGCCATTAAACTACACGCCACACAGGTTAGACGGAAAGAATCCGATTCCTGCTCCGCCGCCCGCAACTTAAAGGTCACCGCTCGCCGGGTAATGTCCTCTTGTCATATCTGCGTCAGGTGGGTCAACTATATAATCACCCAAATTTGAGATCAAACATTTCACACATTTGAGATCAACATTTCAAATCTCAAATGTGAGATCAGGCATGCTTGACTCTTCGCGCCTCTGCGCCGGGCGCGCTGCGCCATTATGTTCAAAGCGGCAGTTGTAGGCGCGCTTCGCAGCCGGTGGCGCGGCGGCGGTTGGTGAGTGTGAGCGTGCCGCCGTGCGCCTCCGCGATCTGGCGGCATAGTGCGAGGCCGATGCCTGAGCCGCCCGGCTTCGTCGTGAAGAAGGGCACGAAGAGGTTGGCCGTGTTCGAGAGACCCGGCCCCTCGTCCTCGACGATGAGTGTTAGATGGTTCGTGTTCCTGATCCAGCCGACTGAGACGCCCCCGCCCGTTTGCAGGGCGGCGTCGGCGGCATTGCGCTGCAAGTTGATGAGCAGTTGTTCGAGTTGATCGGCGTCGGCCTGAATGGTGAGTTCCGCCCCCGGCACGATTTTGACCGGCAGCCGCGTTTCGAGTTCCGCGACCCGGCGCACGAGTTCGTGGACGTTGACGGGCGCGAAGCGAGGCGGCGGCAGGCGCGCGAGGTGCGCGTAAGCCTGCATGAAGCGGCTCAGCGATTCGGAGCGCGAACCGATGATCGAGAGGCCGCGCGCCATGTCCTCGTTCCAGTCGAGGGGGCGCGGCTCGCGCACGAGCAGGCTTTCCAGGCTTCCGGCGATGGACTTGATCGGCGCGAGCGAGTTGTTGAGTTCGTGGCCGAGAACGCGCACGAGCCGCTTCCATGCCTCGCGCTCCTCTTCTCGAAGCTCGCGGCTGAGATCGGAGAGGACGAGGAGCTGGTGCGGCAGGCCGCGCTCGCGGAACGTGCTGCGATGCACGCCCCAACGCCCCGCCTGTCCGGGAAAACTTTTCGGGATGATCTGCGAATCCTCCGCGCTCGCGGAATGTAGAAACTCTTCGAGGCCGAGTTCCATGGCCGTGCGCCCGAGGAGGCGACCGGAAGGCTGCGCGAACAGGCGCTCGCCCGCGCGGTTGACGAGCCGCAAGCGTTCCTCCGCGTCGAAGGCGAAGACGGCCACGTCGATCTCGCCCATCACCGTGCGCAAGAGCGCCGTGGCTTCCATCGCGCCGAGTCGCTGCGCGCGCAGGGTCTCGCCGAGCGCGTTGACTTCGAGCATCACGTCGCCGAGGGCGTCTTCGCGTCCCGCGCCGCGCGCGCGGATCGAGTAGTCGCCCTCGCGCATGGCGGCCAGCAGGTTCGAGAGCGTTTGCAGGTTACGCACCACGCGCTCGCGCAGCGAGAAGGCGAGGCCGAACCAGAAGCCGAGGATGATGAGCGTGAGCGTCCATTGCACCTTCGGCGTGTAGGTATGATTCCAGATCAGGATGAGCGAGATGAGCGTGCCGGGGAAGCCGCCCGCGAGGGCTAACAAGAGGATGCGCTGCTCGTAATTCAGCCGGTTACGCCGGGGAAGTTTATGTGACTGCTGCTGCTGCGGGCCGTCCGTCATAAGCCGTAACGTTGAAGCCGCCTGTAGAGCGCGCTGCGACTGAGTCCGAGCGCTTCGGCCGCATAACCGACGTTGCCGTCGAAGCGCGCCAGAGTTTTGCGAATCAGGAAACACTCTACCTCATCGAGACTCATCTCTTCGAGTCCGCGTTCGGCCTGCGCGCCCGCCTGCAAATTGAGATCGACCGCCTCCACGACCGCGCCCCGCGCCATCAACACCGCGCGCTCCACCGCATGATCCAACTCGCGCACGTTGCCCGGCCACTCGTAACGGAGCAACGCGCTCGTCGCATCGTCGGAAAACGCGGTCAATAATTTGCGGTAGCGTCGCGCGTAAGCGTCGAGGAAATAATGCGCGAGAAGCGGGATGTCCTCGCGCCGCTCGCGCAAGGGGGGCAGGTGAATCTCGACCGTGTTCAGACGAAACAGCAAATCCTGCCGGAAGCGACCGGCCGCCACTTCCTCGCGCAGGTCGGCGTTCGTCGCCGAAAGAATGCGCACGTCCACGCCCCTCGTCTTCGACGATCCGACGCGCTCGAACTCGCCCGTCTCTACCACGCGCAAAAGTTTCGCCTGCTGCGCGACGGGGACGTTCGCGATCTCGTCCAGAAAGAGCGTGCCGCCGTCGGCCAACTCGAAACGCCCGACGCGATCCGTCCGGGCGTCCGTAAACGCGCCCTTCACATGGCCGAACAACTCGCTCTCGAACGTGCCTTCGGAGAGCGCGCCGACGTTGACCGTGACCATCGTCTTCGAGGCGCGCGGCGAGACGGCGTGGAGCGTCTGCGCGACCACCTCCTTGCCCGTGCCGTTGTCGCCCGTGATGAGCACGTTCGCATCAGACCCGCCGACGCTCTCGATCATCTGGAGCACGGGGCGCATGCTCGCGGCCGTGGCGATCATGCGTTGCGGCGGGGTGTGGCCGTCGCGCAACAACTTGTTCTCGGCTTCGAGGCGCTGCCCCTTGCGCAGCGCGCGGCTGAGTTCGATCTGCGTGCGCAGGACTGAGAGCAGGCGGGCGTTGTCCCAGGGCTTCTGAATGAAGTCGCGCGCCCCGCGCCGCATCGCTTCGACCGCCACTTCGACGCTGCCCCACGCCGTCATCACGACGACGGGAAGCGTCGAATCTATCGCCTGAATGCGCGAGAGCAGGTCGAGACCTTCCTGGCCGGACGTGGTGTCGCGCGTGTAATTGAGGTCTATGAGGAGCAGGTCGAACTCCGTCGCCTTCATCGCGCCGAGCACCGCGGGCGGCGAAGTGACGGCCTCGATGTGGCAGCCTTCGCCCTTCAATAACAGGCGCAGGGCTTCGAGCACGTCGGGCTGGTCGTCCGCGACGAGCACGCGGGGGGCGGATGCTTCGGGTGTCTTCATACGTTCAAGTGAGGCGCTTTAGGCGAACGCTTTCACTCGCAGCAATGTAATTCCAAAGGGTCTGATGAAGTTAAGACGGTTATAGCGGATGATGCCGCAACAGTCTTAACAGTTCAAGATACAAGTTATCGTGCCGATGGTTGAAGCGCCATTCGCACTCTTTCAAGTGCAGGTTGAAAGTGGCCGCAGGTACACCGTTGAACTTCTGCAACCGACGCTTAGCGTAACTCCAGAAACTCTCAATGCCGTTGATATGACTCACTTCATTAGCGAACTCGTTCTGTCCATGATGGACGCGATAATGTTTAGCGTAACCGACATCAACGAGTCCGTCGTAACCGCGCCAGCCGTCC
>DASQMC010000049.1:0-20101 GCA_035645695.1 Pyrinomonadaceae bacterium
TTCCTGATCCGTTCGGAGGCGGCGGCGCGGGCCTGCGGCGCGGCCTCGACGGACTTAAGCGTGCGCTCGCCGCTCTTCGGGTCAACGTCGAACTTCAGGAGCAGGTGGTCGCCGTCGGAGTTCGCGTCTTCCGGCAACTGCTCTAGCGGCACGTCGAGTTGCGATTTCGCCTCGTCCGCGAGACTGAGCACGGCGATACCGCCGTCTTCGATCCGGTCTATCACGGCGCGCACTTCCGCCGCGCCCGAACTCTCCGCTTGCTTCTCTGTGTGCTTCTCTGTGTGCTTAGTCATACGAATTCACCTGCTGTTCGCCGCTTTCGACCGGGGCGATGCTTTCGGCGTGGGGCCGAAATCGCCGTATTGAATGAAGCCCGATTTCGTCGAATCGTCTTTCTGCGCCTTGCGGCCCGTGGAGATTTCATCGGGGGCGGCCTGTCGTTCGGTCGTGATCTGATAGTCCTCTTTGCCGCGAGTCTTGATCGTGATCTCGCCCTGCAAGTCCGTGCGGTAGATTCGCACATTCGCTTCCCTGAGCCGGTCGAGCACCTCCTGACTGGGATGGCCGTAGCGGTTGTCCGCGCCGCACGAGATGACGGCGTCTTTGAACCGGGCCTGTCGCAGGAAGTCGCGCGAACTCGCGTACTTCGAGCCGTGGTGGCCGACCTTCAAAACTTTGGCCGCGAGCCGCGCGCCCCCCTCCATCATCCGTTGCTCGGTCTGGGCCTCCGCGTCGCCGGTCAGGAGGATGGAAAACTCGCCGTAATCAAGCCGCGTCACGACGGAGTTGGCGTTCGGCTCGTTGCCGCCGGAGCGCAACTGCTCTTTCGTGAAAAGCGGCTGGATGGGGGCGAGCACGGAGATGATCGCGCCGCTGCCGAGGTCGAAAGTTTGGCCGGGCGCGGCGGTGATGAAGTTGTCCTGCGGATTTTCGACGCGCGATTCGACGGCGTCGAGAAAGTCCTCGTAGTTCTTCGTCGTGTTCGGCACTTTGCTGTCGAGCACCTTGTGGACTTTTGTGCCCTTGATCACCTCGTCGGCGCCGCCGATGTGATCTGCGTGCGCGTGAGTCGTGATGAGCAGGTCGATGTGGTCAACGCCGTAACGCCCGAGGGCGGCGAGAATCTTCTTGCCGCTGCCCGGCACGCTCGCGTCCACGAGCGCGGTCTTGCCCCCCGGCGCGACGATCAGGATCGCGTCGCCCTGCCCGACATCGAGCACGTGAACCGAAAGTTCGTCGCCCGACGGCGGGGGAAGTTGCGGCCCCGGCGCGGGTTTGTAAAACTTGAAATAAGCCACCATCGCCACGACCGCGACGAGAGCCAGCGCCACCCCCACACACCCGCACCCGCGCATGCTTCTGCTTTGAGCCACCCCGCACTACCTCCCGAATTTCCGGCACAACTTCCGAAGCCGTGCGATAGACAATTTCACAAACATTTTCAGCCGGAACTGATTTCCACAAGTTGCTCCGATTGTAGAAGCGACAACACCTGGGGCAAAGCCTTCGTCAAAATTTGCCGGAGCCGTGCGTTGGAAGTATTGGCGCAGGTGAGCCAGATGATTTTGGGTGGAGAGCCGAGTTCATCCAACAGGCGTAGAAAATCGCTGTCCTTTGTCATCAAAATGGCCGACGCCGCGCGAGCCGCGAAGAAGATGGCGCGATCCGTCGCGTCGCGCAACCCGAGGTCGCGCAGGGCCACGGCAGACACGGAAAAATTAAGGTTGATCCATTCCGCAATGGCCGGAGACAGTTGCGCGTCAACCCAAATGGTCACGCCGCGATTACCGGGTGATCCAGCCGCCGCGCCGCGTACAGGTGAACGGCTCTCAAATCATCCATCTCAAGATCGGGCATCTCTTCCAGAATCTGCTCGGAACTCAAACCGGCCGCGAAAAGATCGAGCACGTCGATTACCCTGATGCGCATGCCTCGGATGCACGGGCGACCACCGCATTGTTCAGGACTGACGGTTATTCTATCCAGTAATTTTTCGGACATGATCTTTTCGAGACGAGAACGTTCAAGCTGATTTGCCAGCCGACAGTATATCAACAGTCATAACCTGTTCATATCTTCCATCGCTTCAATCGGACGGCACGGGTTCGTGTTCGCGCCCTCGCCGTCCCGGATGATTACTGATCAATTGTTAATTCGGTAACGTGCTGGGCTTCGTAGTGTTCAATAAGCAAGCCGAGCAACTCCATTAACGACGAATAAGGATGCGTCTCGTCTTCCCCGACTTCGTCGATCAACCCATCGAGCAAAGCGACTATGCGTTGATACTGCTCATCGGTGTGAGGAACAAAAATATTCTCCGCCACCGAAGGCCACGCGCTTAGTTTCTCGTCGAGTTCTCGGTTCTGCATGGCTCATTCCTTCCACCGGTTTTGATCGTACTCTCGATGTGTGAGCACCGCCCGGATGTATATTCTACGATGATTGTAATGAATCGCCGCAACGAGTCGCGCCTTATTCCCGCCGATATTAAAAACGGTCAACTTACCTACCTGATCCGCGGCCGGGAAGATCGACCTCAGTTCCGCGAACGAAGCAAAATCGCCGCGCTTCATTAGCTGATACCAGTGTGCAAGGGCGGTTCTGGATTCAGGATAGCGAGCGGCAAAATCGTTCAGACGCTTGCGCGTGATAACGTGCATTTAAAAGACTCGTTAGTCGCATCAATCGGACGGCACGGGTTCGTGTTCGCGCGCCCATTGGGTTTCGGCTTCGCGCGTGATTTGGGTGGGATAGTTGCCCGTCCAGCAGGCGACGCAGGAGGCGCGCGGGGCGATGCCCGACGCTTCGAGCATGCCTTCGAGGGAGAGGTATCCGAGCGAGTCCGCGCCGATGAAGTCGCGTATCTCGGCGACGGACATCTGCGCGGCGATGAGATCGTCGCGGTTCGGCGTATCGACGCCGTAGAAGCAGGGACTTACGGTCGGCGGGCAACTGATGCGCATGTGAACTTCCGTCGCCCCGGCTTCCCTCACCATGCGGACGATCTTCTTCGAGGTCGTGCCGCGCACGATGGAGTCGTCTATCAACACGACGCGGCGGCCTTCGATCAGGTGGCGCACGGGGTTCAATTTGATGCGCACGCCGAAGGAACGTATGGATTGCTTCGGCTCGATGAAGGTGCGATGAACGTAGTGGTTGCGCACGAGTCCCTGCCGGTAATTGATGCCGCTTTGCGCCGCGTAGCCGATGGCGGCGGCGACGCCGGAATCGGGCACGGGCACGACGAGGTCTGCCTCGGCCGGTTGCTCCAGAGCGAGCCGCTTGCCCATCTTGTGACGCGATTCGTTGACCGAGTGGCCGTAGATCAGAGAGTCTGGGCGCGCGAAATAGACGTGCTCGAAGATGCACATCGAATGTTCGCGCGGGGGCAGCGGGCGGGACGAATGCAGGCCGTCCCGGTCGATGATGATCATCTCGCCGGGTTCAACGTCGCGCACGTAACTCGCTTCGATGAGATCGAAAGCGCAGGTTTCGGAGGCGACCACCCAGGCCGAGTCGCCGAGTCGCCCCAGCGCGAGCGGGCGGAAGCCGCGCGGGTCGCGGATGGCGATGAGCGATTCGGGGGTGAGAAAGAGCATCGAGAACGCGCCTTCGGTTTCGCGCAGAACTTCGGGTATCGCCTCGTTAATGCCCGCGGCCTGTGAGCGCGCGATGCCGTGCAGGATCACTTCGGTGTCGGAGGTGGAGGAGAAGATCGCGCCCGCGCGTTCGAGCCGTTTGCGCTCCTCGCTCGCGAAGGGGAGATTGCCGTTATGGCAGATGGCAACTTGCCCGTGCTGGCAGGCGACGAGGAAGGGCTGCGCCTCGCGTATGGAGACCTCGCCGGCCGTCGAGTAGCGGACGTGGCCGATGGCCGACGCGCCGGGCAGGCGGTTGAGGCGTCCGGCGTCGAAGACATCGGAGACGAGTCCCATCGCGCGCTCGCTGCGCAACTCGCGCCCGTCGGACGAGACGATGCCGCAGGATTCCTGCCCGCGATGTTGCAGCGCGTAGAGGCCGAGGTAGGCGAGGCGCGCCGCCTCCGCGTGGCCGTAGATGCCGAAGACGCCACACTCGTCTCGAAATTTATCTGTCGCTTTCTTGGTCACGGGAAAGTTTGCAGTAGAAAAAGTAAGTTGAAGGCACATTGTAACACCCGGTAGGGTAACGATGAAGTAGGAACGCGGAACGATGAACTGAAAGCAAGTCGCCTTTAGTTCATCGTTCCGCGTTCCTACTTCATCGCTGCTTTGCTATGATTGCCGTTAAATAATTTCGAGGGGGACAATATGGAAGTTAAAGTTTACGGGGCGGGCTGGTGTCACGACACGCAGGATACTTTGCGGCACTTGAAGCAACTCGGCGTCGCACACACCTACATAGACGTGGAAGAGAACGCGGAGGCCGCCGAATGGGTGCGACAGCATAACGACGGCAAGGAACGTAAACCCACGCTCGACATCGCCGGGCAGGTGCTCTCGGTTCCGACCAACCGCGAGTTGGAGAGCGCGTTGCGCGAAAAAGGATTGATGGCCTGACGCTCCGGCGGCGGCGGCGATGGCCGAACGGGCTCGCGCACAAGGGACAACCGAACGAAGCGGGGCGAACATGACATGAAACATCTTGTTCAGGCAATCGCCGCGAGCGGACTCGCCGTCCCTCTGCTGTTGCTCTCGTGGGCGGGCGCAGTCGAGCGCGTCAAGGGGACGCCGCGGGCGACCGCTCAAGCGGGAAAGACGGAGCGCGACGCGCGTCTAATATTCGACGGCAAGTGCGCGACGTGTCACGGCAGGGACGGGCGCGCGAAGACGCTCAAGGCGAAGTTTAATAAGGCGCGCGACCTGACAGACGCCGCGTGGCAGGCGGAGGCGAGCGACGAACGCATCTACAACTCCATCAGCAACGGGCGCGGCAAGAAGATGCCCGCCCTCGCCAAAAAACTATCCCGCGCCGAGATGGAGGCGCTTGTCGTTCACGTCCGCAGTTTAAAGAAATAGAGCGGCGCGCGCTCTCTCAGAATTTGTGAGCGAGGCGGGTTTTGCCGTGTGCTTGAATCGCCGGGCGCACGGCAAAGCCCAATCGCGTGCGGGCACGCCGGGGCGCGTAGCGGTTTAGACACAGGATTCGATCTTCTAAGTGAACAACTCCGTTCCCACACATCGTTGGCTCGTCGCCACCTTGCGCGTCGCGCTCGTCGTCGCGCTGGCCGGGGCGGGATGGCTCGTCTATCGCGGCCTGCCGGTTGACGACGCTCCGCACAGTCTCGGCAGGGCGGGGCAGACGCGCGACACGCTGCTGCGCATCGTCCTTCTGCCGCGACCCGGCGGCAATGGGCTGAACTCCGACGCCGCCGCTGCCAAAGTGCCGGTGCCCGTCCAGCTTTACTCGATTGATATGGCGGCGGCGCAGCGCGAGTTTTTCGACGAGCGTCGCCCCGGCCAGCGTTTTGAAGACTTCATCGTGCGGCGCATGGGCGCGCGCCAGCCCGTCCGCACGCAACTCGACGCGAGCGGTCAAACCGTCGTCTACGTTCCACCCGGCCGCTGGTGGATACACGCCACGCTGGAAGGCGCGCAGGAAATTACCTGGCGACACCCCGTCAACGTCGCCGGCCGAGAGCAGACGGTCGAACTCAACGCCGCGAACGTTTACATGAGGACGAAAAGATTTTAAGGACGAGAATCGTAAATCGTGAATAAAAGCCGTGAATCGTGAATCGTAAATCGTGAATAGATAAAAGCCTGATTGAATCTATTTACGATTTACGATTCGCGATTTACTAAAAGTCGATTCACGATTTACTAAAAGTTATGAAGGCTCTGAGATACGAGAACGGCGGGTTGGGAGTGGCGGAGACGGCCGCGCCGCGAGGTGAAGAGGCGGGCGAGGCCGTGGTGCGCGTCAGCCTGGCGGGGATTTGTAACACCGATGTCGAGATCGCGCGCGGTTACGCGAATTTTACCGGAACGCTCGGCCACGAGTTTGTCGGCGTGGTGGAGAGCGCGCCGGACGAGTCGCTCCTCGTGGGGCGGCGCGTGGTCGGCGAGATCAACGCGGGGTGCGGGCGCTGCGAGTCGTGCGTGGCGGGCGACGCGCGTCATTGTCCGCAACGCACGGTGCTCGGCATTCTCGGGCGCGACGGCGCGTTCGCGGAGTTCCTGCGCTTGCCGGTCGTGAATTTGCTGGCCGTGCCGGACGAGATAGAGGATGAACGCGCCGTCTTCGCCGAACCGCTCGCGGCGGCGTGCGGCATTATGGAACGCGTGCGGATTAACCGCGACACGCGCGTCGCCGTCATCGGCGACGGCAAACTCGGTTTGCTCTGCGCGCAGGCCATCCGGGCGCAAAGCGCGGCCTCGGTCACGCTCGTCGGCAAACACGAAAACAAACTGCGGATCGCGCGCGGGCGCGGGGTGCAAACCGCGCTCGCGCGCGAGTTGCCGCGCGAGTGGTCGGGCTTCTTTGATGTGGTCGTCGAAGCGTCGGGCGCGGGCGACGGCTTCGCGCTCGCCGTCGGGCTAACAAGACCGCGCGGCGTGCTCGTCCTGAAGTCAACTTTCCACGGTGCGACCGAGATCGACGCCGCGCGCATAGTCGTCGATGAGATCAGCGTCGTCGGCTCGCGCTGCGGACGCTTCGCCCCCGCGCTCGAACTGCTCGCGCGCGACGCCGTAGATGTCGCGAGCCTCGTCAGCGAAGAGTTCCCGCTCGCCGACGGCGTGCGCGCAATGCAACGCGCCACGGAAAGCGGCGTCCTGAAAGTTCTGCTCAGACCGTGAAAGAGTGAGCAGTGAGCAGTGAGCAGTAAGCAGTTAAGGCAGGTTTCCGCGTTACTATTCAAACTGCTCACTGCTCACATCTCACTGCTTACTGCTCACTGCTTACTGCTTACTGCTCACTATTCCCATGCGACCGAAATTCAATCTGGCGGCGGACGGCGCGTTGATGTTGACGACGCTCATCTGGGGTTCGACCTTCTTCATGGCGAAGGACATCCTCGGGGTGTGGCCGCCGATGGCCTACATGTTCGTCCGGTTCACGGGTGCGGCGTTGTTGCTGGCATTGATGTTTCCGCGGAGGCTCGTGCAAGCGCGCGGCGAGCAGTGGCGCGCGGGCGCGGTGCTCGGCCTCCTGATGGGCGTCGGCTTCGGGTTGCAGGCGGCGGGACAGGTTTACACGACCGCCTCGAAGTCCGCCTTCGTCACCGGACTGACGACGCCGCTCGTGCCGTTCGTCGCTTACCTGATCCTGCGCGTGCGGCCGGGCGTCGAAAATTTGCTCGGCGTCGTGCTCGCGACCTTAGGCGGGTTGTTGATCCTCGCGCCGCAGGGGGCGGACACGAGCGTTAACCTCGGCGACATGTTGACGCTCGCCGCGACCGGCTTGTTTGCGTTGCACATCACGCTGATGAGCATCTGGGCGCGCCGCTACGACGTGAGGCAGTTGACCGTCTTACAGATCGCCTGTATCGCCGCTCTGTTCGCCGTCGTGTGGGTGGGCTTGCGCGTGTGGGTGAGTTTCGCGGGCGCGGACGCGCTGCCCGCCGTGCTCGTGCGCGAAACTCTGCCGCTCGCTTGGAGCGGGCGCATCCTGTGGCAACTCGTCTATCTGGCGACGGTCGGCACCGTCGGCGCGTTTCTCTTCTGGACGTGGGGTCAGGCGCGCACCTCCGCCACGCACGCGGCCATCATCTTCAGCCTCGAACCCGTCTTCGCCACGGCCTTCGCCGTCGCCGCCATCGGCGCGAGCGAATGGATGGGCGGTCGCGGGTGGGCGGGTGCGGCGCTCGTGTTCGCCGGAATCATCGTCTCGGAAATGCGCTGGAGCGAGAGGCGGGAGCGGCGCGCGAACGATAAGGCACGCAAAGCAGAAGTCGCCTGACGATCTTTTCCCGCTCCGCGCCGACCCGGCCACGCGCCGACAAGTGTCTTGATTTTCAGCTTTCCTCCGTGCCGCCTCTGTGTCCTCCGTGCCTGCGGTTGTGAATGGTTATAACAGTCACTTCAACACCGCAGCACGGAGGACACAAAGGCGGCACAGAGTACAAACCAATTTAGGACATGAGCCGCGCGCCTGTTGCTTTGCGGCGCGTCGGGCGATTCGTTATACTCGACAAACTTCGCTTCGCGTACAGGGCTGCGAATATGTGCTCCGGGCAACCGGGGCTGAATTGCCAACCCGGACGGCAATCGAAAGGGCGCACGCTGGGCGCGGGCGGCCGTCATGTTTCAAGAGCGGTAGAAAGCGGTAAAAGTTCTATGTATCAACTTCCCCAGGGCCAAACGAATGAGGCGGAGCGCGCTATCTTGCGTCGCCTGCGGGTGTGGATCGCGGCGCTCGGCTTAGCGTGTCTCGTGGTCGGCGTCGGCGTCGGGGCGATGCTCGCGGGACGAACTACCGTGGCGCAGAACGACACGCAGCGTGCGGCGCAAAACGCACGCGCCCCTGAAGCCCTCTCCGCGTCTTTCGCCGAGATCGCGCAACGCGTCGAACCGGCCGTCGTCAACATCGATACGGTTTCCGCGCCGCAGAAGGCCGAGCGCAGCCCCGGCAGCGGCGGCAACGGCAACGGGAACGACAACAGCAACAAGGATGACGACTCCGACGAGAAGGACGGCGAGGGCGACAATCCGCTGATGGAGATGTTTCGCCGTCAGATGCCGCAGCGCCCTTCGCGCGGCGTCGGGAGCGGCTTCATCGTCGATCCGAAAGGTTACATCCTGACGAACCAGCACGTCGTCGAAGGCGCGACGCGCATCACTGTGCGCTTGCAGTCGGGCGAACTCATGCGCGGGCGCGTGGTCGGCGAAGACGACGAGACAGACCTTGCGGTCATCAAAGTCGAATCGGTTCGAGACTTGCCGACGGTGAAACTCGGCAACTCCGACGAGGCGCAGGTGGGCGACTGGGTGCTGGCCGTCGGCTCGCCCTTCGGCCTCGACCAGACCGTTACCGCGGGCATCATCTCGACGCGCGAACGCACGACGCCCGTCTCTTCCAGTTTCCAACGTTTCTTACAGACGGACGCCGCCATCAACCGCGGCAACTCCGGCGGCCCTCTCGTCAACATGCGCGGCGAAGTCATCGGCATCAACTCGCAGATCGCCACCTCGACCGGCGACTATAACGGTATCGGTTTCGCCCTGCCGTCGAACGAGGCCAGCTTCGTTTACAGTCAACTCGTCTCGGGCGGCCGCGTCAAACGCGGTTATCTCGGCGTGCTGCTCGATTCGGTGAAGGCCGAGTTCGCGCGCGTCTACGGGATGAAGGATGCCAAGGGTGCGATCATCACGGACGTGCGCGAAGGCCCGGCGCGCACCGCCGGAATTCAGGTCAACGACATCATCACCGAGTTCAACGCGAAGCCAATCGCCAACTCGCAGGACTTGATCAACAAGGTGGCGAGCACGCCCGTCGGCGAGACGGTGCAACTCACTTTCCTGCGCGACGTGAACGGCCAACTCGAACGTCGCACCGTCAGCGTCTCGGTCGGCGAGCGTCCGCCGCGCGGCGCGGCCGAAGCGACGCCGACGCCGAACGCCGCGCCCACGCTCCCGAAATTGAACTCCGACAAGCCGGGCAACACAGACCGCCCGGCTCTCGGGCTTACCCTGAGCGAACTGACCCCGCAACTCGCCAACGAGCGAAATCTCAAGGGCGTGCGCGGCCTTCTCGTGCGCGACGTGGATCAAAGCGGGCTGGCTTACGACGCGCAGATCAGCGAGAACATGGTTATCCAGCGCGTCAATCGCATCCCGGTCAACACGCTCGCAGAGTTCGAGCGCGTCATCAATAATCTCAAGGTCGGCGACGCGGTAGTGATGAACGTGACGTTCCTCGACCGCCGCAACCTGATCACGCAGACGATCATCCAGTTCACATATCAATAAGTTTCAGGTTTCAGGTTTCAGGTTTCAGGACTGATATTCTTCGGTCTTTAACTTGAAACCTGAAACTTGAAACTTGAAACTCAACTTATGGCACAGGCGAAAAAAGCGTTAAGCGGGGCGACGAAAAAGGGCTCGCGCACGGCAACCACGGCAGCGCGGCAGGTGGCAGGCGCGAACGGTAACGGCCGGAAGGGCGGCGCGCGTGCGTCGGTCAAAACTTACAGCAACTACATCGGGGGCGAGTGGGTCGCGGCCTCCGGCGGAGAGTATTTCGAGAACGTCAACCCGGCCGACACGCGCGACGTGATCGGCCGTTTCCCCGTCTCCCAGGCGGAGGATGTGGAACGCGCCGTCGCGGCCGCGAAGGCGGCGGCGGAAGGCTGGCGCAGGATGCCCGCGCCGCGCCGCGCCGAGATACTCTTCCGGCTCGGCAACATTCTCATCCGCGACAAAGACTCTCACTCCGCCGACATGACGCGCGAGATGGGCAAGGTCTTGAAAGAGACGGGCGGCGACGTGCAGGAGGCCATCGATTGCACCTTCTACACGGCGGGCGAAGGCCGACGCCTGCACGGCTACACGACGCCCGCCGAGATGCCCGACAAGTTTGCGATGTGCGTGCGCCAGCCCGTCGGCCTATGCGGGTTGATCACGCCGTGGAATTTCCCGATGGCGATCCCTTCGTGGAAACTCATCCCCGCGCTCGTGTGCGGCAACACCGTCGTTATCAAACCGGCCGAAGATACGCCGCTTTCGACCTATAACCTCATCAAGGCTTGCGAGGAAGCGGGCGTGCCGCGCGGCGTCGTCAATATGGTGACGGGCTACGGCGAAGGGGCGGGCAAGCCGCTGACGGAACATCGCGACGTGCGCCTGATTTCCTTTACCGGTTCGACCGAGACGGGGCGGCTCATCGCGGGCGCATGCGCCGACCGCAACGCCATCTGC
The DNA here is from genome assembly GCA_035645695.1 of Pyrinomonadaceae bacterium. Taxonomy (GTDB): domain Bacteria; phylum Acidobacteriota; class Blastocatellia; order Pyrinomonadales; family Pyrinomonadaceae; genus JAIVJZ01. The sequence continues at coordinate 10,839 of DASQMC010000049.1, forward strand.
TCGCTCGAACTCGGCGGCAAGAACGTCATCATCGTGATGGAGGACGCCGACATAGACCTCGCCGTCGAGGGCGCGGTCTGGGGCGCGTTCGGCACGTCAGGCCAGCGTTGCACGGCATCGTCGCGCATCGTCGTGCACAAGAAGGTCTATAAAAAGTTTACGCAGAAACTCGTCGAGCGCGCCGAAGGTTTGCGCGTCGGCGACGGCGCGGACGCAGACACCGACATGGGGCCGGTCATCAACGCCAACGCGGTTCATAAAATCATGGGCTATATCGAAGTCGGCGAGAGAGAAGACGGCGCGCGACTTGCGACGGGCGGCCGCCGTCTCGACACGGGCGCGCACGCCAACGGCTATTTCATCGAGCCGACCGTCTTCACGGATGTTGCGCCCGGTATGCGCATCGCGCAGGAAGAAATTTTCGGCCCCGTTACGGCCGTCATCCCGGCGAACAATCTGGAAGAGGCGGTCGAGATCGCGAATGGCGTGCGCTACGGCCTGTCGGCGGCGATCTACACGCGGGACGTGAACCGCGCGTTCCACGCGATGAACGACATGTACACGGGCATCTTCTACGTTAATTCTTCGACCATCGGCGCGGAAGTTCACCTTCCCTTCGGCGGCACGAAGGCCACCGGCAACGGCCACCGCGAAGCGGGCACGCAGGTGCTCGACATCTTCACCGAGTGGAAGTCGATCTACGTTGACTACAGCGGGAAGCTGCAACGCGCGCAAATTGACGAAGTGAATTTTGAATAACACGGAGGTCGGAGGCCGGAGGTCAGAGGTCTGTAAAAGACCGCGCCGACCCCTGACTTCCGGCCTCTGACCTCTGGAGGTTAAATAAGTGCTAGTAGGACTCCCCAAAGAGATCAAGGATAACGAATACCGCGTCGGGATGACGCCTGCGGGCGTGCGCGCTCTGGTGGACGCGGGACACACGGTTGTCGTCGAGCGCGGCGCGGGCGAAGGCTCGGGCTTCGAGGACGAGTTGTACGAGCGCGCGGGCGCGACGATCCTAGAGAGCGCGGACGACGTGTGGGCCGAGGGCGAGATGATCGTTAAAGTGAAAGAGCCGGTTGCGCCCGAATACCCGCGCATGCGCGAAGGCCAACTGCTCTTCACTTATCTGCACCTCGCGCCCGATGTCGAACTCACCAGGCAACTGCTCGAACGCAAAGTGACGGGCGTCGCCTACGAGACGATCACTGACAAAAAGGGCACGCTCCCGCTTCTGACGCCGATGTCCGAAGTGGCGGGACGCATGGCGATTCAGGTGGGCGCGCAATATCTTGAGAAGATGAGCGGCGGGCGCGGCGTGCTTCTCGGCGGCGTTCCCGGCGTCCCGGCGGCGAAGGTCGTGATTATCGGCGGCGGCGTCGTCGGCACGAACTCGGCGAAGATGGCCGTCGGCCTCGGCGCGCACGTCACGATCATCGATAACAATCTCGACCGCCTGCGCGAACTCGACGACATCTTTCTCTCGCGCATCACGACGCTCGCCTCGTCGGCCTACGCCATCCAAGGCGCGATTGCCGACGCCGATCTGATCGTCGGCGCGGTGCTCGTACCCGGCGCGGCCGCGCCGAAACTCATCACGCGCGAGATGTTGAAGATAGTGCCGAACGGTGCGGTCATCGTTGACGTGGCCGTGGATCAGGGCGGCTGCATCGAGACGACGCACCCGACGACGCACAGCGACCCGACCTACTATGTCGAAGGCGTGCTCCATTATTGCGTCGCCAATATGCCGGGCGCGGTGCCGCGCACCTCGACCTTCGCGCTGACGAACGCGACCCTCCCCTACACTTTGAAACTGGCGAACCAGGGATTCCTCGGGGCGGTTGCGAGCGACCCCGGCCTCAAGGCGGGCGTCAATACCTACGCCGGAAAGCTGACCTACGAAGCCGTCGCGCAGGCGCAAAATCTCGAATACTCCGCCTTCGACGATATGCTCGGCGCAAGTTCGACGGCGACGGTTTAGATGTCCTGCGGCGCGCACGACCCGGGCTGCACATAACCATCAGTTGAATCCGCGAAGCGGCGACGGTCAATAGCCCCGCGCTGAGCACGGGGATAAAGGGCAGAGAAAATTTAAGGAGCTCCGCCAGCGGCGACACATTGCAACGCGCGATTGTGTCGCCGCTGACGGGGCTCCTTAAATTTTCCCGGGAGCCGGAACTTCCTCACTGCCGAACGCGGCTATTATAGCCATTTGCAATTCGCTATAACCGTCGCTGCCCCCGACCTTGTCCTGTCGTCGTTTCGCGGCTTGCTTTGTTGTCGCCCGGTGGCTTGATTCTTCGTGTAGCCGCGCGGCGGCCGTTTGATCGTGTAGCGCAGTTGAGATCAGTTGCGTGTGCGGAGCAACTTCGCGAGGCAATCGGTGAAATCATCCGGGCGCACGGGCTTGCTAAGGTGCGCGTCGGCGTAGTCGCCCGACAAGGGCGCGGCGGCGTTCGGTTCGAGTCCGCTCAGGAGCAGGATGGGGATGTGTGCGAGTTCGGGGCGTGCGCGCAGGTAACGGCAGAGTTCATGCCCGTTCAGGAGCGGCATCAAAGCGTCCGTCACGACGGCGTCAACTTTTGACGACATCGCGGCCTTGACCGCTTCGAGACCGTTCGCCGCGCAGATCACCTTGTAGCCCGCGCGGCGCAGGATGACTTCGAGATAACGGCGCACCGCCGCGTCGTCTTCCGCGAGCAGGACGGTCGTCTGTCCGTGGGCGGTTGACGCAGGAGGCGTGTTCGGTGCGATTGGTTCGTCGGGGATAGTCTCGGCGGGCATGCTCATTGTTAGATGTAAATCCTTTGGTAACACCCGGCCGCTTCGAGTGGGGCTTCGCAGCGCGGCTCTGAATATTTGCCGGCAAGCACTGTGCCCTCCGGCATAGTTCTCCGTGATTTCGGGCGACAGCGCAAGCGTGGCCGCGCTCGGGTTTGTAAGCGCGCAAGTCGGGTCAATTAAGAGTCTTGCCGTGGAATTGGTAAGAGCAGCGGGAGACGGACGGAAAAACCGGCCGTTGAAATACCTTAGAGGCTGGCGCACGGAGTTGTCAATACATGCCGTTCCGGCAACCGGGAAGGTCGGATTGCCTCATCCCGGTGCGGCGTTTTGACGCGACGAGTTGAATCCGGCTTCGCGATAGTTGATACTATCCGTTTCGACGGGGGCACGGATTGCGGCCTGTCGGTCTTTACCAGAGAGTTGTTGATTTAAGATGTACGAATTCGCCGTCACACCAGCCATCACGCAGATTCGCCGACGCGGCGTGGAAGTCTCGGAGGTCGCGCCCGCGAGTCTTGCCGAGGAGTTGGAACTCGAAGCGGGCGACCGCATCCTGCGCGTCAACGGTCGCACCGTGCGCGATTACCTCGACTTCCGTTTCCAGACGGGCGGCGAAACCGAGTTGACGCTCGACGTGTTGAAGCGTAACGGCGAGGAGTGGGAGCTGGAGATCGAGCGCGGCGAGGGCGAGGATTTCGGACTACAGTTCGAGAACATAGTGCCGCGCCAGTGCGCCAACGAATGCCTCTTCTGCTTCTGTCACGGCAACCCGCCCGACGCGCGCCCCGCGCTCTCCTTTCGCGACGAAGACGTGCGCCTCTCATTTCTCTACGGCAACTACACGACGCTCACCTCGATCACGGAGGCCGAGATGCGGCGCGTCGTCGAACAACGCCTCACGCCGCAGTACGTTTCCGTGCATGCGACCGACCTTGACGTGCGCGCCTACCTGCTCGGCGTCGATAAACAACGCGCGGACATCCGCTCGAAGATGCGGCGCATGCTGGACGCCGGGATCGAGATTCACGCGCAGGTCGTCCTGTGCCCGGAGATCAACGACGGCGAGATTCTGGAGCGCACCGTCCGCGACCTCTCCGCCGATTATCCACTCGTTCGCAGCGTCGCCATCGTGCCGCTCGGCCTCACGCGCTATAACACCGACGCGCGCCTGACGCCCGTCACGCCCGAATTCTGCCGCCGCACGATCCGGCAAGTGAAGGAATTGCAGCGAGAGTTGCACGTCCGGTTCGGCACGAACTTCGCTTTTCTCGGCGACGAGTTTTACCTGCGCGCCGGCATGAATGTTCCCTCGCGCAGGCACTACGGCGACTACCCGCAGATCGAAGACGGCGTCGGCATGGTGCGCTCCTTTTACGAAGACTTCCGCCGCCTCTCTCGCCGACTCTCTCGCCGCCCGCCCGCCGACCGGGCGAACCTCGAAGGCACGATCCTGACGGGCAAACTCTTCGCGCCCGTACTCGCCGATTTGATCGGCCGTCTCAACGAACGCTTCGGCGCGCGTCTCCACGTCTCGGCGGTCGAGAACGATTATTTCGGACCCGACATCGTCGTCGCGGGATTGATGACGGGTAGAGACGTGCTTGCCGCGCGCGGTCAAATCAGGGGCGGCTTTGTCGTCATTCCGAGCGCGGCCTTCAAGAGCGATGAACCCGTCATGCTCGACGGGATGCAACTCAAAGAGCTTGAGAGCCAACTCGGCCTGCCCGTTCATGTTCTGGACTTCGACGGCCTCGCGCGCATGATCGAAGGCGACATCGCCACGCCTCGCTGACCTTCCACCCGAACTCTCTTTATTATTGCAAGTTGGTATTATTCGGAGGGACGAACGCCTCCTGAGGTGAGGCCGCGCGTGTTCCGTCCCCGGCGCGCCGGTAAGGTGGATTTGCTCGCCGGGGTACCTTAAGGATGCTGCCAGACCGAGCCGTCCGAGAATTGAACGCGCATCAACACCACCTGCTCCTTGAAGTTTGCCCTGGTCTTTTTACCGAGCATCTTAGCGCTGACCGTCTTGACCGGGGGATTGAGGTAAAGCACGCTGATCTCTTTGCTCTTGCCGGGTTTGATGGTGTCGTCGCTCGTGAACTGGTGGCGCGATACGACTGCCGAGGTGTCCGGGTCAAGAAAAAGATAGTCCCAGTCGATGGATTTGATCACCTTACTGCCGTTGTTCCTGAGCTTCACCACATACTTGTAAGCGTCGCCGGGCGGGTCTGTCTGGCTCGCCTTCGCCATTGCCTGTTCGTGATTGGTGATTTGAGACTCTATCTTGCCCGCCGCGCCCTTGTTCGAGGAATTGCGCGCCGCGGCAAGCTGCGATTCTCTCTGCGACTGGCGAATTAATTCGTCGGGTGAGGCGAAGGGCAACATGGAAGGTCTCTGCCTGATCCTCTCCTTCGTCCAACTGCAATGAAGAATCTCGATCTCCACCGCCTCTTGCGAGAGCGCGTCGTTAGAACCGGCCGCGCAAAGGATAACCAGCGCGAGCAAAATGGTTCGTGCCTTCATTTTCCGTTACTCCTTAAAACCTGTCGCCGGATTGTGGTGTAAGAGAGAGAGCGAAGAGTTCTCTATAGTCCGTTGCCCGGTAATTCAACGAACATTCTCAAATTTCTTTTCTCAAACCGACCCGGTAGAAGATATAACCCTAAGAGGGATACGCCCGTAAAGGAAATCCTTTGCGAATGCGCCCCGGATAGGGAAAAAAATGAGGGCGCCTCCCGCGAGGCGCCCTCCGCAATGTGCCTTGAAAATGCACAGAACACACAACCTTTACATTAGAAGGTGAACTTGCCACTGACCGTGATCGTGCGCCCGCCAAAGTTGTTGAGATTCTGGCCGAAGCTGGCGCTGCTCAGGTTGAAGACCGGGATGCCGTAGTTGTCCTGATTGAAAGCGTTCAGGAAGTCGGCGCGCAAGGTGAACCTGCGTATCTCGTCGATGTAGATCCGCTTCTGGATGCCGACGTTCGAGTTGTAGAAGGCGGGCGCGCGCAGGGTGTTCCTGCCGAGGCTGCCGCCGTTCGCCATGCTGAACGTCAGGATGTTGCCGGCTGCGTTGCGCGGCACGATGAAGCGTCCCGGAGCCGTGAACGTGCGCAGGTTGCCCGTCACAGGGTCGGCGATCAGGGGCGCGTTCGGGTTCACGTCCGGGCGGTCGCCGCCCGCGCCGTTGCCGTTGGTATCGACGCCCGCGATGATCGTGAAGGGCTGACCGGAAGTGCCGGTCGTGACGCCGGAGATTTGCCAGCCGCCGAAGACGCGCTTGAGGAACCCGTTGTTCTCCGCGAAGCCAGGCGTCGGGAATTCCCAGACGTAGTTGACGGCGAAGCGGTGCGGGCGGTCGAAGGCCGACACGCTTCGCTCCGCCGCGATGTTCCTGAAGTCCTGCGGAACCTGCGGCGAACTGTCTGCGAGTCCCGCCACGCCGAGCGACTCGTCGTTGTCGCTCATGAGCTTGCTGAACGTGTAGTGGGCGCCGATTTGCAGGTTGCGCAGCAGTCCCTCGCCGCCCACACGGCGGTTGAAGGAGACGAAGCCGGCGTTGTAGTTCGCCCTCGCCGTGCTGGCGATCAGGACGCGCGAGCCGAACTGCGGGAACGCGCGGCGCTGTTGCACGGTGGGGATGGCGAGCGGGTTGCCCGTGCTGCGGACGAGCGCGGCCTGCGCCTCGGTCAAGACCGCGTTGTTCGCCTGTAGCTGATTGATCTGGTTGCGCGAAGTGCTTCCGCTGTAGCCGATCTCCAGCACGTAATCACGACCCATCTCACGCTGCATCGTCAGGCTGTAGATGTGCGACTCGGGCGTCGCCAAATCCTCGGGGCTGTTGACGTAAGTGGACAGCGGGTTGAAGGTGGGCGCGCCCGCAACCGGGGCGACGCTCGGGAAGACATCCACGGGGTTATCGGAGATGCCCGTGAAGACGCGCGGGAAGTTCGCACCGTTGACCGTCAGGATATTGTAGAACAGGACATCGTAGTTCTTGCGATAGCCGCCGCGGATGACCGTGCGCCCGTCGCCGAACAACGCGCCGAGCATTCCTTCGGTCGCGCGCGGGCTGTAGTTGAAGCCGATGGCCGGGCCGAAGTTGTTGTTGTCCCTTCTGGCGGGGCCGGGCACGAGCGCGGCGAGCGACGCGGCGTCGGTCGCGCCGAAGAAGCCGAACGGGTAGTTCGCCGTGTCATACCGGAGGCCGAGATTGAGCGTCAGGTTCGGCGTGATGCGGAAGTCGTCCTGCACGAAATAACCCTGCTGCCACTGGCGCGCGTCGAAGGACGAAACCTGTAACGCCTGCGTGAACTGCGTGCCGACGTTGTTCAGGAAGTTCGCGAAGTTCGCGAAGGTGAAAGACCCCTTCGTATTGAAGGCCGCGTTGTTGAAGAGGTGAATGTGGCGGATGTCGAAGCCGAACTTGACGGCATGGCGACCCGTCAGCCAGCTCAACGTGTCGCTGAACTGGTAGCTGTTCTGGATGCGCCCCTGCGGGAAGTTGCTGAGGCCGCCGATGGTGAAGAAGCCGGTGATGGCCGTGGTCGGCGTCGTCGGATCGTTTTCGGGGAAGGCGAGGTTGCGGCGGATGTAAGAGCCGCGAAACTCGTTGACCAGATTCGAGTTGAAAACGTGCGTCTCGCTGAGCGCCATGTTCTGATCGATGGTGGTCTGCTGCGCCGCGAAGATGGAGCCGAACTGCGTGTTGCTGGTGAAGTTCGTGTTGTAACCGGCATCGCGCGAGTAGCGGAACGTCAGGTTGTCGTTTTCGCTGATCCTGTGGTCGAAGCGCATCAGGAAGTTGTACGTGTCGGTCGGGGCTACGCGCGGGATGGTGACGAGGCCGGTCTGAATGCCGACACCGTTGACGACCGCGGCGGTCGTGTTGACGCTCGTGAAAGTCGGATTCAGGGCGTAAACACTACTCAGGAACGACAGCGAGTTGAGCACCGCTTGACGGCTCGCGGCAGTCTGCGCCGGGGTCGTCGAGGTCGCCGCGCGGAGCGGAACGGAGTTGAGCGCGGCGAAACCGGCCTGGGTCGGGATTCTGATGGATGCGCCGAGCGTCGCGCCGGAACGCTGGAGGTCTGCCTGATAGGCCGTGAAGAAGAAGGTGCGGTCGCGCCCGCTGATGATCGAACGGCCGCCCTCGCCGAAGCGCGGCAGGTGGACGGGGCCGCCGACGGCGAAGCCGAACTGGTTGCGGACGAAGCGGCCGGGGCGCGTCAGCCCGCTGCGCTTCTCGACATTGGTCAGGGCGTTGAGGCGGCTGCCGCGATAGTATTCAAAGAGGTCGCCGTGGAAGTCGTTCGACCCGGAGCGGGTGATGACGTTGATCTGCGCGCCCGAGTTGCGCCCGAACTCTACGCTGTAGGCGTTGGTCAGAACCTGAAACTCGGCGACCGCCTCGGGGATGATGGACGAAGTGGGGAGCGTCACGCTGATGTCGTTGTTGTCGGTTCCGTCAATCGTGAAGTTGTTGTTGCGCGCTCGCTGCCCGTTGACCGAGATGCCGGTCGAGCCGGGAGCCGGGACAGCCAGAGGAGCGAGCAGGGCGATTTGATTCACGTCGCGGCCGGCAGACAGGGGCAATTCCACCGCCTGACGATTGCCCACGTTCAACCCGAGCGTCGGGTTGGTCTTGTTCAGGGTGATGCCCTCGGCGGCGGCGGTCACGTCTACGGACTCCGTGACGCTGCCGACCCTTAGTTGAGCGTCAAAAGTGGTTTCGAGCGAGGTGCTGACGATAACTTCGCGATTCTCCACTTTGGAGAAGCCCGCCCGCTCGATAATCACGATATAGGTGCCGGGGTCGAGCGCGCCGACGCGGTAGAAGCCATCCTCGTCAGTGGTCGCGGTTCTGTTAATGTTTCTGCCCGCCGACGAAACCGTGACTTGCGCGCCGGAGACAATCGCGCCCGACTCGTCGCGGACGTTGCCCGCAATCGAGCCGCGCGTAATCTGTGCGCTGGCGAGCGGCTCGAAGAGAGCTACGCACGCGAGCACTGCGACTAATGCAAAGAACTTAATCTTCATCCTTATTTCTCCTGAAAAAATTTTGGAGCCGGCCACTCTGAGATAGGAAATTCCAGAATTTTCAACGAGGCGCACACGGTTATTTCAATTTCAGGAACTACACGGCCTGACCGGTGAACCCGCATGTAATATCTGTGATGGGTCTGATGAAGTTAAGACGGTTATAGCGGATGATGCCGCAACAGTCTTAACAGTTCAAGATACAAGTTATCGTGCCGATGGTTGAAGCGCCATTCGCACTCTTTCAAGTGCAGGTTGAAAGTGGCCGCAGGCACGCCGTTGAACTTCTGCAAGCGACGCTTAGCGTAACTCCAGAAACTCTCAATGCCGTTGATATGACTCACTTCATTAGCGAACTCGTTCTGTCCATGATGGACGCGATAATGTTTAGCGTAACCGACATCAACGAGTCCGTCGTAACCGCGCCAGCCGTCC
>DASQMC010000050.1:0-29216 GCA_035645695.1 Pyrinomonadaceae bacterium
CGACCTGACGGAAGACGCCGAGGGCGGCGTGCAAATTTTGAGCGAGATCAAGCGCAAGCGCCTGGTCGTGCCCGTCGTCGTCTCTTCGGAGGACACGCAGCACCCCGGCCTCGTCAAAGCCTTCAAGATGGGCGCGGCCAACTACCTGCGCCGCCCCTACGACAAGCAGGAACTGCAAGCCATCGTCGAGAAGACGCTCGGCTACAAACTGCGCTTCGTCGAAGACATGAAGGTCATGCCGTTCGTGCGCGAGCGCATCGAGTTCGAGTTGCCGAGCGATCTCTCTCTGATGAACGGCGTCCTGCATTACCTGCACGAGCGCGTGACCAAACTCGGCATTATCAACCCGGAACGTTCCAATCTCTTCATCGCGCTCGACGAGGCTTTCGTCAACGCCGTCAAGCACGGCAACAAGTACGACCAGCGGAAACTCGTCCGCATCACGGCCGACCTCTCCCCGAAGGAGGCGCGCTTCACCATCGAAGACGAAGGCGAGGGCTTCAACGTCAAAGAGATTCCAGACCCGCGCGACCCCGCCAACCTGTTCAAAACTTCCGGGCGCGGCGTGCTCCTGATTTACAACATTATGGACGAGGTCGCGTACAATGATCGCGGCAATCGCCTGACGATGGTCAAACGTCCCGAAGAATCGTTCGACAACAAACTGATTGAGTCTCTCACGCCCGAAGACCAGCGCCGACGCGGCGGCAACAGCAACCCCGGCGACAGCGACCCCGCGACGACCAGCCGACGCCACAACAGCGGCTGACGACGACGCCCGCGCGCCGCACGCCGCCCCCGCCCCCGCGCCACGTGACAACGGCGCCGACTACGGCGACGCCGCCGCCGCGCTCCCCTCGCTGCGGCGCGCATGGCGCTTCTGGCTTCTGCCCGCCACGCTCGGCCTCCTTCTCACGATCTTTTTCATCGACCCGTTCGCCGGGGATTGGGACGCGCTCGATTACACGGTCAACGCCGTGCGAGGCCAGCCGTCCTCGATGCTCTTCGGGCGGATGCTCTTCATCTTCACGAACCACGCGGCCTACCGCGTCGCGCATGCTCTCTTCGGGTTGCAGGCGGAGCACGCCTACCTGCTCTTTAAATACATGGTCGTCTTCCAGTCGCCCTTCGCCGTCGTCGCCTGCTGGACGCTCGCGCGCGATTTGACGGCGTCACACAGGGCTGCGACCGTGGCCGCTCTTATGCTCGCGCTCTCGCCCATCTTCATCGTCTACAGCGGGCAGGCCATGACGGAAACGCCCTCGCTGCTGTTGCTCTCGGTCGCGCTCACGATGCACCTGCGCGGCGTGCGGGCGCACAAAATCTGGCAAGTGCTGGCGGGCGCGGCGTTGCTCGGCCTGTGCGTCAACATACGCGAGCCGGTCGGGTTCTTCGGCCTGTGGCTCGTCCTCGCGCCCGCGTGCTACGGGTGGAAACCCGGGCGACGCGAACTGCTTTTGACGGCGCTCGGATGCGCGATCTTTTTACTCTGCGCGCTCGCGCCTTTCGCCGTCTGGTGGCTGCTCGACGTGGGAGGCTACAGGCAGTCATGGTACGGGTGGGTCGCTTCGATGCGCGCGGAGTCCGCGTTGCACCCGGTCAGACCGGCCAACCTCCTGCCTTTCACGCAACTCTTCTTCATCACCGCGCCGGTCGCGGTCGCCGTGCTGCCCTTCGCGCTCTATCGCGAGTGGCGCACGCGCGGCTGGACTCCGCTGCTCGCGTTGGCCGTCGTCGGCCTCTTCTGCAACCTGATGCTGCTCGGGAACTACAGCACCGTCATCAACGCGCGCTACCAGTTGACCGGGCTTCCCGGCCTCGTCCCGCTCTCGGCCTCCTACCTCGTCGGACGCTGGACGGCGCGCACGCGCGGCGCTGGCGGCGACGCGCGGCGCGACGTGGGCGGCGACGCGCGGCGCGGCTTCATCTATGCCTGCGCCACCGTGATGTCGATTTCCTTGCTCGTCGGCTCCGTGGCCTATGCGTTTACGCGGCAGACGCTCGCCAATCACGGGATGACGAAAGATTACCGTGCGCGGCTCGCGCGTCTGCCTGCGGATGCGGTCGTGATGGCGGGCGGGCAGACCGTCTCCATAAACTATTATCGTGGCCTCGGCCTCGGCCGCTGGGACGTAATCGGCACGGGCGGCGGCTGGCCCGGAGCGCGCCTCAACGATCAAATCCAGCAGCACTTACGGCAAGGCCGACGCGTCTTCATCGACGTTGACCCGCGCCTCTGGTCTATGAGCGGGTGGCACGAACAGGAGACGCGCGCCCTCGTCAATCTGGCCGACAGATTTCGTTTCCGCCACTACTCCGCGACCTTCTACGAGCTTCGCCCGCCCGACGACGAATCGGCCGACGACGATCCGAACCTGCGAGTCTTACTGAACAAAACCAAAGCGAAATTCAGATGAACGCGGAACGATGAACGCGGAACGATGAAGTTAAAGCAGGAGCCGGGATACAGGAGTCAGGAGTCCGGGCGGTGGCCTAATTTGATTTGTACTCTGTGCCCCTCTGTGTCCTCTGTGCCTCTGTGGTGAATCTTAGGGAAATAAGCATTCACCACCGCAGACACAGAGGACACAGAGGGGCACAGAGAAAAGCCGAAATGGAGATCGCTACCGGAGTCTGACTACAGGAATCAGCATAACGCGCGCCGGTTTTCCACTTCTGACTTCTGACTCCCGATCTCTGACTCCTGACTCCTGACTCCCGTATCCTCCTTCCGCGTTCATCGTTCCGCGTTCATCGTTTATCATAGCCGCCCGATGCCTTACGAACTCTTTCTCGCCCTGCGTTACCTGCGCGCGAAGCGGCGCGCCGGGCGTGCGAGTGCGCGCGTCACGGCGATGGCGGGCGTGGCCGGAATCGCCTGCGGCGTCGGGTCGCTCATTTTCGCGCTCGCGCTCTCGAACGGTTTTCAGGACGAGATGCGCGACAAAATCCTGCGCGGCACGGCACACGTCACGCTCACGCGCGCCGACGGCAAAGCCATCGAAGACGTGCAGGGTGTCATCGCGCGTCTGCGCACCGTCCCCGGCGTGGTAGATGCCGCGCCGACCACTTACACCGGCGCGCTGCTGAGCGGCGCGGAGGGGGCGGCCTATACCGTCGTGCGGGGCGTCGAACAGACATCCGCCCGCAGTCTCGGCGAGATTCGCCGCACGCTGACCGAAGGCGCGCTCGAACCCCTGTTCGCGGAAGCGCGTGAAAACGTTTCGCACAAACGCGACGACCCCGGCGCGAAGCGCGGCGGCGCGACGAAAGAGGTTGAAGGTATACGTGCGGCGAAAGATGTTAAAGGCGCGCGTGCTGCGAAAGATGTTGAAGGCACGCGTGCGACGGAGGATGTTGAAGATGTTGAAGCGGGCGACGCGCTGGCGGGCGCGCTCGGAGAGTTGGCCGACGAGCCTGCCGCTGCGGTCGTGGTCGGCGCGGAACTGGCGGCGCGCACGGGACTCCGGCGCGTAGGCGACGAGGGCTGGATCGTGACGGGCGAGCAGAGGCCGGAATCGCCCGGTCTGCAACCGCGCGCGCGCCGTGTGCGCGTGGCGGGCATTTTTCGTTCCGGCCTCTACGAGTACGATTCGTCATGGCTCTACGTCTCGCTCGCGGACGCGATGGAACTCGAAGGCGCGGGGAAGCCGGGCGGGGGCGCGAGTCTCATCAGCATCGAAACGGCGGACATCTACCGGACGGCGGAAACCTCCGCGCGCGTCGACGAATTGCTCGGCGCTGATTTCAAAACCCTCGACTGGCAGGAGGCCAACGCTCCCCTCTTCGCCGCGCTCCAACTCGAACGCCGCACCGTCGCGCTCATCATCGCGCTCATCATGTTCGTCGCCGCGCTCAACATCACGACGACGCTCGCGCTCGTCGTCGTCGAACGTCGCGCGGACATCGCAATACTCGGCGCGATGGGCGCACGCGCACGCAGCATCATGCTCGTCTTCATCTGCGAGGGCGCGATCATCGGCGCGACGGGCGCGTGCGCGGGCGTCGCGCTCGGCCTCGTCGCCTGCTTCCTCGGCGACCGCTACCATCTCGTCTCGCTGCCCGCCGACATCTACTCGCTCAGCGCGATTCCTTTCCACCCGCGCGCGCGCGACGTGGCTCTGGCCGCGCTCTCCGCCTTCGTCGTCAGCCTGCTCGCGACGATCTACCCGGCACGCGCCGCGGCGCGCGTCAGACCGGCCGAGACTTTGCGGTATGAATAGGTTTCAGGTTTCAGGTTTCAAGTTTCAGGTCTGAAAGTTTTCAACTTGAACTTTGAAACTCAAAACTCGAACATTCAATCTCGAAACCTGAAACTTGAAATTTGAGATTTGAAATTTTTCAGTCCTGAAACTTGAAACCTGAAACCTGAAACTCCTATCAGTCTTGAAACCTGAAACTTCTATCAGTCCTGAAACCTGAAACTTGAAACTTGAAACTCTCTTGGACGTGCGCGAACTACGCAAGGCTTACGCATCGCCGTCGGGCGCGGCGCTGGAGGTGTTGCGGGGCGTGTCTTTCACGCTCGCGGCGGGCGAGATGTTGGCCGTGATGGGGGCATCGGGCGCGGGCAAGTCAACACTGCTGCACCTGCTCGGCGGGTTGGACGCGGCCGACGGCGGGAGCGCGCGTCTCGGCCAAATCGAGTTGACACGCCTGCACGGCGCGGAACTGGCGCGCGTACGCAACGAGCAGATCGGGTTCGTCTTTCAGTTTCATCACCTGCTGCCTGACCTGAGCGCGCTGGAGAACGTCGCCCTGCCGCTTCTGGTTGCGCGGCGCAAACCGCGTGAGGCGCGCGCGGCGGCGAGCGCGATGCTCGATGCGGTCGGCTTGAGCGCGCGCGCCGCGCATCGCCCCGGCGAACTTTCGGGCGGCGAACAGCAACGCGCGGCCATCGCACGCGCACTCGTCCACGAGCCGCGACTCGTGCTGGCCGACGAACCGACCGGCAATCTCGACGCGCAGAGCGGCGCGGGCGTCGCCGCCCTTCTCTCGACGCTTGCGCGCACGCGCGGCGCGGCCGTCGTCGTCGCAACGCACAACGAGCAACTCGCCGCCGCCTGCGACCGCACGCTCTCGCTGCGAGACGGGCGGCTCGCTTGAAACTAAAATCGCCGCCGTCGCCCGCGATTCGTCATAAGTTTGTTATCAGGGCGGCGACTTTGGTTTGTTAGTGCGGCGACTTTGGTTTGTTATTAAGGGCGGCGAGTTTGGTTTGTTGTCAGGGCGGCGAGTTTCCGGCCTCTTTTTTGCGCCGTCGCAGTAAAAGCTGTCCGTTCTCCGTTGCGGGTGGTTCAAACAAATCGGCTTTGAGTCGTGCGCCGTTCGCGTGCAACGGGCAAACGGCCACGGGCGACGGGCAAACTAACATCTCTTCTGCCTTTCACCGCATTAGGTTATAATGCGCGTGGGCAGACGTGAGGAGTTTTTTATCTCTGCTTCTCCACGGGAAGCCACACCACAAAGTTTTCATCAGCGACTTCAGCAAATTGTTTTTATGTTTGAACGCTACACGGAGAAAGCGCGGCGGGTGATCTTCTTCGCGCGCTACGAGGCCTCGCAATTCGGCGCGCCCGCCATCGAGCCGGAACACCTCCTGCTCGGCCTGATGCGCGAAGACAAGACGCTCACGGCGCGTTTTCTGGCGCGCGCGCAAGCCTCGCTCGAAGCCATCCGCAAAGATATCGAGCAACGCGCCCCTTTGCGCGAAAAGATTTCCACCAGCGTCGAACTCCCGCTCGCGCCCGAAACCAAGCGCGTGCTCCAGTTCGCGCACGAAGAGAGCGACCGCTTGCAGCATCGCCACATCGGCACGGAGCATCTGCTGCTCGGGCTGCTGCGCGAGGAGCGTTCGATGGCCGCCGAGATTCTCTACGAGCGCGGCCTGCGGCTCGCCGCCGTGCGCGAGGAAGTCGCCCGCGCCACGGGCGCAGACCCGCGCGCCTCGCAGAAGAAAGACACGCCGCACCTCGCCGAGTTCTCGCGCGACCTGACCGAAGACGCCGCCAACGATAAACTCGACCCGCTCGTCGGCCGCGACAACGAGATCGACCGCGTCATCCAGATACTCTGCCGCCGCACGAAAAATAACCCGGTCTTGATCGGCGAACCGGGCGTCGGCAAGACGGCCATCGTCGAGGGCCTCGCGCAAAGGATCATGCGCGGCGAAGTGCCCCTGTTTCTGGAAAACAAGCGGATACTTTCGCTCGACCTGTCGCTCATCGTCGCGGGCACGAAATATCGCGGGCAGTTCGAGGAACGCCTCAAACAGATCATGCGCGAGTTGGTCGAGAACCCGCAATACATCGTCTTCATCGACGAACTCCACACGCTCGTCGGCGCAGGCAGCGCGGAAGGCTCGCTCGACGCGGCCAATATTTTGAAGCCCGCGCTTTCGCGCGGCGAGATTCAGTGCATCGGCGCGACGACGCCCGCCGAGTTTCGCAAGTCCATCGAAAAGGATCGCTCGCTCGAACGTCGCTTTCAGGCCGTGAAAGTTCCGCCGCCTTCCGAAGAAGAGGCCGTGCGCATACTGGACGGCGTGCGCGAACGCTACGAGGCTTTCCATCAGGTGCGCTACACCGAAGAGGCCATCGAGGCGGCCGTCTACCAGTCGAGCCGCTACATCCCCGACCGCTTCCTGCCCGACAAGGCCATCGACGTGATCGACGAGGCCGGGGCGCGCGTCAAGTTGCGCGTGCGCCGCGAGCCGACCATCGGCGGGGGCGAGCCACCGCAACGCGGCGGCAGTTCGCGTACCGAGGAGCGGCTGCGTTCGTCCTACATCGTGGACAATTTGAACGGCGCGCGCATACAGGAAGAAGACGACATGCTCGTCTCCGTCGCCGTCACGAAAGACGACGTGGAGGATGTCATCGCGCGCTGGACGGGCATCCCCGTCAACTCGCTGAAAGAGGAAGAGACGCAGAAATTGCTGCGCACGGAGGTAGAACTGCACCTGCGCGTCGTGGGGCAACGCCCGGCGATTTCCGCGCTCGCGCGCTCCATCCGGCGTTCGCGCGCGGGGCTGAAAAACCCGCAGCGGCCCGTCGGTTCGTTCCTGTTCCTCGGCCCGACGGGCGTGGGGAAGACGGAAGTGGCGCGCTCGCTCGCCGAGTTCCTCTTCGGCTCGGAACGTTCCATGATCCGCTTCGACATGTCGGAATTCATGGAGAAGCATTCGGTCTCGAAGCTGATCGGCTCACCGCCGGGCTACGTCGGCCACGAGGAGGGCGGGCAGTTGACCGAGCGCATACGGCGTTCGCCCTACAGCGTCCTGCTCTTTGACGAGATCGAGAAGGCGCACCCCGACATCTTCAACGTGCTCCTGCAAGTTTTCGAGGACGGCATCCTGACCGACGCGCTCGGCAACACCGTCGATTTCAAGAACACGATCATCATCATGACATCGAACATCGGCGCGCGCTTCATCCAGAAACGCGGCGCGCTCGGTTTTCAGGCGCACGCCGCCGACACGCGCGAAAAACTCGAAGACATGGTGATGTCGGCCGTCAAGCAGACGTTCAACCCGGAATTCATCAACCGCCTCGACGAGATCATCATCTTCGACGAGTTGCAGGACATAGAGTTGCTGGAGATCGTCGGGCTGCAAGTCGAGTTGATGAACCGCATGCTCAAGCGGCGCGGCCTTGAAGTGCGCCTGACCGAAGAGGCCAAGCAGTGGATCGTCAAGAAAACCTGCGCCGACCGCACTTACGGCGCGCGCCCTCTGCGCCGCGCGCTCCAGAAATACGTCGAAGACCCGCTCTCCGAAGCCCTCATTCAGGGCGAACTCGGCGGGCAGGCGCTTATCGAAGTTTACGAAGACGGCGGCGCGCTCAACCACCGCCCGGCGAGCGTCGAGGAAGTCGGCGACGAGATTTTGATTCACTAAAGTTAAGGCAAAAGGGGAAAGGTAAAAGGTAAAAGGGGAAGGGCAAGTTCCGTATTTCGGGGACTTCCCGCCCTTGCCCTTTGCCCTTTCCTCTTTTCCCCTTGTATAATGCGCGCCTTTGTTTCGACCCGACGGCTGGCAACTGGAGGCGGCAGACGTGAATCCAAGCCTCCGAACTCATTCTGACTGTGCCCCGTTTCATGTTTTTGATACATGCCGCCGGCCGGTACACAAAATTAAGGACTCGTTTTCCTACTTCCCAAAGTATTTTTCTGCTTTGAGGCAAAAAGCAATTATGCGAATAAACGCGCCCCTGCGGCGCTTTCTGCTGGCCGCGCTGATGATCGGCCAAACGGCGCTGTTGCACGCCGCGCTTCCCACGGAAGCGCGCGCGCAGGAGCCGCAAGCCACGCCCGCCGCCTCCACCACGGCGCAACGCCTCGTCGAGAGCGTCGACATTACCGGCAACCGCCGCAACCGCGACGAGGATTTGCTCTATTACGTGACGACCCGGCCGGACGACCCTTTCAACCCCGATCAGGTGGCGCGCGACCTGAAAGCCCTCAACGATCTCAACTTTTTCAACAAGACGAAGTCGCGTGTCCTGACGCTCGAAGGGCCGCGCGGCGGCGTCGAGGTCATTTTCGAGGTCGAGGAGTTGCCGGTCATCCGCGAATTGGAGTTCAAAGGACTGTCGAGCATCAGCGAATCCGACGTGCTCAAGGCGTTTCGCGAGCGGCGCGTCGGCGTCCAGAAAGAGAATCTGCTCGACCCCGTCAAGATCAACAACGCCGTTCGCGTGATTAAGGAACTGCTCGCCGCCTCCGGTCATCCGAACGCGACGGTCGAGAGAGTCATCGAAGAAGTTTCGGCCTCGTCTTCGTCCGTCACCTTCAAGATCGACGAGGGCGACCGCGTGCGCGTCGTCGAGGTCGAGTTTGAGGGCAACCGGAATTTCAAGGACGGCGAACTGCGCGGCGCGATGAAGTACGTCAAAGAGGCCGGACTCATCACGCGATTCAAGAGCCAGGACATCCTCGACCGCGAGAAACTGGATGTTGACCTGCGCCTCATCCGCAATTACATGGCGGGCAAAGGCTATTTGCAGGGACGACCCGGCGAGCCGCGCATCGAAGGTCTGGGGCGTCGCCGCACCGGCTTCCCCATCATTCCGCTTCCGCTTCTCTCATCGACGGATGAAGCCCTGCGCATCACCATTCCGATCATCGAAGGCAAAGTCTATCGTCTCGGCGAACTCAAGATCGAGGGCAACTCGATCTTCGACGAGAAGGTGATCCGCGCCGTCATCGGTTTGAAACAGGGCGACGTGGCGAGCGGCGAGCGCATCTACAAGGGTCTCATCGAAGACCTCAAAAAACTCTACGGCAATAACGGTTTCATCCAGTACACGGCCGAACCTGCGCCGACCTACAAGGACAATCCGGCCAACCCGAACGAGGGCATCGCCGATTATCTGATCACCATCGAAGAGGGCAAGCAGTTCACTTTGCGCCGGCTGGAGTTCACGGGCAACACCTTCACGCGCGACAACGTTCTGCGCCGTGAGTTCGTCCTGAACGAAGGCGACATCTACAACCAGTCTTACGTCGAATACTCAGTCCTGCGTCTCAACCAACTCGGCTTCTTCGACCCCGTGGACAAGGACAAGGACGTGGACTTCCGCCAGAACGAGGAAGAGGGGCTGGTTGACGTGAACGTCAAAGTGCAGGAGCGCGGCCGCCAGCAAATCTCTTTCAACGGCGGCCTGTCCGGCATCGGCGGCTCGTTCTTCGGACTCGACTACTCGACGAACAACCTCTTAGGGCGCGGCGAAAGCCTCTCGCTCAACTTCGCGGCCGGAAACCGCCAGCAATCGTTCGTCTTCTCGTTCACAGAGCCGCAGATTCGCAACCGCCCGATCTCCGCAGGCTTCTCGCTTTTCGTGCAGTCCCTGAAATTCTTCGGCGAGGGCACGTTCCTGTCGCAGAACCCCGACGCGCTGCAAGGGCTGTCAGGTTCGCAGTTGGATTTTCTCAACACGAGCGACGAGAATCTGTTCACGCAGCGCACGGCGGGCGCGAGTTTCTTCGCCACCGCGCCGCTCTCCGAGTTTTACAAGAAACGCCCGTTTACGCTCTCGACGCGCGTCGGAGTTTCTTACTCCATCTCGCGGACGAGCGTCAGAGACCCGGAGGTTAACGCCGACGCAGCCAACCCGCAAAACGCCATCCCGATCATCTACCGGCAGCCGAACATCCTGACCAGCCGCATCACGCCGAGCGTCGTCTACGACTCGCGCGACGTGCGCGGCGTCGATGCCATCAACGGCAAACAGATCGCGCTGCAATTCGCCTTCGCGGGTCTCGGCGGCGACGTGCGCACGATCCAGCCGAGTTTGACTTACCAGCAGTTCATCCCGGTCAGAAACAAACGCTCGAATAACCCGCACGTCTTCGGCTTCCGCATCCTCGCCGGTCACGTCGGGTCTTTCGGGACGACCGCTAGGATCAGGCAGGCGCAGGCCGAATCGTTCTCGTTCATTCAGGGCGTGCCCATCTACGAACGTTTCTTTCTCGGCGACGAGTTCACGATTCGCGGCTACAACGTGCGCTCGATCAGCCCCGTCGTGCCGATTGATCAATTCGTCACTTCGCGCAACGTCGTACTGGCGACGAACTCGGCCGCGGCTCCCATCGCCATAGACAGCCCCGGCCTGCAAGCGATCGCGCAACAACTCGGCACGTTCACCGGCCCCGAAGGCGCAAACGTCATCGCCAACCCGACGCGCAACTTCCGGCCTATCGGCGCGGACACGCAACTGCTCGGCAACTTTGAATACCGCGTGCCGCTCTTTGGCCCCATCAGCGTCGCCGGTTTCGCCGACATCGGCTCGGCCTTCAACCTGCGCAAAGGCGCGGATCAGATCGTCTCGACCTTGTTCCAGGAAGACAACCCGTTCCTCACCACCCAGATCAGCGGTCTGGGTAACAGCCTGAGCGGGCTGGTCTTGGCGAGGAACCCGTTCCTCGCATCGCAGTTTTCCCTCGACCCGGCGACCGGCGGCCTCAACGTCGGCCTCATCGCGCGCGACAATCGTCTGGTGACGCGCGAAGAGTTGGAGAACGCGGTGCGCTTCGGCCCGACCGACCCGATCACGGGTCTGCCGTTCGGCTTCCAGCGCGTGTTCGTGCGCGGCGAAGTGCAGACGAATACGGCGGTGCGCCTGTCGCAATCGGTCTTCGACAAGATCGGGGATTTCCGTTCGAGCGTCGGCGTGGAACTGCGCGTGCAGTTGCCGGTGGTCAACGTGCCGCTCAGGCTCATCGGGTTCTACAACCCGAACGCCCGGCGCGGCTTTGACGACCGCATCCCCGGCGCGTTCTTTCAGGAAGAAAAAATGGGCTACCGGTTCAGCATCGGGCGGACTTTTTAACCGTCTATTGATAAACTCTGAGGGCTGGCGCAACCTACGGTGAGTGAAAAGCACCTAAAGATGTGTCACCCATTTCAACTGTAAGGAGCAGTACAAGAAAGATAATGAAACTATTTCGCCTTATCGCCGCCGCTTGCCTGATCGCGGCCTCTCTCGTCATCTCAGCAGGCGCGCAGACGGCGGCGCGTCCCCAACCGGCCGCCCCCACGCAAGGTGGAGCCGCGTCGGCATCCACGGGCCGCATCGCCATCATCGATTCCAGCGCGTTCAGCGACGAAAAGGCCGGCATCGCCCGCGTCGTCAATGCCATGAAGACCGTCGATGCGCAATTCCAGCCCGTTCGCACCGAGGTGCAGGGCATGCAGACGCGCTATCAAGCCTTAGTTGACGACATCAACAAGACGAGCGCGGTCGCCGATCCGAAGACCATCGCCACGAAGACGGATCAGGCCGACTCGCTCAAGCGCGACATGGAGCGCAGGATGCAGGACGCGCAAATCTCCATCAAGAAACGCATGGACGAGGTGCTCGGCCCCTTGCAGGAAGATGTCTTCAACTCGCTGCAAGCCTTTGCACAGCAGCGCGGCATCTCGATCATCATCGACGCCAGCCGCGTGCCGCTCATCTACGCCGCCGACAGCGTGGACATCACCAAAGACTTCATCACCGAGTACAACCGCACGAAGCCCGCGACCGCTTCGACCGGCGGCGCGGCTCGCCCCGCAGGCCGTCCGTAATAAGACAGGTAAGCAGTAAGCAGTAAGCAGTAAGCAGTAAAATAAAACTGCTTACTGCTTACTGCTTACTGCTCACTGTTTGCCGCTCACACTCTTATGGAAACTCTCCTCGACACGCGCGCCATACAGGAACTCCTGCCACACCGTTATCCTTTCCTGCTCGTTGATCGCATCATCGAACTCGTCCCCAGAGAACGCATCGTCGGCATCAAGCAGGTGACAATCGGCGAGCAGTTCTTCCAGGGGCATTTTCCGGGCGCGCCCGTCATGCCGGGCGTGCTTATCGTCGAGGCGCTGGCGCAGGTCGGGGCGATACTGGCGCTGCGCGAGATCGAGCGTCGTGAAGAAAAACTCGTCCTCTTCTCCGGCATCGAGCGCGCGCGCTTCCGCCACCCGGTAGTGCCGGGCGACACGCTCACGCTCGAAGTGACGGCGCTGCGCATCGGCTCGCGCATCCAGCGCATGCGCGGCGAGGCGAAGGTCGAGGGGCGCGTCGCGGCCGAAGCGGAGATTATGAGCGTCGTGGCCGAACGAAGCGGCCTCCAGTGAAGGCAAAGGGGAAGGGGTAAAGGTCAAAGGGAAAGGGGAAGTAGGGTCTTTTCCTTTCCCCTTTACCCCTTCCCCTTTTCCCTTGTTGGGTTATTTATGATTCATCCGACGGCCATTGTCAGCGATGGGGCGCAACTCGGCGAAGACTGTTTCATCGGGCCGTACTGCGTCATCGGCGGCGAGGCGGTTTTGGGCGCGGGCGTGCGCGTCGAATCCCACGCCGTCATCGAAGGGCGCACGCGCATCGGAGACGCGACGCACATCTACCCGTTCGTTTCCATCGGCCTCGCCCCGCAGGATTTGAAATACAGGGGGGAACCGGCCGAGACGCGCATCGGCGCGCGCAACCAGATACGCGAGTTCGTCACCATCCATCGCGGCACGGAGGGCGGCGGGATGCTCACGGCCGTCGGCGACGACTGCCTCATCATGGCGCAGGCGCACATCGCGCACGATTGCCTCGTCGGCGACGGCGTCATCATGGCAAACGCGGCCACGCTCGCCGGGCACGTCTCGGTGGCTTCGGGCGCGAACATCGGCGCGTATTCCGGCGTCCACCAGTTCTGCCGCATCGGGCGCGAAGCCTACGTCGGCGGCTACTCGGTCGTCGTCAAAGACGCGCTCCCCTTCGCGCTCACCGTCGGCAACCACGCGAAGTGTTACGGGCTGAACAAAGAGGGCATGCGGCGGCGCAACTATCCGCGCGCGACAATCGCCGCGCTCCACCACGCCTTTCACCTGCTGCTCTCCGCGCGGCTCAACACCACGCAGGCGCTCGAACGCATCCGCGCCGAGATCGAAGATTCCACGGAGACCGCGGAACTCATCAGTTTCATCGAGACTTCGCAGCGCGGGGTCGTCAAGTAGAAGTTTCAGGTTTCAGGTTTCAGGTTTCAGGACTGAGGGGTTCTTCGGTCTTTAACTTGAAACCTGAAACCTGAAACCTGAAACCTTTATGCGCTACGGACTCATCGCGGGCAACGGCAAGTTTCCCTTCCTCGTCATCGAAGGCGCGCGGCGCGCGGGGGTGGAGTTGTCGGTGGCGGCCATCCGCGAGGAGACCGATCCTTCAATCGAGCGCGAGGCGGGGCGGGTCGAGTGGGTGGGCATCGGGCAGTTGGGGAAGATGATCCGCTTCTTCAAACGCGAGGGCGTGGGGCAGGCGATCATGGCGGGGCAGGTCAAGCACGTGCAGATTTTCAGCGGCGCGCTGCCCGATGTGCGCATGCTCAAAATGCTCGTCTCGCTGCCGCGCCGCAACACCGACGCGCTCATCGGAGGCATCGCCGCCGAACTCCAGAAAGAAGGCATCGAACTCATAGACTCGACCCACTTCCTACAGGATCATCTCCCCGCCGAAGGCAAATTAACCAGACGCGACGCGGACGCGCGCGAGCGCGGCGACATCGAATACGGCCTTGAAGTCGCACGCGAGATAGCCCGCCTCGACCTCGGCCAGACCATCGTCGTGCGCGCGCGCGCCTGCGTCGCCGTCGAAGCGATGGAGGGCACGGACGCCTGCGTCGAGCGCGCCGGACAACTCGCTCCCGGGCGGCTCACGGTGGTTAAAGTCGCCAAGCCGGATCAGGACATGCGCTTCGACGTTCCGGTCGTCGGCGTCCCGACGGTCGAGACGATGGCGGGGGCGGGCGCGACGTGCCTGTGCATCACGGCGGGAAAGACGCTCATGTTCGACCGCGCCGAGATGATCCGCCTCGCGGACAAACACCGCATCGCCATCGTCGCCGTCGCGCCGGTCTGAGCGAGCGCGGCCGACGGCCGCGCGGCCAAACATCGAATCGAAGAGGCTGAAAAAGCCGCGTTCAATCCCACAGATTGAACGCGGCTTTTGCCAGTTCGATTAATCGTGTTCGAGTTAGTTGCTCGAAGCGGCTTGCTGCTGCTGCGAGGCGGCGCGCGGGTCGTAGGGCGTGGCGAGGAAACCCTTTGCTACCTTCTGGGCGTTGTCGTAGTTGATGCCGGTCTCGACGGCCTTGTTGTATTCGGTGGTGGCGCGTGCGCGGTCGCCCTTGGCGTCGTAGGCATTGCCGCGTTTGATGCGCGCCCAAACCTCGATCCACGAAGGCTTGAGGTTGCCGTTCAGGGCGGCGTCGAAATTATCGAGCGCGGGGTCGTAGTTGCGCTGTTCGAGATAGATCAGGCCGAGATTGTAATAGACCCACGAGTTCGACTTGTCGAGCTTGAGAGCCTCTTCGAGTTGACGCTGCGCTTCGGCATACTGGCCTTCGCGGTAGAGTTCGATGCCGCGACGGGCGACGACCGAGACGCGCAGGTCTTCCGAGAGGCGCAGGATTTTGTTGTTCGGATCGACTATCACTTCGAGCGGCGCGCCCTGCGACTCGAAATCGAAGTCCTCGCTCTTTTCGTCAATGCGGACGGTCGTGATCTGGTTCTGGCTGTCGCCCTCGGCGCGCAGCATCACTTCGACGGGCATACGCAAGCCCTCGAAGTTTTGCTTGACCGTGCCGCGAGCGCGAAACTTGTTGGCGCGCGTGCGGATGATCTGGTAGTCCACGGTGAATTCGGGCACGCCCGTGCCTTCCACCCAGCGCGCGAAGAAGTAGCGCATGTTCGTGCCCACCTCTTTCGTGGCGAGCCGCTCGAAGTCGTCAATCGAGACGCTCTTGCCGCGGTTCTGCTCGAAGAACGAGCGCATGAGCGAGTCGAACTTCTCACGGCCTATCGTCTCGCGCAGCATCCTGTAGACCATCGCGCCCTTGTAGAAGACGATTGACTGGTATTGCGGCGACGTGTCGTCGAGTTGCGAAGGCGCGCGCAGGATCGAGGCCGACTGCTCGAACATCAGGGCGCGCTCCTGCATGTCGCGCTGCGTCGCGTCGAGTTGCGCGCCCGTCATGGACGATTCGCGCAGGGCGAAGGCGCTCCACTCGGCAAGCCCCTGCGAGAGCCACGCGTCGTCGAAGGATTTGAGGGCGACCGTGAAGCCCCACCACTGGTAAGCGGCCTCGCGCTGCAAGCGTTCCTCTTTGGCCGTGCGCGCCGGGTCGAAGAAACTGGCCGAAAGGAACTGCATGCCCGGCGCGGCGTAAGCCTCCAAACTCTCGTCGTCGATCTGCGCGATGGTGTAGCGCGTGCCGAAGGCGGGCGCGCCGTACTGTTTCGTGTAGAACTGCAACGCCTGACCGAGCACTTCGCCGAAACGCTCGACGCGCGCCTCGTTGCCCGGCTGCACGAAGAACTGCAACTCGTAACCGCCGATGCGCAGCGTACGCGTCACGTAGCGACCGGCGGCGATGTTGCCGATGAGCGCGGGCTGGCGATGAACGAAGCGATAACGCGTCGTGCCTGCCGCGCCCGAAGTCTGCGTCGCCGGTTCGTCGCTCGAACCTGCTACCTGAAACCCGTTGGGGACGACGATGGTAATGTCGGCGGTCGCGCGGTCGGCGGCGTAGTCGTGGAAGGGAAACCAGCGCGCGGCGTACATCAGATAAGAGCCTTCGTTGCCGATGTAGGCGAGGCGGCGCGTGACGAGCGGCCCGCCCTCGGCCGTGACGAGCGCGCCCGACCAGCGAAAACGCAGCGTCACGGGCGTGTTCGCCTGCACGACTTCGCCGAGATCAATGCGCACGTTCGGGCCGATGGATTCCAGCCCCGCCGGGTCTTGCACGAAGTTCGTCAGAGCCTTCCCGTTGCGCTCGATGCTGTCAACCTTGAGCGCGCCGTTCAGTTCAAAGACGACCGAGCGCGCGGCGTCGAGCATCGTGAACGTCACGTCGGCGTTGGCGCGCAGGACGTGCTCGGCGGGGCGCAGTTCGGCCTCGATGCGATAGTTGGTCACGTCGAAACGCGTGCCGGTGCGCTGCGGCTGTGCGGCGGCGTCGGAGGCGAACGCGGCGAACATCGTCAAGACGAGCGCGGCGGCGGCGGCGGAAAAACGCGATAGGGATTTTGTCATAGAATCTTTCTCTGGGCGGACGGCTCTTAAATCAAACTTTGCCGGCGATTATACATGCCGCCTTGCCGAAAGTCGGCGGCTTTCCGGCGGTCGCCGCGCTCGCAGCCGACGCTCGGCCGGAAATTCTCTGAGGGCGATATTCTTCGGGGCGGCGAGCTTTTAGATGTGGCCGGGGCGGGATGACGTTGGCTGCGCGGGAAGGGAATAAACACGCGCGGCGGGGCTTTTTTACCGTTCGTTCGGCGCACACCGGCGGCTGGCGGACGGCTTCACGGTGTCGTTACGAATTGTGCTTATTTCATGCTCAACTTGACACCGGGCGGAACGGGCGTTCATGCTCTCGCTCCGGCGTTCAAATCCGACACTGGCGAGGGACACGCTCACGGCGACCGACCCGGCGGCGCGCGCGAGCGCGAGGCAAGCGAAACATTCATGGAATACACCGACCCGGCCATCCGTCTCACGCTGCTGCCGCGCGACACCAACCCGCAGGGCACGATCTTCGGCGGCATCATTTTAAGTTACATAGACATCGCGGGCGCGGTCGAGGCGCACCGGCGCACGCAGATCGAGCGGTTCGTCACGGTGGCGATGCGCGAAGTGATCTTTCATCAACCCGTGTTCGTCGGCGACCTCGTCAGCTTCTACGCCAGCACGGTTCGCGTCGGCACGACCTCGATCACCATCCGCGTCGTCGTAGAGGCCGAACGCTACGGCGGAACATCCGAGCGCATCAAGGTGACGGAGGCTGAAGTGGTTTATGTAGCGGTCGATGCCAACCGCCGGAAGATGAAGATCAATCGCGACCTCATCCAGGGCGACACGTCGGGCATCGAACAGCATGAGACTTCCTGATTCCGGTTATGTCGCTTGCGGGGTCGGCGCGCTCTTTAGTACTGCTTTTAGAGGGCGGGCGCAGTAGTATTGGTGGTGATGGCGTCGCCGCCGGTCAGTTGAGCCGCGCTTGCAGGCGGCGTAGAGCCTGTGTGGCCTGCGCGAAGCCGGGGGCTTGATTGAGTGCGAGGCCGTAGTGGCGTGCGGCGAGCAGCAGGTGGCCGCGCTGCTCGTAGACGCGCCCGAGATTGAAATGCGGGAAGGCGTATGAATCGTAGCGCGTCGCTTCGAGGGCGCGTTTGAACCAGCGCACGCAGTTGTAGAGATCGCCTTTGGCAATGAGATAGCTGCCGATGTCGTTATAGGGATTGCCGAAGGTGGGGTCAACGTGGATGGCCGCGAGGCAGGCGTCAATCGCCTCGTCGTAGCGTTGCTCGAAACTGTAGACCCAGCCGAGAAAGGTATGCGCCTCGGCGGTCGGGTAAGTGTCGATGGAGCGACGATACAACTCGATGGCTTCGTCGTAAGCCTCCGCTTGCTGCGCCTCGTAGGCACGCCGGAACAACTCCACGGCCTCGCGCCTCGCCTCACCGGAAATTTGCTCGTCGTCAAACATAAGAATTAACGATGAAGTAGGAACGATGAACGATGAACGGAAGGCAAATGCTTTTGTCTTTAGTTCATCGTTCATCGTTCCTACTTCATCGTTCTTACTTCATCGTTCTTACTTCCCCGTTCCTACTTCATCAATTCTTTTAATGCGCCCGTCGGCGGCCGGGGCGATTTCTCCGGCGGTGCTGATAATGTTCATGAGCATGGCCGGTTCGACCTGCGCCTCTTCGGGCTTGAGCAGGAGGGGCGCGTCGCGGAACATCGTGTAGCCATCGCCGCCGCCGAGCACGTAGGTGTTGACGGCGAGCGTGTAGGTCTTCGCGGGGTCGAGTGGCGCATCGCCGACTGTGACGGCCGTGACGCGCGCGCCCGGCGCGAGTCGCCCGTTATAGGTGAACCGAAGGCCGGACACTTGCGGAAACTGCCCGCCCTCCTTTTCCTCACGGATGCGGCTGACGCCGTGTTCGAGCGCGGCGCGCAGCGTCGCCCCGGTCACTTCGATCTTCACGATGGGGTTCTCGAACGGGAGTATGGATAGCACGTCGCGTTTCGTGAGCGCGCCGGGGCCGTAGGTGGTGTTCGAGCGAATCGAGCCGCCGTTTAGGAGTGCCACTTGCGCGCCCGCGTACTTGCGGTAAGCGTCGGCGATGAACGAGCCGAGGTTCGTTTCGCGCGAGCGGTTCGTCTCCTGCCGCGCGTCGAGTTCGACGGTGGTGCGGCCGACGGGCAGGTCGAGTTCGGCCGATAATTTCTTTTCGTATTCGGCGATGATGGCCGCCGATAGCGGTTCTTCCTCCACTCCGTCCGTGACGGGGATGATCTCCCAATCAACGCTCTCGACCGTGCCGTCGCGACGCAGGATGTTCAGATCGATGCGGCCGAGGTTACGCCCGTCCGAACCCATCTTGAAAATGGGCGTGCGCCCGGCGAGCGATTGCAGCACGGAGTGTTCGTGGCCGCCGATGATCACGTCTATGCCGGGGGCGCAACGCGCGAGCCGCTTGTCATGCTCGATGGTCAGGTGCGTGATGGCGATGATTGTGCGCACGCCGCGCGCTTGCAGTTGCTTCGTCATCTCCTGCGCCGTCCGGCACGGGTCGCGAAACTCCACGTCCGGGCCGGGCGAAGACGACTGCTTCGTGTCCGTCGTGAGCAGGCCGAAGAGGCCGACCTTGACGCCGCCGAAATCGCGCACGACGAACGGCGGCATGTCGCCGAAGAGTTTGCCGGTCTTGCGGTCGAAGACGTTCGAGCCGAGCCACGTGAACTTCGATTCACGCATGCGCTCGCGCAGGACGGCGTCGCCGAAGTCAAACTCGTGATTGCCGAGCACGGCGTAGTCGAGCCCGGTGGCGTTCCACGCGGCGATCATCTGGCGGCCTTTGAAGATGTTCGAGGCGACCGAGGGGCCGAGCGTGTCGCCCGCGAGCAGGTAGAGCGTGTGCGGTGATTCCTCCAGCACTATTTTCCTGAGCGTCGCGAGACGCGCGAGACCGCCGCGCCGTCCGCGATCCACGGGCGAAATCTGGTACACGTCGTTGACTTGCAGGAGCGTCACGCGGACGGTCTCACCGCCCTGCGTCCCGCCGGTCTGCGCGTAGGTTGCGGCGGCGACGACGAATGTGAGAACGAAGGCGAGCGCGGATTGGCGTCGCCACAAGAGCGAGAGTTGGAACGATTGCATAAGTAGTGTGGTTTTCCCCTCGAAAGTTAACGAACCCGGACGCTTGATCTGTTGCTCGACGCGGCGCGCGGCCTCGCAAGTTTCGCGCCCGGCGCGGGGCGGCCAAAGAGCTGTTAGGCTGCGCCGAAGCGTCTGAATTATACTCGCCGCACACGAGCCGCGCCACATAAGACAATTATCGCGCGAGCGCGTCCGGGGAAAATCTGAAAAGTTCATCCAGAGCGAAGCCGATCATTCATCGCCATTATCTCAGAACCATAATCCATGCCGCCATCGAAGATTCTTCAAGTCAAACTCGCAGACGAACACGCGACCGGCTCGACCGCCGACGCCACGGCCTTTTGTATCTTCACGGACGAGCCGCGTCTCTCCGTCGCCTCGAATCTCGACGACGCAACGCGCCGCACGATTGAGGATTTACTTCGCGCCGGAGAGTTCAAGGGCGAGGCCGACGATGCGCAGATCATTCACGCCGCGCGCGCCGCAGAGACGGGGGGCGCGCGGCGTGTGCTGCTCGTCGGTCTCGGCAGCCGCGCGGAATTTCATCCGCACGTGTTACGCCGCGCGTCCGCCGTCGCCGTGAGGCGCGCGCGTGAGGCGCGGGTCAAACATCTACGGTTCATGTTGCCCGATGTCGCGCGGAGCAACGCGTCGGAACTCGCGCGCGTCGCGGCCGAAGGCGCGCACCTCGGTTTCTACGAGAACGACTTTTATCAACAGCGCGACGAGGACGATCAAACCACGCTCGAACGTTTGACCATTGCCACCGCGCCCGACGAGCACCTGCGCGCCTCGCTCGACGACGCGCGCATCGTCGCGGAGGCGGCGAACTGGGCGCGCGAGTTGGCGGACGAACCGGGCGGGAGTTTGCCGCCGCGAGAGTTTGCGCGCCGCGCCGCCGAGATGGCCGCCGAGTTCGGCCTGACGGTCGAGACGCTCGACGCGAGCGAGATACGCGAGCGCGGCATGGGCGGCTTGTCGGGCGTCGGGCAGGGCTCGGACGAGCCGCCCGCGCTCATCGTGCTGCGCTATGAACCGGAGGGCACGACCGCCGAAGATGAATTATGGGCGTTCGTCGGCAAGGGCATCACGTTCGACACGGGCGGCATCTCGATCAAACCCGCGGCCGGAATGGAGGAGATGAAATCGGACATGGCGGGCGGCGCGGCCGCGCTCGGCGCGCTGCGCGCCGTGGCGGAATTGAAGTTGAGACGGCGCGTCGTGGCCGTCGTCCCTACAGCCGAAAACATGCCGTCCGGTCGCGCTCTCAAACCCGGCGACATCGTCCGCACGCTCGCCGGTTACACCATCGAAGTCGTGGACACGGATGCCGAAGGCCGCCTCGTCCTCGTTGACGGCATCGCCTACGCGCGCACGCTCGGCGCGTCGCGCATCGTTGACCTCGCCACGCTGACGGGTTCAATCGTCGTCGCCCTCGGCGACCACCGTACCGGACTTTTCTCGAACGATGACGAGTGGGCGGCAAGGGTCGAGACGGCCGCCGCGCGCGCGGGCGAACCGGCGTGGCGCATGCCCGCGAGCGACGACTACAAGAAGAAGATCGAGAGTCCCATCGCCGATTTCAAGAACTACGGCGGACGCCCCGACGCCACCGCCGCCGCCCTGCTCCTCAGCAAGTTTGCCGCCGATACGCCGTGGGTGCATCTCGATATCGCCGCCACTTCATGGCACGTAGAAGCACAGCCGCACGCGCCCGCCGGGGCAACCGGAACGGGCGTGCGCACGCTGGTCGAACTCGTGCGCGGATAATTCGGCTTCGTAAAGTTGAGGTTGAAGAATACAGGGCGCAAAGGGCGCGGGGGAGACACGGGGAAAAGCATCTCCGGTTTCAAGTCTCAGATTTCAGATTTGAAACCGGAGATTTGAAACCGGAGGTTTCAGGCGTCAACTTTCAGATTTCGGATGTCAGATTTCAGGTGTCGCATGTCAGATTTCAGGCGTCAGATTTCAGATTTCAAGTGTCAGATTTCAGGTGTCGGATTTCAGATTTGAAATTTGAATCTTTTCTCTTTGTGGATGTCTCTGCTCTCTGTGACGAGCGCTTTTTATGTTGTCTCAAGAAACGATTTTTCTGACCGGCTTTCCAGGCTTCATCGCCGCGCGTTTGATCAAAGAGTTGGCGCGCGGCGGCGCACGGTTTTTGTTGCTGGTGCAGCCCGCGTTCGTGTCGCATGCGTGCAGGGAGACGGCGCGGCTTGCGGAGGAGGCGGGCGTCGAGGAATCGGGGCGTTTTCAGATCGTCGAGGGCGACATTACGCGCCCGCGTCTGGGTATGAGCGAGGCGGAGTTTGGACGGGCGTGCGCGGAGACGACCGTGCTGTTTCATCTGGCGGCGATCTACGATCTGGGCGTGCGGCGCGAACTAGCGATGCGCGTCAACGTGGAAGGCACGCGCAACGTCAACGAGTTTGCGCGCGCGTGCGCGCGGCTCAAACGCTATCATTACGTCTCGACCTGCTACGTCGCGGGTTTGCGGACGGGCGTGATTCGCGAGGACGAGTTGGAGCACGGGGCGGGCTTCCGTAATTTTTACGAGGAGACGAAGTATCTCGCCGAGTTGGAAGTCGGGCGTTTGAAAGGAGAGTTGCCGTTGACGATTCATCGCCCGTCGGTCGTGTGCGGCGATTCGCGGACGGGCGAGACGGCGAAATACGACGGCATCTATTACCTGATCAAGTACCTGCTCATGCGGCCGGGGCTGCTGTCGCTCGTGAACATCGGCAACCGGGACGTGCGCTTGAACGTCGTGCCGGTCGATTTCGTGGTCGGGGCGATGGCGGCCTTAGCACGCGACGAGCGCGCGAGCGGAGCGACGGTGCAACTGGCCGACCCGCGCCCGCTCACGACCGGAGAACTCTTCGAGACCATAGCGCACGCGCTCGCGGGGCGCGGTTCGCGCGTCCGGCTGCCGAAGCCGCTCGTGCGCGCGATGCTCAGGTTGCCGCTCTCGGAGAAGTTGTCGAAACTTCCGCGCGTCGGCGTGCCGTATTTCTTCCTCGAACAAACCTATGACACGACGCGCGCCGTGGAATTGCTCGCGCCTCACGGCATCTCCTGCCCGCCGTTTCCCTCATACGCACGCGCCCTCATCGATTTCGCCGCGCGCCACCCAAAACTGTGAGCCTTGACATTGAAGGGATTAAAACCGTAAATCGTAAATCGTCAATCGTGAACAGATAAAACGGGTTCTTTCTATTCACGATTGACGATTGACGATTTACTTTCTTACGAGGTGAGTTATGCCGAGGATCGGGTCGGAGATGCCTTCGTTGGAAGGAGCGACGGAATGGTTCAACGCGACGGGCGCGCGCGCCGCGGCCGAGGCGAAGGGACACCCGACGCTCGTTCACTTCTGGTCTGCCGGTTGCGGCATCTGTAAAGACAACATGCCGCGCATCTCCGGCTGGCGCGATAAATTCGACGGCCTTCTCCTGCGCATCATCGCCGTCCACACGCCGCGCGACGAGGCCGACAGAGACACGGAGCGGGTGCGCGATTCGGTCGCGCTCAACAACATCACGGAGCCGTGCGCCGTGGACAACGAACACAAACTGCGCGCGGCGTTTGAACACGAGGGGGGCGACTTGCCCGCCTATTACCTGTACGACGGCGAGGGCAAGCTGCATAGTTTTGCGAGCGGCGAACGCGGGCTGAGCATCATAGAGGCCGCCCTAGAAAGCCTGCTCGCGGCGCACAGCAAAGGCGGCCGGGGGCTTGCGCCCTAAAGCGTCTCGCAAGGCGCGGAAGCGATTGGTGAAAAGACAAGCGGGCGACCCCTGCGACAGGGTCGCCCGCTCGTCTTTTCGGCCGCGCCGGACTGCGTTTAAAGGAGCCTCGAAAGTTGGCCGTAGAGGAAGCTCAGGATGTACCAGAGGATAGTGATCGAACCGACGAGCAGGGCGAGCAGGGCGAGCATGACGAGGCCGACGAACAGCCAATCGCTCAGCCGGCCGGAGTGTGCGTCTTCGGCCGAGACGGTCGCGCGGCGGCGCAGCAGTTCGACGTTTCGCTGGTTCGATTTCCATGCCGCGTCGAAGAGGTCGCCGATGACGGGAACCGCGCCGAAGAGATAGTCCACGCCGATGTTGAGTCCCATGCGCAGAAGCGTCACCTTCGAGACGCGGTAACGCACGCCCGCAGCCAGAATATAGAACCCCGTGAGCGTCGAGACGGTGTCGCCGACGCCGGGAATGAGGCCGACGATGGCGTCGAGGCCGAACCGCCAGCCCGTGCCGGGGATGCGAAACAACCCGTCCATCCAGCGACTCAACTGGTCGAGGCTCTGCTCGATCTCAACTTGAGAGTGCCGCCTCTCGGTCGTCAACGCTCCGGCGTCCGCGCGATTGCCGCCCGGCTGTTTCATTTCCTTCATGTCGAATCCTCCCCTCCTGCCCGGACGAATCCGCCCGCGCCCCTCACACGCCGCGCCCAGCGGCCTGAACTTAGATGCGTTGCGACGCCCGCGCCGGGAAATTTCTCGGCGGCGCAACGGGCGCGCGTAGGGTATCGGCTTGAGTCGCGGGGTCGCCCGTGCCGGTCGTCCGTTTACATCCTTCTAAGGAGTGATGATTCCGACCTCTAACTCTCGACCGTCGCGGCCGGGCGCGCGTGTCAGCGAATGCGCGTCATCTGTCGCCAGAAGAAGCGGCCGAGGCGGGAGAAGGCGTTGCGATCTCCGGCTTTCGACGGTTCGGGCGTAAGGCCGAGCGCGGCGGCGAGCTGGGGGTTGGGCGGCGCGATGTCTTCGTCGCCGTGACGCCCGGAGAGCCAGCGGTCGAAGGTGCGCGTGACGGCGCGACGCTCGCTGACGGGCGCTTCGGCGATGAACGCGCCGCGCAAATCGTCGAGTTCGGCGATCTCGTGGCGGTTGGCCTCGGCGTAGCGG
This sequence comes from Pyrinomonadaceae bacterium, assembly GCA_035645695.1. Classification (GTDB taxonomy): domain Bacteria; phylum Acidobacteriota; class Blastocatellia; order Pyrinomonadales; family Pyrinomonadaceae; genus JAIVJZ01. Next base: position 24,590 of record DASQMC010000050.1, read on the forward strand.
CGCAGGGCTGTGAAGACGCGCTCCTCGCCGAGCAGTTTGACGAGCGCGTCGTACATGAGCGCGCCCTTGGCCGAGACGATGGCCGCGTACTGGAAAGAGTTGCGATAGTCGCGCGCGGGGCGCATGGCGGCCATGTCTTCGCCGCCGAAGGTGCGGTAGATTTCGTAGACGCCGCGCAGTTGATCGTCGCTCGCGGCCTGCGCGCGCGCCGCGCCGTGCGTCTCACGGTAATAGACGAGCGCAGACCAGTGTGCGAGCGCTTCGTCGAGCACGGGCGCGCGTTCGGGCGAGTTGCCGACGAGCATCCCCCACCACTGGTGCGCCAGCATGTGCGCGGTGGCGAACTCAAGACTGTCTTCGACCGACTGGCGTTGTTCGCGTACGAGTTCGGGCAGGTTGCGCACGGCGGGCGAATCGAAATCGACGTAGAACGCGCTGGCGATAACGCTGAGGTTGGCAAACTCCGCGCTGCCAAGCCCGGCGACGAGCGGCGCTTCCGCCACGCTCACGCTCGCCACGGGCAGCGCGCCGTAACGCGCCGTGAAGACGCGCACGGCTTCGGCCGCCGTATCGAGCACGCGCCGCCCGATCTTCTCATGCTCCGCCGTCCAGATGGAGCGCACGCGCACGCCGCCCACATTGCGTTCCGCCGATTGCAGTCCGCGTCCCGCGAGAATGGCGAAGTTGCGCAGGTTCTGTCCGGCAAAGGCGCGCGCGCCGGTCTTCGCTCCGCCCATGCCGCCAGCCCCTTCCACGCTCGCGACGCCCGCGCCTTCCATGCCCGCGCCGTCCGTGCGGTTGGGTTCGCCGGAGGTGAAGAGGGCGACATCGCCGGGCGCGTCAATCGTCACTTCGTAGTCGGCCACTTCGGTGTGCAGCGGGTCGCCGACGGTTGGGCGCACCTCGCGCTGCCACTCGTCGCCGTCGCGCACGGCGAGCACGGGGTAGGCCGTGCCGAGCACCATCACGCCGCGCCCGCGAAAATTGGTGTCGCGCGCGCGGCGCGTCTCGCGCGTGTCGCGCAACGCCGAGCCGAGTTGTTGAATGACGTGCGAGGGGAGGCTCGTCTCGTCTGGGTCGATTTCGGGAACAACTCCCGTGAACGCGATCTCGATGTCGGTCGCAGACCCGGCGGCGACGGGTTCGCGCAAGTTGACGCGCAGGAGCGTCGCCGGTTCGTCGAGCGCATAGGCGAGCGAGGTCTGCGTCGCGGCGTGGCGCACGCTCTTGATCTCGATGCGCGGTTCGTCCACCGCCGTCTTCGTCGCCTCCACGTCGCCGGGAGGGGGCGCGGGGCGCGTGGCGGCATCGTTCGGTGTGTTGCTGCGCAGGTTCGCGTAGAGGTGGAAATAGACGACGGATGCGGGACGATTATCGCGGTTGACCCAGCGCACGCGCTCGGTCGCCTTGAAGGCGCGAGCGTCGAAGTCGAGCGTGAAATTGATCTGGTAGAGCGTGCGCTGCGCGGCAGTTGTCACTTGCGCCGCGAGCGGCGCGACGGGCGCGGGGCGGGGCAGCGACGACACCTCCTGAGCGGGCGCGAGAGACGCGCCGAGGCAGAGCAACGCCGAGACGAAGAAGCCGAATTTGTTGCGCGTCGCCTGCTTGATGAATTGCCTCATTCGTCCGGTTGAAAAGTATCGCGTGTTTAGCCCCGCGAGGGGCGAAGGATTAAACCACGAGGGTACACGAAACAGAACGAGACGCGCTTCGCGTCCTCATCGTGGCTTTATCGCGTCGACATGGTTTTGCCGGTCGCTCTCAAGTCCCGCCGGGGACGGTTGAACCGAACCCGTCAATCGTCCACGGCGGGACATTGTTGCTCTGCCTGCGCTTTGCCGGACGGTAAATCTCGCCGGGCTGTATTTCAACTCTACCCCGGCTGCGGCTGCTCCGCACACGCGCCGGAGACCGGCCTCTTTTGCTCATCTACGCCGCGTCTCGGCGACGTTGACGGCGAGTATGCGGTCGCCGCGCGCGATGCGGTCAACGATCTCCATGCCTTCGATGACGCGCGCGAAGACGGTGTAACCGCCGTCGAGGTGCGGCTGCGGCGAGTGTGTGATGAACCATTGCGAGCCGCCCGTGTCTTTGCCGGAGAGCGCCATGCCGACCGCGCCTCGATTGTACGGCACCTCGTTGATCTCGCAGCGAATCTGGTAGCCGGGGCCGCCGTTGCCGTCGCCGCGCGGGTCGCCGCCCTGTATAACGAAGTTCGGCACGACGCGGTGGAAGGCGATGTTGTTGAAGTAGCCGCGACGCGCAAGTTCGACGAAGTTGTCGACGGTGAGCGGAGCGGCGTCGGGCAGCAGTTCCAACTTGAACGCGCCCTTCTGCGTGTTGACGGTGGCGACGACGCGCGCGCCGCGTCGCGCGAGGGCGCGGCGGTAATCGCCGATCCGGTTGCGCGTCGCGACGGTTTCGATGCGCCCGTCTTCCGCGCCCGCCGCTTCGGGTTGCGCGGATTGGATGATGGCGGCGGCGCGGCGGCGGATCAGGTAATCGGGCGAGTCGAGCGCGGTTCTGATCACGGCGAGGGCGGCTTCGGATTTCTGTTTGGCGAGGGCGTCGATGATGGCGAGCGCGGCATCGTTCATCTCCTCGCGTAAGGCCGCGGGAAGGGCTGCGGCGAGCGCGGTTGTAGTTTCCGGGTCGGGCGCGAGTTCGCCGAGTTGCCCGGCGGCCGTGGCGCGCACGATCACGTCGGGCGCGGCGAGTTGCGCGCGCATGACGAGCGCGCCGTCGGGCGGTTTGAAAGCGGCGATGGCCGTCAGCACGTCGGGCACGGCGAGCGCGGGCGTCGTGGCTTCTCCGAGCATCGTGCGCAAGGCCAACTGCGCGTCGGCCTGCACGGAGACGACGCTGTTGCCCGCCCTCTCGCTCGACACGGCGGCGATCTCGCCGAGTCCCTGCGCGACGGCCGCGTAGGTCTGCCACGCGATGCGGCTGTCGGGCGCGCGGAAGGCGAGTTGGTGAAACGGGCGTTCGCGCAAATATTGATTTGGCGCGATGCGCGCGAACGCGACTTCGGCTTCGGGCAAACTCCACATTTCGGCCTCGCGCAAAGCGCGGACGAAGGCGAGCGCGCGTTCGTTCGCGCTGCCCGCGACCGCGCGACTCAGCCCGCCGACGAGTTCCGACAGTTCGTTCAACTCGGCCGGGCGCGCGGCCGGATTCGCGGTCTTCGCCGCGCGGTAGGCGGCGAGTAGCGTCTCGCCGCGTTTGACGAGCGGTTCGGCGGCGCGCGCATCGCGCAACGTGCCGAGCGAGCGCAGCGCGCTGACGCGCACGCGTTCGTCGCGGTCGCCCGAAGCGCGTTCGAGTAGAAGATCGAACGCGCCCTTGTCTTCCGCCGCGCCGAGAGCGCGTGCGGCGTTGGCGCGCACCACCGCGTCTGCGTCCGTGGCGAGCAACTTGCGCAGTTGATCGTTGGCGTTCTTCGCGCGCAGCCGCGAGAGCGTGTTGGCGGCGTCGGCGCGCAGGCGCGCATCGGTCGAATCGAGGAAGAGGGCGACGACGCGACCCGCGCCTTCGGGGCGCGCACGCAAAACGGCCGTCAGTCCGAGCAACGCGACTTCGCGATTTGCCGCGATCCTTCCCCGCGCTTCGAGTTCGACGAGCAACGCGCGGCCGATCTCTTTGGCGCGCGCCTCGTCCGCCCTTGGCATGGCCGCCGCGATCTTGCCGAGGGCTTCCACAGCGCGCGCGCGCACGCCCGTCGCTTCGGCGACGCTCGCAGGAGTTTTGCGTTCGACGATGCTCAACAACGCTTCAACCGCCGCGCCCGATTCCGTCTCGCCGAGCGCAAAGGCCGCCGCCGCGCGCACGCTCGCGTCCCTATCGGTCTGTAGCAGCGAGACGAGCGGCGCGACGGCGCGCGCGTCGCCGATGCGTCCCGCGCCGAGCGCGGCGCGCGCGCGCACGCTCGCGTTCGCGTCCGAGAGCAACGCGCCGAGGTCTGCCGCGTCGAAGCGTCTCTCATCTTCGGCGCGCACGATGCGCAGCAGAGTCTCTTCGGGGACAAACTGCGCGCGGGCGGGCGAGGGTCGTCGCGGCGTCGCGCGCCTCGCCTGCGCGAAGGCTTGCGAGGATGCCGAGAGGAAACAGAGCATCAACGCCGCGGCAGCGCAGGCGAGCGCGGCGCGTCCCCGTCCGGCGGCGGGACGCAATACTTTTTCCGTGTGAACTATAGGTCGCATGAGTTTTTTTTATTAACTTTCGGAAGAAGCCCGCTTCAATCGTCAGGCTCTCTAATCAGCACCGTAGAAACTTCATGTATGTATCGGCGAGGCGCGCCGTTCCTGTCAAGTCGGAAGGGGTGAAGAAGAATTGATTCATTGATTTATCGGTTCATTGATTCAATGAAGAAATGGATCAATGGATCAATTCTTAGTCGTCCCTGCTTTTCGTCATCTGTCTGAAATTTACTGCGTCGCGGGCGTGGCCGTGGAGTTTTATCGCGCGTTCGGGTGCGACTTTTACGGCATCTTTTCATTGTTTCAGCACGCTAGTGGAAACTATGCACTTTAGTGCAAGACTTTAGTTGCTACACACTTCTTCTGAATGTTAGAAGTGCGGCAACATGAAAGAGAACCGATACGGGAGTCATTCAGTCACGAGATTGACG
>DASQMC010000051.1:0-67119 GCA_035645695.1 Pyrinomonadaceae bacterium
CACATCAACGCATCGATGTGTCGCCCCCGCCGTGGCTTCGTCGCCATGATTGTCGGGCGCTGTTGCCTATCTAACGATGGGGGCTATTGATCGTCGCCCCTGCGGGAATTAACCGTCGCCGCTCGCGCGGATTAAATTCCCGTTTTGCCTCGCGACTCGGCTTAAGCGCGCGTTTACGGAGTCGCTCCGCCGCGCATCGTTTCGTCGCGCTTGCCTTTGAACTCCGAACCGGCCTTCCACTCAGGGAACTTGTCGCCCTGCGCGACGCGGTAGCCGATCAAGGTCAGCAGTTGCGCGTCCTCGACCGCGCCGGATAATTCCCAGTCGGGTTTAATCTGGTCGGAAACTTTGTGGTAATCCTTGTCCGTGTACTCGTCGCGCTTCTGCTTGCTGTAAGCAACGTCTTTGCCGATGTAGTCCACGCCCGAGTCGGTGTAGAGCGCGGGCACGCCCACCTTCGCGAACTCGAAATGATCGGAGCGATAATAGAAGCCCTTCTCGGGTTCGGGATCGGGCTTGACGGTGCGACCCTGCGCGCCCGCCGCCTCGCGCAGGAGGTCTATGAGCGTCGAGTTGTCATCGCCGACCATCGTAATGTCTTTGGTGCGCCCCCACTGGTTGACGCCGTCGATGTTGATGTTGGCGAGCGTCTTGTTGGGCGGGTAGAGCGGGTTCGCCGCGTAGTGCTTCGCGCCAAGCAAACCCTTCTCCTCGGCCGTGACGGCGAGGAAGATGATGGAGCGCTTCGGCGCGGGCGTCATCTTCGTGAAGGCCTCGGCGATCTCAAGCATCGCCCCCGTGCCGGATGCGTTGTCGAGCGCGCCGTTGAAAATCTGGTCGCCCGTCAATTTGGGGTCGCGCCCGAGGTGATCCCAGTGCGCCGAGTAGATGACATACTCGTTTTTGAGCGCGGCGTCCGAGCCTTCGAGTTTGGCGACGACGTTGCTCGAATTGATCTCGCGGATAGTGTTTTTGACTTCAAAATTGGCCTTGGCGTTCAGCGTGACGGGCTTGAAGTCTTTCGTCACGGCCGCCTTCTTCAACGCGTCGAAGTCCTGACCGGCCGACGACATGAGTTCCTTCGCGCGGTCGAGCGTGACCCAGCCTTCGATGGCCGCGCGATCCATGTTCTTGTTCGGCGTCTGCACGTCGAAGTTCTCGCGCGACCAACTGCCCGAGACGACTTCGTATGGATAGCCCGCTGGCCCCGTCTCGTGAACGATGATGGCGGCGGCCGCGCCCTTATCGCGCGCGATCTCATACTTGTACGTCCAGCGGCCGTAGTAGGTCATGGCGTTGCCCTTGAACATTTTCTCGTCGAGCTTCGAGGCATCGTTCGCGTCGGGCACGGCCGGGTCGTTGATGAGCATGACGATGGTTTTGCCGCGCACGTCCACGCCCTTGTAATCGTCCCAGCCGTATTCGGGCGCGACCACGCCGTAGCCGACGAAGACCACGTCCGAGTTCTCCACCTTCGATTCCGGCACGAAGCGACGCGAAACGGCCACGTAATCCGTCGGGAACTTTAACTCCATCGTCTTGCCCGCCGCCGTGAACGACGCGCGCGGCGCGCCCGTGAAGCCGACGAGCGGAACTTTCTGCACGTAAGTCCCGTCGGGGTTGCCGGGCTTCAAGCCGATGCGTTGATATTGTTCGGTCAGATATTTGACGGTCAACTCTTCGCCGCGCGTGCCGGGGCCGCGCCCCTCGTACTCGTCGGACGAGAGTACCGTGGTGTGCTGCATGATGTCGTTGGCGTTGATGGTGTCGAGCGCGGGTTTGAGTTCGGCCGGAATGGCGGCGGCGCTCATGGTGTTCGTCGCGGCGGCGTTCGTGTTCGCCGTCTGGTTCGTCGTCGGCGTCTGCACGCACGCCGCCGTGAGCGCGGCGAGCAGAGCGGCGAGCGACAGTGCGGAAAGAATGCGCTTCTTCATTTTCGTGTGCCTCGTATTGGAGTTGATTGGAAGTTGTACGAGATGTTTCTAAGCCGAAACGGGCGGCCAAGTCAATCGCCGCAAGCGTCAGGGATAAAGAGGGAAGGGGAAAGGGGCAAAGGGAAAAGGGGAAGGGGTAAAGGACAAAGGGGAAGGGGGAAAGGGGAAAGGGGAAAGGGTCAAAGACAAAACCTTGCTCGCTCGCACCGCTTGTTCCTCTGTCCTTGCCCTTTCCCCTTTCCCCCTTCCCCTTTTCCCTTTGCCCTCTATTCCCCTTCGCTTTACCCGAAGCAATAGACGCGCCCGTCCTGCGAGCCGATGACGACGCGGCCGGAGGCGATGGCGGGCGAGGCGGAGAGCGCCGCGCCTGCTTCAAATTCCCAGAGCTTCGCGCCGCTGTAAAAATCGAGCACGTAAAACCTGCCGTCGCTCGAACCGACGAAGACACGCCCAGACGCGAGCGCGGGCGACGACTCGACGCGGGCGCGAGTTCCGAAAGTCCACAGGGCGCGGCCCGTGCGCGCGTCGAGGCAATGCACGTACTTGTCGCGCCCGCCGAGCACGACGCGGTTTTCCACCGCGCCCGCCGAAGAGTAGAAGGGGAACTGTCGCTGCGCGTTGCGGTAACGCCATGAGATGCGGCGCGTAGAGAGGTTGACGCCGAGCACGTAGTTGTCGAACGTGCCGTAGAAGGCCGAGTTGTTCATCAAAGCGGGCGACGCGCCCGTGTACGCGCCCGACGTTACCGTGTAGAGTTCGCGCCCGTCCGAGATGCGGATGGCGCGAAAGATTTCGTCGCACCCGGCGACGTAGGCCGTGCCGTTCGCGACTCCGGCGGTCGCGTGGACGGGGCCGCCCGTCTTCACCTTCCAGCGCACCGCGCCGCTTTTGGCGTCGAGACAATAGAGGTGGCCGTCGTATGAGCCGATGAGGATTTTGTCGTCCACGGCGACGGGCGAAGCCTTGATCTCGCCGCCCGTCTTGAACGTCCACGCGCCGCGCCCGTTGCCCGCATTGACGGCATGAACCGTCCCGCCGAGATCGCCCACATAGACGAGTCCGTTCGCCACGGCGGGCGACGACTCGCCGATGCCTTCCTTGCTTCCGGTGTTGTACTTCCAACGCACCGCGCCGTTCGAGAGATCGAGCGCGGCGAGCACGCCGTCCTGCGAGCCTACGTAGACCGTGCCGTTCGCGATTGCCGCCGAAGATTCTATCCCTGCGCCCGCCTGATAATTCCACAGCGGTCGTAAATTTTTCGACACGTCCGACTTCGACACGCCCGTCAACTGCTGGCCTCCGCGAAACTGCGTCCAGTTGTTCGCGTCAGCCCACTGCGCTGCGGCTCGCGCGGGCAAAAGTAAACAGGCGAGAGTCAAAAGCAGCGTGAGCGAAAGCGCACGCAACGGGCGGCGCCGAGAGAGAAATTTCCTGTTCACTTCATTCACTTCCATCTTGTTCACTTCATTCACTTCCATCCTGTTCACTTCGTTCGCTTCCATCCGGTTCACTTCGTTCGCTTCCGGCACATCCTCAAACATTCTGAAATTGTGATTGCAGGGCGCGGCGGTAGAGTTCGAGCGCGCCGCCCGCGTCGAACGGGCGCGGGTTGAACGTGCCCGTCCACTGGCGCGCCGCGGCGGCGGCCAGCATTTCGAGGTCGCCGTGCGGCACGCCCGCCGCGCTCCAATCTTTATCGAGCGCGCCCGCCGTTTTCAATTCGTCGAGTCGCGCGGCCAAAGCGTCGCCCGCTCGCGCGTCGTCCACGTCCCTGCCGGCGGCGCGCGTGAGTTCGGCGTAGCGCGAACGGACGACCGCGCTGTTCCAACGGACGACGTGCGGCAACAGGAGCGCGATTGCCTCGCCGTGCGTCGTGCCGTAGCGCTCGGTCAGAGGGTTGGCGCAGGCGTGCGTCGCGCCGAGCATAGAGTGTTCAATCGCCACCCCGGCGTAGTGCGCGCCGAGTTGCATCGCGCCGCGCGCTTCGAGGTCTTGCGGGGCGGCGAGCACGCGCTCGTAATTCGCTTCGAGCAGCCGCCACGCCTCGCGCGCGAACAGGTCGGAGAACACGTTGCGACGCGTCGAGACGTAACTTTCGATGGCGTGCGCGATGGCGTCGAACCCGGCCGTGGCCGTGACTGACGGGGCTTGAGAGACGGTGAGCGATGGATCGAGCAGGGCGATGCGAAAGGCGGCTTTCGCGTCGCCGCAGGCCATCTTGGCGTGCGTCACGGCGTCGGAGATAAGGGCGTAGGATTGCGCTTCGCTGCCCGTCCCGGCGGTCGTCGGGATGGCGATCATCGGCAGCATGGCCTGCGCGGCCCTGCCGTAACCGTGGTAATCGCGCATCTCGCCGCCGTTCGTCAAAAGAAAGTTGATGCCCTTCGCGCAGTCGAGCGAACTCCCGCCGCCGAGTCCGATGATCGAATCAACCCCGGCCGACGCGGCGAAGTCGCGCCCGCGCTCGCACATGCTCGTGTCAGGGTTCACGTCGAACTCGTGGAAGGGAATTACCTCGACGCCCGCCGCCGACAGCACTCCCGACGCTTCCGCGACATGCCCGGACACGACGAGGCCGCGATCCGCGACGAGCAGCGCGCGCCGGAAATTCAACTCGCGCGCGAGCGCGCCGAGACGCGCGAGCGCGCCCGCCCCGAAGACGACGCGCGTCCGTAGTTGAAAGTCGAAAGGCAGCATTTTAATCAAGGGATGAAGAAGAATTGATTCATTGATTCATCGGTTCATTGAATCAATGAAGAAATGGATCAATGAATCAATTCTTCTTCATCTTTGTCGTTTCAGGGTTTCTTCGGTTCTTCGGGTTTCTTCGCCGGAGTCGCGTTGTCGGGTTTCTTCGCCGGAGCCGCCGTGTCGGCCTTCTGTTCGGCGATGGCGTAGAGTTGGTTGCGGTTGGCGATAAAGAGCGTGCCGTTGGCCGGAACGGGCGTCGAATAGACGCTGCTCGCCATGTTGATTTCGGCGATAACTTTCTTCGTCTTGCCTTCCTGCAAGATCACGATGTCGCCGTCCTCGTCGCCGAGGTAGAGTTTGCCGTCAATCATTATGGGCGAGCCCCAGACGGCGGCGAACAGGTCGTGCGTCCAGTAAACCTGCCCGGTCTTGGCGTCGAGCGCGTGGAGGAAGCCGCTGAAGTCCGGATAATAGACGATGCCGTCTTTGATGGCGGGCGTCGAGACGGAGCGGCGAATTTTGTCGTAGTGCCAGACCATGCCGGTCTTGGTGATGTCGCCGCGCTTCGTCGGGTCGATGCAATAGAGGTGGCCGACGCCTTCGCCGTGTTCGGGGTCCTGGCCGTTGGCGAGATAGACCTTGTCCTCGTAGATGACTGGCGTCGAGATCACTTCGTTGCGCGTCTTCGGCCAGACGGAATCTTTCGGGTTCAGGTCGAACTCCCAGAGCTTCTTGCCCGTCAGAGCTTCGTAGCCGCGCACCCAGCCGTCGCCCTGCGGGAAGATGACCTGATCCACGCCGCCGAGTTTGCCGACCGTGGGCGAAGACCACTGCCCGTGCAGAATCTTCTCGAACACGGAATTGTCTTCCCAGACGAGTTTGCCCGTCCGCTTGTTCAGGGCGATGATGGCCGGGGCTTTCGGCGAGGGGACATTGACGTGGCTCTCGTCCTGCCCGTTCGACGTGCTGACGTAGATAAGATCGCCGAAGGAGACGGGCGAGGAGTTCGACATGTTGTGGGGAAACGCTCCCACCTCTTCCATCATGTCAAACTTCCAGATGACATCCGCGTCGCGCTCGCCGTTCAACTTTTCATCTTTGACCGCGCCGTCGTTCTCCTTGTCGCGAAACCCTTCCGTATCGAGCGCGACGACCTCGCCGCGATTCGTGACGTAATACAGAATCTTCCCCTCGACCAGGGGCGACGAACAGATGCCCTGATACGGCCAATCGTTGACGCGCCCGGCCGCGAGTTTGTCCGTCACGGCCTGCCACAAAAATTCGCCGTCCGTTTCGCGAAAGGCCATCAGGATGCCCTTGTCGCCTTTCACCTTCGGGTCGCGCGGCGCTTCGTTGTTCGTGCCGACATAGACCTGCCCGCCCGCCACCACCGGGTTGCCGTAAGTCTGCGAGCCGAGCGCGGTCACCCATTTGATGTTCGTCTTCTTCTGCACGTCCCAACTGACGGGAATGCCCTTCATGTTCGAGACCATGTTGCGGTCGGGCGTGCCGCCCCACATCGGCCAATCGCCGCCGCCCGGATCGGATGCGGAAACAGTGAGCAGTGAGCAGTAAGCAGTAAGCAGTATGCTGCCTACAACCGCCGCCGATACCGTCAATACAATCTTCGCGCCCCTCGTTCTTTGAATGCTGTTCATAATCTTCAATCCTCTATCCATCTCTTATTACTGCTTACCGCTCACTTTCTCACTTTCTCATTGCTCACTGCTCACTGCTCACTGCTCACTGCTCACTGCTTACTGCTTACTGCTCACTGCTCACTGCTCACTGCTCACTCTTTTGTCGATACTATGATATGGCCGGGCATCGTCTGGTGCGGGACGCTGTGCGAGAAGCCCGCGGTGCCGAGCATCCGGTCGAACTCCGAAAACGTGTAAGCGTCGCCCGAGGGCGTCGTGCCGAGCATGACGAGGGCGAAGGCGGCTTCCGTAGGCGGCGTCACGCGATCCTCGTTCGGGACGAACTCCAGCGTCACGGCGCGACCGCCCGTTTTGAGCGCGGCGTGCGCTTTGCGCATCAACGCCTCGCACGTCGCCGGGTCGAAGTGATGGAAGAAGTTTGTGAACAGCACGAGGTCGTAATCGTCGCCGAACTCGACCTCGAACGCGCTGCCGGGCACGAGGTGATAGCGCGAGGCGATGCCCGCCGTCTCCGCGTTCCGTTGCGCGATGGCAAGGACATTCTGCCAGTCAACGGCGTAGACCTCGGCCTGCGCGTTCCGCTCGGCGAGCGTGATGCCGAAGATGCCGTGACCGGCGGCGATGTCGAGAATCTTGCACGGTCCCATTTCGTCGATGCCCACGATGCGCGCGATGTCAGCGGCGGCCGGGCGCATGACGGCCGCCATGCCGCGCGCGAAGTCTTCCCACATCGGATGATCCGCCGTCATGGAGCCTTCGGCTTCGAGCACCGTGCCGCCCTTGCGTACGCTCTCCGTGAGCCGCCGGAAGGCGTCGCCGAGGTGCGCGCCCGAGAGAAATTCCGCCATGCCGCCGACGTAGGCGGGCGAGCGGCGGTCTAGGAAAATCGCCGACTCCTGTGTGAGCGTGTAACGCCCGTCCGGGCATTTGCCGAGAAACTGCGAGACGGTCAGGTAGTCGCAAAGTATGCGCACGCCGCGTTCGGCCGATCCGGTGCGCGCCGCGAGTTTCGCGGCCGTGTCGTCGCCCTCGGCGATTGAACTGAAGAGGTCGAGTTCGATTGCGGCTTTCAGGGCGGCGGTCTGCTGGTAGGCCGTGAGCGTTTGAAAGATGCGCTCGGGCGTCGGCGGCGGGGCGAGTTCGGCCGCTTCGTTGATCGTGGGGTTCATCTTATTTGTTCGCCGTCACTTTCAGGTTGTCGAAGAGGAGTTCGGCGAGGCCGTTGCCGAAGATGCCGGGCGCGCCCTGCCGGTTCGGGAGCGGGTCTGCGCGCTCGATCATCCATGCGGCGGGTTCCGTCTCGCCGACCGGCCACACTTTGCCGCGCGCGTGCGCCTTCCCGTCGGGCGTGTTCTCCACCGAGAGCTTCATGCGATACCACGTGTCGGGCTTCCACGTGAAGGGCAGCGTGACGGTGCGCGCCACTTCCGGCTGCCACGGTTCGAGATGAAGCGACTGGCTGTTGCCGTAGAGCACGAGCGCGTAACGCTGCGCGATGACGCCGACATCGCCGCGCTGCCTGCGCCGCTCCGCGCCGCGCACGTCGAGTTCGATGGTGTAGTTCGATAAATCCGACGGCCCCAGGTAGGCGCGCGTGCGCGTCAGGAGCGAGGAGCCTTCCGTCGTCTTGACGAGCGCGCGATTTCCGTCAACGTCTCGCAGTGTGAATTTCAAAGTCGTGCTGACCCACGTCGCGGGAAGGCTCGTCAGGGGCATCGCGTCGAAGTTCTCGCTCCACGGAAGCGGCGGCATGATGCGCACGCGCGCCGCGCCCGCGAGTCCCGCCACGGTCGCCTTGACGAGACCGGCCTGCGCGCCGCCGTCCGTGGCGGCGACGAGGCGGCCGTTCCCGATTGTGCCTTTCAAATTGTCGAGCGACCACGTTGCAGCACGCTCCTCGCGTATGAATGTTCCCCGCTCGTCGAAGAGGTGGACGCGGAAGTTCGCCGTCTCGCCGGGTTTGATGATGATTTCGGTCGGGGCGACCTGCACCCACGCGGCCGGGCGGTTCGGGTTGGGCAAGCCTTCGACCGGAGGGGCGGCCTTGTTGTGCGCCCCGGCGACCGACTTTTTGCCGATGGCGTAGAGGCTCGAATCGGTGGCGAAATAGACGCGCCCGTTCGAGACGGCGGGCGAGGCGATGATGGCTTCGGGTTGTTGCTCGGTTCCGAGTTGATCAGAATCGAGAATCTCGCAGCCCGTCGCGGTCGGGCGCAGGATGAAGAATTTGCCGTTCTCCGTGCCGACGTAAATTTTGCCGTCGGCGAGGACGGGCGAAGACTTCTGAATGGTGCCGAGATTTTGCAGCCAGAGTTGCTTGCCGGTGTTCAGGTCGAAGGCGCCGATGTTCGCGCCGTTGTCCACCTGATAGAGCCTCTCGCCGTCGATGACCGGCGAAGAGTAGCCGCCCTGCCAGCCGATCTTGCTCCACTTGATCTGTTCACGTTTCAGTTCGCCTCTGGCCGTCGCGTCGAGCGCGGCGATCATGCCCATCTCGTTCGATTCGAGGTTCTCTTCGCTGTGCGTCACGATGGCGAGGTTGCGATAGACGACCGCGCCCGTGTTCAGGCCGCGCTTCGAGATTTCATACTTCCAGACCGGCTCGCCCGTCTGCGGCTTCAAGGCGTGGACGACGCCGTCGCTCGCCCCCTGTATCAGGAGGCGCGTGCCGTTGATGTCGGCGATGATGGGCGCGGCGTAGGTCGTGTCGTAGGGACGGCCGCCGGGCGCGCTGACCCAGATTGTTTCGCCCGTGCGTTTGTCGAAGGCCATGAACCGGTGCGCGCCGCGCCCGTGCTCACCCCACATCGAAGTGACGCCGCTCGTGATGACCAGATCGCCGTCGATGATCGGCGACACGGTGCGCCCGCCGTGCGTCGTCAACAGGCCGAAGTCTTCGCCGAGCGAACGCTCCCACAAAACTTTCCCGTCGCGCGACAGGGCGATGAGAGAGCCGCCGACGCCGAAGGCATAGACGTTGCCCGTCGCCGGGTCGCCCACGGGCGAAGCCCACCCGACGCGATGCGGCGGCACGTCCGACAAGTAGACGTTGAAACGATGCTCCCAGAGAAGTTTGCCCGTGTCGGCGTTAAAGCACATCAAGCGCTCCTGCAAGGTCTCGCCCTTGCCCGCCGTGTTGATGAGGTACACGCGCTCGTTAAACACAATCGGCGCGGAGCGACCGCCGAAGGGAACTTTCCACGCGAGGTTTTCGCCCGACGGCGACCAGCGCGCGGGCAGATTTTTTTCCGGCGATACGCCGTCGCGCGCCGGGCCGCGCCATTCAGCCCAGTCGCCCGCGCGAGCGGAGAGAGGCAACAGCGCGAGCGACAGGATGAACAAGGCGGCGATACGTTTCGAGAAAGCAACGTGCATGATCAATTTTACCCTGGACGGTTTATGGAATTGCACTTCGTTCGTAAAGATACGCGTGCGAGAAGTTTTAGTTGCCGCCGGGCGTGAAGTTTTTCTTGACTCACGTGCGGGCGCGCCACATATTATGTCGCGCTTTATTGAGCGAGGCAAACCCGCCTCTCTTGCAACCTAGTCGTCGAGTTAGACGTAAAACCTACGGGCAAACTTCAATTCCGGCCGCCGTATATGTTCGGCCGACCCCGGCAATCCGAAAAAGAGCATCTCGCGATCCGAAAACATGTAATACCCGAACTACATCGACACCGAAGAAGCCCTACCGAAGAGGTGAATCTATGACGCGCCAGAGAAAATTTTTGTTGTCTCTCCTGCTGCTGCTGCTCCTCATGCCCGCCGCGACGCCTTCCGCTTCGGCGCAAAACCAGAACGAAGAACTCTTCGACGCCGCACGCAAGGGAGACGCGGCGAAGGTCAAAGCACTGCTCGACCGCGGCGTTGACGTGGACACGAAGTTTCGCTACGGCGCGACCGCGCTCTCTTACGCATCCGACAAAGGCCATCTCGAAGTCGTCAAGCTATTGCTCGAACGCAAGGCCAGCGTGAACGTCAAAGACACGTTCTACGGCGCGACGCCGATCATCTGGGCGGCGGAAAAGGGGCACGCGAAAATAGTCGAGGCTCTGCTCGCGAGCGGCGCGGAAGGGCGAGAGGACGTTTTGCAGATCGGCGCGGCCGGAGGCCAACTTGAACTCGTCAAGGTGGTGCTCGCCGCGGGCAAACTCAACGCGGAGGCGATGTCGGCCGCGCTCTCGGCCGCGACGCGCGGCAAGCACACGGAGATCGCCGAGCTGCTGACGAAGGCCGGAGCCGTCCCGCCACCGGCCGCGGATTTTCAGGTGGACGCCGAGACGCTGAAAACCTACGTCGGCACTTACAAACCGGAGACCGGCGGCGACTTCACCATCGCCTTGAAGGACGGCAAACTCGTCGCCGGGCCTGCGAGCCAACCGCTAACCCTCGGCGCGTTCGACAAGACGCGCTTCCGCCCTTTGGAATTCGAGGGCGTAACGATCACCTTCAACGTCGAGAACAACGTCGTCACCGGCTTCACGCTGAAGCGGGGCGCGAACACGCAGGTCTTCAAGAAAGTTCAATGATGAACAGTTTTCAGTTTTCAGTTTTCAGTTTTCAGTCTTGAGATTTGAGATTTCAGATTTGAGATTTCAGATTTGAGATTCCAGATTTCAGTTGAATCTTTGAGTGCCTGACGCATGAATCACAAAACAACCGACCACAGGCAGAAAACTGAAAACTAAAAACTGAAAACTCAAAACTGCTTCGAGGTTAAGCCATGAAACGAATCATCTCTCTCTGCCTGTGTCTCTGCTTCGCCGGGGGCGCGAGCGCGCAGAACTGGCCGCAGTTTCGCGGCGCGGGCGCATCGGGCGTCGCGATGGGCGCGGGCACCACGCCCGTCAGTTGGAACGGCGAGAAATCCGTGGGCGTGCGCTGGAAGACGCCGATTCCCGGCATCGGGCAATCGAGTCCGGTGGTGTGGGGCAACCGCGTGTACCTGACGACGGCCGTCAGCACCGACGCCAAGCCCGCCGCGCGCTACGGACTCTACGGCGACGTTGAGCCTGTGACCGACGAGCCGAAGCACACATGGCACGTCATGGCGCTCGACAAACTGACGGGCAAAGTCGTCTGGGATCGCGTTACGCTCGAAGGCCTGCCGAAAACCAAACGCCACCCGAAAGGCACGCACGCCTCTTCGACGCCCGCCACCGACGGCAGGCACGTCGTCGCTCTCTTCGGCTCGCAGGGCGTGCTCGCCTGCTATGACACGAATGGAAAACTCCTCTGGAAACAGGACACCGGGGTTCTCGACGCGGGCTGGTTCTATGACCCCGATTACCAGTGGGGGCACGCTTCGTCGCCGATCATCTACAGGAACCTCGTCATCGTGCAGGCCGACGTTCAGAAGAACTCTTTCCTCGCGGCCTACGATCTCAAGACGGGCAAACAGGTGTGGAAGACGATGCGCGACGAGATACCTTCGTGGGGCACGCCGACCGTCCACGAGGGCAAGACGCGCCCCGAACTCATCGCCAACGCCACGAAGTTCATACGCGGTTACGATCCGCTGACCGGCAAAGAACTCTGGCGGCTCGGCAATAACAGCGAGATCACGACGCCCACCCCGATCATCGCGCACGACCTCATTTACGTGACCGCCGGCTATCGCCCCATCCAGCCGATCTACGCCATCCGGCTCGGCGCGACGGGCGACATCACCTTGAAGGAGAAGCAGGAGACGAACGAGTTCGTGGCGTGGAGCAAGCAGCGCGGCGGCCCCTACATGCCGACGCCCATCGTCTACGGCGACTACTTCTACGTCTGCTCGAACAACGGCGTCGTCACGGCCTACAACGCGAAGACCGGCGAACGCGTGTACCAGGAGCGCATCGCGGGCAAGGGCGGCGCATTCACGGCCTCGCCCGTCGCGGCCGACGACAAACTATATTTTTCGAGCGAGGACGGCGAGGTCTTCGTCGTCCGTGCCGGGGCGAAACATGAACTGCTCGCGACGAACCCGATGGGCGAACCGCTGATGGCGACGCCCGCCATCTCCGGCGGCATGGTCATCGTGCGCGGCCAGCATCACCTGTTCGGCATAGGCGAGCCGCCCGCGCCCGCTCGCGCCCCGAAAGCGAAGGCCGCGAAGTAAGAAAACCGGGCGGCGGTCGAGATCGAATTTGCAGATGGAACAAAAGCCGGTGCCGCCGCGTCCGAGCGGAGCACCCGTCGACCCTCTTAAACTTAGGGTTGACCCTCTTTAACTTAGAAGGAAGCCAACAATGAAACGTTTTATCGCCGGAGTATTATTGTCAACGATGGTCTGTCTCGTCGCCGCGTTCGGTTCACGCACGGTTGAGGCGAAGGGCGGGAACTGGCCGCAATGGCGCGGCCCGGAAGGGCAGGGCGTCTCGCGCGAGACGAATTTGCCCTCTGAATGGAGCGCGACGAAGAACGTCAAATGGAAGACGCCCATCGCGGGGCGCGGCCACTCGTCGCCCATCGTGTGGGGCAAGCGGATTTTCCTGACGACCGCCATCGAGGGCGAGGTGATTCCGGGCGCGAAGGCGGGCGTGACGCACAAGATGGCGGACGGCTCCGACTTCGTACACCCGGACGCCGTGGGCGCGGATCGCAAACACACGTTCAAGGTCGTCGCACTCGACCGCGAGACGGGCAGGATTTTGTGGGAGCGCGTGGCCTACGAGGGCGCGGTCTCCGACAGCCGCCACAAGAAGGCCAGCTTCGCCTCTTCGACGCCCGCCACCGACGGCAAATACGTCTTCGCCTTCTTCGGCACCGAGGGCTTGTACGCCTACGACTTCAACGGCAAGCTCGTCTGGAAGCAGAACCTCGGCAAACTCGGCACGGCGAGCGTCGGCTACGGCGTCTCGCCCATACTCCACGGCAACCTCGTCATCATGCAGTGCGACGACAGCGGCAGTAATTCCTTCATCGCGGCGTTCGACAAGAAGACCGGCAAAGAGGCTTGGCGCGTGCCGCGCAAGGTTGACCTGACGTGGAGCACGCCCGTCCTCGTCCACACGGCGAAGCGCACGGAACTCGTCGCGAGCGCGGCCGAGGCGATCATCGCCTACGACCCGTTGACGGGCAAAGAACTCTGGCGGCACGAGGGGCTGAAGAGCAACGCCGTGAACACCCCCGTAGTCTCGCAAGACCTCGTCGTGATCACGTCCGGCTATCCGGCCAAGATCGCGCTGGCGATCCGTGCCGGGGGCAGCGGAGACATCACGGGCACGCCGCAACTCGTCTGGAAGTACAACAAGGGGACGGCCTATGTGCCTTCGCCGATTTTGTACGGCGACTACCTCTACCTGATGACGGGCAACGGTTCGATCACCGGCCTTGAGGCCAAAACGGGGAAGGTGTTGTATGAGGCGGCGCGCGTGCCGAAGCCCGCGACGTTCACGGCCTCGCCCGTCGCCTTCGCGGACAAGATTCTGTTGACGAGCGAAGAGGGCGATACCTACATCATCAAGGCCGGGGCGAAGCACGAGGTGCTCGGCACGAACTCGCTCGGCGAACCCGTCTACGCATCGCCCGCCATCGCGGACGAAAAACTTTTCATTCGCGGCGAGAAGCATCTCTATTGCATCACGAACGCGCGCGGCTAGGGTTCGGGAACTGTGTTTTCTCTTGGGGCAAAGTTAAAACCTTCACCGCCGCCACAGACACAGAAGAACATGAAGGGGGCACGGAGAGTTGAATGTCTCCGTGCCCCCTTCGCGTTCTCCGTGTCTCAAGGTAGTGAGTCTTAAATTGTTTAATCGCGCTATAATGTCCCGGTTTACGGCAAAGGAGTTTCGCCATGTTTGAATCACAAGACACAACGCCGTGGTATCGCTCGCGCTCGACGATGATCGGGGCTTCGGTGTGTTTCGCCGCCCTCGTCATCGCGTTGTTCTACCAATTCTACGGCTACCGGTACTTCGGCGACCGCGACGCGCACTACGCCGAACTCGAACGCCACCGCGCCGAGCAGGCCGCGCTCGCCGCGACCCAGGCGTCGCCCGCGGCGGCCGAACCGGGCGCCGCGCCGGGTCAGGTTGCGTCCCCCGGCGCGGAAACACGGGGCGCACAGACCACAGCCGCCGCCCCCGGCGCGAAGGGCGCTAACACCGTCGCGGCGAACGGTCAGGACGCGAATCACACGACCGCCCCCCCCGCCGCCGCGCCGCGAACGTCTTCGTCGCGCAACTACTGGACGAACTTTCGCGGGCCGAATCGCGACGGTCGTTATGAAGAGAGCGCCGTGCGCGTAAACTGGCCTGCGGGCGGTTTGAAGCCTGTGTGGAAGCAGCCCGTGGGCGGCGGCTTCTCTTCGTTCGTCGTGGCGGACGGCGCGGCCTATACCATCGAACAGCGGCGCGCACAGGAAGTGGTTACGGCCTACAACGTCGAGACCGGGCGCGAACTGTGGACGCACGGTTGGAACGCCGAGTTCAGCCCCGACAACACCGGCGACGGGCCGCGTTCGACGCCGACGTGGGATGCCGGAAGAATCTACGCGCTCGGCGCCGAAGGCGAACTGCGCTCGCTCGACGCGAAGACAGGAAAGCTCTACTGGCAAAAAAACATCCTCTCGGACAACGGCGCGAGCAACATCCAGTGGGGGATGGCCGCTTCGCCGCTCGTCGTTGACGACAAAGTGGTGGTGCTGGCCGGGGGCGCTTCGGGGAAAGGCGTCGTCGCCTACAACAAGATGACGGGAGCGCGCGTCTGGTCTGCGCTGGGCGACCGCGCCTCCTACACGTCGCCGATGCTCGTCACGCTCGCGGGCAAGCGTCAGGTGTTGGTCGTCACGGCGAGCCGCATCGCCGGTCTCGACCCGGCGGACGGCGCGGTTCTCTGGTCGCACACGTGGGACGTGTCGATGGGCATCAACGTCTCGCAACCGCTCATCGTCGGCGCGAACCGTTTCTTCATCTCGGCGGGCTACGGCAAGGGCGCGGCCTTAGTCGAACTCGCGGGGAGCGGGCGGAGTTTCACGACGCGGGCGGTGTGGGAGAACATCAACCTCAAGACGAAGTTCAACAGCCCCGTAGTCCACAACGGCCACGTCTACGGACTCGACGAACGCATCCTCACCTGCGTCGACCTCGCGACGGGCGCGCGCAAGTGGAAGGGCGGGCGTTACGGCTACGGCCAAATGCTTCTGGCGAGCAATCACCTGATCGTGACGACGGACACGGGCGAGATCGCCCTCGTCAAAGCCGACCCGGCCGGATACGCGGAAGTCGCGAAGTTCGCCGCGCTCACGGGCAAGACCTGGAACGTGCCCGCGCTGGCGAACGGCCGCCTGCTCGTGCGCAACGGTAACGAAATGGCCGCGTACAATCTCGCGGAGTGAGCGCGGCGCGAACTGTGTGGCACAAGGGGGAAGGGCGCGCCGGTTTCACCGAAACCGGCGCGCCCTTCCCCCTTGTGCCGATAAAATATTTGCGGGTGGTCGAGACACAGGCTAGTGCAGCCCGCCGCCTTTGCCGCCCGCGCTCTCTTTGCCCTGCTTCGGCGTGCGCGAGTTTGAAGTTTCCTCGCTGCCGCCATCGCCTTTGCCGCGCGCCTCCTCGTTCGGCGTGCTGCTCGCTACGGAGTCGCCTTTGCCCGCCGTTGGAGTCCGCTCATTTTCTTTCTCGCTTTTATTCGTCATCGCAAGTTCGCTTCCGCCCCCCGTGCAAATAAATTTGTCCTTCTCCACGCGCTATCTTAGACACTGTCGCCGAACCTTTCAATATCCTCTGCCCAACGCCTCAGCTTCCGGACGCACAGCGTCACCTGCTTGAGACACCCCTCGTCTTCCAGCAGCACGGGATGGTGGAGCACCAACATCCTTGCGTCGGCTTCGGCGGATGAAGCTAAATCGCCCGCCTGCCGGAAGCGGCGGGAAGACCGCGAGCGATGAAAAGCGCGAAATCCCACGTTAAACTCGACCCCCTCGGCTCTGGCCGCAAGCACGAACTTTTCCCTTGAGAGACCGCCGAACGCCCGCGCGTCATACTGGAAGCCGAGTTTGTAATAGCCGGGCGTCGCCGCGTCGCGATTGCTCAACGGGCGCAGGCCGCTCATGTCGTCCCACTCGCTCAACAGCCGCCGCACCGCCGCTGCCCTGCGCTCGTTCCGCTCGTCCAATCTCTCCAATTGCGGGAGGAGCACCGTCGCTTGCAGTTCCGAAAGAGGGTAAGCGTGGTTGCCGCGATTGCAATGAAGCCGAACGCGCTGCCTGATCTCCGGAGAAGATGTTAAGAGCGCGCCACCGCGCCCCGCGCTGAGAAGTTTGCTGCCGCCGAAACTGATTACCCCCACATCGCCCCATGTGCCTGCCTTCCGGCCGTCGAGCAGCGCGCCCGGCATCTGGCAGGCATCTTCGATGACATAAAGGCCATGCTCGTGCGCCACCTCCATCAACCACTTCATCGGCACGACCCCGCCGTGCAGGTGCGAGACGATGACGGCGCGCGTGTTCGGGCCGACCGCGCCCGCGATCAGTTCGGGCGCGAGATTCCAGTTGCGCGAATCCACGTCAATCAGCACCGGGCGCGCACCCACCGCGACGACATCGTTGAAGTTGCCGATGAAATCGTAGCCCGCCAGGATCACCTCGTCGCCCGCGCCGACGTTCAGCGCGCGCAGGGCCAGTTCGACGGCGAAGGTGCCGCTGCAACACAACTCGACGAATTCAACCTGGTGATAGTCGGCCAGTCGCTCCTCCAACAGCCGCGTGTTCGGCCCGTGGTACTTCCCCCAGGTTCCGCCTTCCAGACTGCGCCTGAGCGCCAGAGAGACTTCTTCCCACGCGGG
Source organism: Pyrinomonadaceae bacterium (assembly GCA_035645695.1). Lineage (GTDB taxonomy): Bacteria > Acidobacteriota > Blastocatellia > Pyrinomonadales > Pyrinomonadaceae > JAIVJZ01. The sequence continues at coordinate 17,057 of DASQMC010000051.1, forward strand.
CGGCCACGCGGGCAGCCCCCCCGCGCGGATGGGTTCTCCGCCGAGAATGGCGGGCAAGACGCTGTCGGCCGATTCGCTCATCCGCGCATTTTATAGTTTTCCTCCGGCCGCGTCTCGTGGAATGATCTCTCTAAACTTTCGAGACCCGATTGCCGTACTAACCGGAATCATGCAAACAACGAAGCGTATGCGATTTGTAATGGTGGGCGGCTTCCTCGGAGCGGGGAAGACGACAACGCTCGGGCGCCTCGCGCGCGGCTACATGGAGAAGAATCTGCGCGTCGGCATCGTGACCAACGATCAGGCCGCAGACCTCGTTGACACGGAGAATTTGCGCCGTCAGGGGTTCGACGTGGAGGAAGTGCCGGGCGCATGTTTCTGCTGCCGCTTCGACGATCTGGTCTCGACCATCGGGCGTCTGGGGGCGGACGAAGCGCCGGACATCATTCTGGCGGAGCCGGTAGGCAGTTGCACCGATCTGGTCGCCACCGTCGTCCAGCCGCTCAAGCAGCTTTACCCTGAACGCTTCCGCATCGCTCCCTACACCGTGATCCTCAAACCCGGTCACGGACGCCGCATTCTCAGCGGAGACGAACAGGCCGGGTTTTCGCCGAAGGCCGGTTACATCTTCCGCAAGCAACTCGAAGAGGCCGACGCCATCCTCCTGAACCGCGCCGACGAATTAACAGACCGGGAGGCCGACGAGTTGACGGAACTCGTCAGGGGCGTCAACGCGGATGTTCCCGTCCTGCGTATCTCGGCGCAGACGGGGCAGGGCTTCGACGCGCTCGTGGAGTTGCTCGATCAGGAAGGCAACTTCGGCCGCCGCATACTCGATCTGGACTACGACATCTACGCCGCGGGCGAGGCGGAACTCGGCTGGCTCAACAGCAGCATGAAGCTCGCGGGAGAGCGCGAATTTGAACTCGACGAGTTGCTTCTGGAGATCGTCGGGCGTCTGCGCGACGCGCTCGGCGCGCGGGGCTATGAGACGGCGCACCTGAAGGTCATCGGGTTATGGGAGGGTTTCTTCGGCGTCGCCAATCTGGTGAGCAGCGACAGCCGGCCGGAACTCTCGCTCCCCTCGCATAGCCGCGTGCGCGAAGTGGATTTGATCGTCAACGCCAGAGTCGCCACCGACCCGCAGGTTCTTGAGCGGCTGGTCAGCGACGCCGCGCTCAAGTCGGCCGAGAGCCGGGGCGCGCAAGTCCGATTCCACAACGCGCAGAGTTTCCGTCCCGCCCGCCCCGTCCCGACCCACCGCTTCTCGGAGGGAGCGGCTTAAACTTCAGTTGAAAGAGTAAAGAGCGCCGCCCGGTCGGGCGAGTCCGCCCGTCCTCACCCGGTCGGGCGAGTCTGGCCGCCCTCAGACGAGCCGGGCTGCGGCCAGGTAACTCGTCCCGGCGATCAGTCCCGCCACGATGGGGGTCAGCGTCCACGCCAGAATCAGGTCGCGGGTGGTGCGCCGGTTGAGTCGCCCGGCGTCGCCGCCCGCGATCCCGGCTATTGCGCCGGTCGCAACATGCGTGGTGGACATCGGAAGTCCCAGATTCGCACCCAGGCCGACGAGCAGCGCGGTCGCCAAATTAGCGAGTAAGCCCTCCCGGTGATCCATCCGCACCACTCCTTCCGCCAGCACGTGCGCGACGCGACGCCCGGCGTAGAGGCTTCCCGCAAACATCGCCGCGCCGACGCACAGCAGGAGCACGTTCAAGTCGAGATGCGCGCCCGCGACGATTGCTGCGATGGCGACGAGCTTCGGTCCATCGTTCAAGCCGCGTGCGAACCCGACCGCGCCGCTCGACAGCCAGTGGAGTTTCGACGTGTCGAGCCGGAAGTAGCCGCGCTCTGCGGCACACTCACCGGTCGTGCCCGACATGATGCTGAGCTGCGGCATCTGCATCACGCCCGCGTCAACAACTTGAGTGCCGACGCAGATGCAGTCGGCGGCAGCCTCGCCCCGCCGCGCGAACAGGCGGTTAAGTGTTGCGGAGAGTAGATATGAAGCCATGATGCTGAGCAGGAGCGGGCCGGCCAGTCTCGACACGATGGCAGCCCACTCAACCGATGCGGGGGCGTACATCACGCCCGCGCCGATGAGCGAGCCGATGATGGCGTGCGTGGTCGAGACGGGCAGCCGCCTGACGGTGGCGATGGCGACCCACCCCGCCGCGCCGCAGATGACGGCGAGGGTGAAGGCGGGCGTGGGGGGCGCGGAGACGATCCCGACGGTGAAGAGCTTGAGCATGCGCGCCGCGAAAAATCCAGAGAGCATCGTCCCGGCGAGCGTGCTCACGGCGCCCCACAGGATGGCAGTCCGGTAGCGCGTAACGCCGCTACCGGCCAGCGTGGCTACGCCCTTGGAAACGTCGTTCGCACCGTTGGCGGCCGCGAGGGCGGCGGTCAGCGCAATGATTGCGAGTAGCAGAAACATATCGTGATCCCCTGCGGGACGAGTTAAAACACCGTGCTTGGATTCAGGAGGGCGAGCGTGCCCAGGCCGTAGAAGGTGTATTCGGGGTCGGCTTCCTCGTCCCACGCCGCGCCGCGAAACCCTCCGCCGCTCAGTTCCAGTTGCTCCACAAAACGCGCGCAGGCTTGCGCGTCGAGGCCGGACTGTATTTCGAGTTGCTGCGCCACCAGCAGGCCGGTGAAGGTGGAGAGCAGATCGCAAAAAGGAATCTGGGTGTTCGCGCGCAGGCCGCCTTCCGCGCCTTTAACTTGTTCGAGAAAAGCCGTGATGCCTTCGCGCACCTCCTGGTCGGCAGCCCCGAAGCGTTGGAGCAGGACGGCGGCGGCGGCGGTCGGGTTGGTGCCGCCGCGCCGCACGGGGCCGATCTCGACGAAGCCGCCGTCCTCGCGTCGCCGTGCGAGCAGGAAACGGACGATGGCTTCGATGTCGGGCGGCACACGACCCAGCAACTCATAACAGAGCACGGCGAGGAAAGTGTGATATGTGCTGCCCACGCCACCCGCCCCGGTCTTCGCGTAACCGCCGTCGGCGCGGCGGAACGCTTCGAGCGCGGCTGCGACCTCGTCGGCCAGTGTTTCCTGATCACCGTCGAAGGCGGCCAGCCCGCTCGCAAGTTGGACGGTGATGGCCGAGTAGAACCAACTGACGAGATCGATCAGGGTGTAGCGTTGCTTCTCCGCCGTGTTCTGCAAATAGCGTGCGACGGCCGCGCAGCGCGACTCGTCGAGCGCACCAAGGAGGGCGAGGGCGCGCACGGCAAAGCTGGTGTAGTAGAGATCGGAGCCGCCCCTGCGCCCGGCGTATCCGCCGTCGGGTTGCTGGAAGCCGTCCAGAAAGGAGCGGTGACGCGCGGTGCGCTCCGGGTCAAGCTCTCCGAGACCCGCCGCCAGCCGCACGGTCAGGCCGATGAGAAAGCTGTCTTGAGTGTGCGCGTTCATGCGTGCGCGCGTCGAAGCACGTGATACGGGGCTTTTGATCCGGCCGTCATGCGGTTGGCCTCGACGGCTGGTTGAGCACCGTCAGACTGCGCGCGGGGGCGACCTCAGGTTCGACCGTCTCTTCGGCGAGAACGGTGTCAACGAGAAAGTAGAGCAGTTCGCGCAATTCCTCCGGCTCCACCTCGTCGGCCACGGCTTCGGCTCGCTGACGGTACTTCTCGACCAGCTTTCTCGCCTTCTCGAAGACGCGACAGGATTCGTAGATACGCGCCACGCGGTTGACCGTGCCCTCGTCGCGCGCCCCGTCCGCAAGCAAACTTTGGAGCGCCTGCCGCTCGGACGGCGAGGCGGCTTCGAGCGCGAGCGCGAGGAGCAGGGTGGGGCGCATGGCGAGCGCATCCTGTCCGGCGACGCGCTTGTTCCGCACGTCCGTTGACCAGTCCTTGAGGTCGTTGACGATCTGGAAGGCGACGCCGAGGTGGCGCGAAAAACTCGTGATCGTCTCTTCGTATTTTTCGACCGGCCCGGCGAGGCGCAGCCCTGCATAGAGCGCGGCCTCGAAAGCGGGGGCGGTCTTGAGGGCGTAGATTTTGAGGGCGTCGAGCGGTTGGAGCGTTTTCTCCTGCTGATTGCCGTCGCGCCAGAGGAGTTCCGCGCCCTGTCCTTCGGAGAGTTTGACGTGCGCGTCGGAGAGGCGTTGCAGGATGCCCGTCACGGCCTCAGCCGGAAGTTCCGCGCCCGCCCCGGCGACGAGCCGGTAGCCCAGGCCGAGCAAGTAGTCGCCGACGTTGATGGCCGTCGCTATTCCGTGGCGGCGGTGGAGCGTCTGCGCGCCGTAGCGATAGGCGTCGTCGTCCTCGATGTCGTCGTGGACGAGCGAAGCCTTGTGAAACGCTTCCATCGCCATCGCGACGCGGCGCACGGAATCCGTGAGCGGGGCTGTTTCGCCCGTCTGACCGTCGCCCGTTTGATCGGGGCGCGAGAGCGGCGCGCCGCGCATGGCGTCGTAGGCCGCGAGCGTGATGAAGGGGCGGAATCGCTTGCCGCCCGTGGCGAGCCAGTCGTAGGCGATGGCCTCCGTTCCGCCCACGGGGTCGTCCGCCGGGCGCGAGTCGTCGCCGACGCCGCGCGGCTTGCTGCGAACGCGCGGCAGCAGGGCGGGGAACGAATCGCCGAACATGTCGTTGGCGGCGCGCAGGAGCGGGACGTAGGAGCGCGTCCGCGCGGCGGGTCGCTCGCGGTAGGTCTCCAAAACCTCCAACACCCAATCGTTATCGACGGTCGTGCTCTTGCAGTTGCTCGAATGCAGCGGGATGGCGTAGGCCGGAACGCCGCTCTGGACGACCTTCTCGAAAGCCTTCTCCAGCACGTTCAGGCAGGCGACGCCGAGGATGCCGTCAATGTAGCCGCCGACGATGATCTTGAGGACGATGGGCGTCCCTTCGGCGACGAGAATTTTGTAGCCGAGCCGCTCGGCCTTCATCTTGAAATCGCCGATGGCGCAAGCCCCGCACGTCTCGCAGTCGAGGCCGAACTCGTCGTAGTGCGCGGCGCAGGCTTCGACGTGCTTGAGGCAATGCGGCAGCAGGAGGATACGCTTCTCGAACGGGATGGAAATGAACTGCTCTTTCCAGAAGCCGTTGCCGAGCATGACCATCACGAAGCCGAGGTAGCCTTCGGGCAGCCCTAACTTCTCCAAGAGCGCGCGCCCGTGCGCGTCCAACTCCCTGCGGTTGAGCGGGCGGCTGCGGTCGAGGCCGCGCGCGTACTCGAATGCTTCTTCTCTGATCCGCTGCCGCAGTTCAAACGTGTCGGGGTTGAGCTTGAAGAGCTTGCTTCCGAGCTTCGCCTGCGGCGGAGGCGTCGTCTCGATTGATGTGTTCTGCGTTTCCGAAGCGAGTTTAGACATAAATTTTCCCTGCCGAAGTTTCAGTCTGCATCCAAGACAATTCGCCCGACTCGGCGAGTCTCACGGCACGCTCCAGCGCGCCGACCGTGAAGATTAGCGGGTAGAGCTTTTCGTAGTACCAGAGTTTGGCGAAGTAGAACCCGATGGGCGAGGCTTCGAGGTAACTGCCATCGTCCACGCGCTCGACGAGCCAGTCGAGGCCGCGCGCGATGGCCTCCGAGGTCGCACCGTCCGCCGCGTCTCCGGCGCACGCCATCAACGCTTCGAGCGCGAGCGCGCTTTCTTCAATGCCCGGCGGTGTGCCCCGTGTCCCGCCCCAACCGCCCGACTCGTGCTGTGTGTCAATCAGCCAACGGCGCGCGCGGCGCGCGGCTGCGCCGTCCTGCATGCCTAAGTCCCGGAAAGCGGCGAGGACGCGCGTCGTCCCGTAGGTCGGGTTTTCGTCATCCGGCGCGTGCTGATTTCCGAACCAGAGCGGCAGCCACGAACCATCCTCGCGCTGGACGCCTTCGAGGAAGCGGAGTCCCTTCCGCATCGCGCTCTGAAGTCGCCGCGAAAAAGCGATTCTCTCTTTCGCGTCGTCGAAAGAGTCTTCACGTGCGCCGTGTTCGGGCGCGCGCGGCGGCGGCGCGGCGGCAAAGTCCGCGCTCCATGCGTGCAGGGCGCGCATGGCGTGGGCGGTGATGTCCGCGCTGCTGCGGTCGAACGGCAGATAGCCCCAGCCGCGACAAAAGGTAGGCCAGCCGCCGTCGCGGTTTTGCAAATCCAACAGCCAGCGCAAACCGGCCAGCGCGGACTCACGCGAGCGCGGCGTCACGCCGAGACGGCGCAGGGCAAGCAACGCCCCGGCGGTATCGTCCGCGTCGGGCACCGCGCCCGGAAGCGGCGTCCATCCCCACCCTCCCGGCGCGGCGGACGTGAACGGATGCGTCGTGCGGTACTGCTGCTCCAACAACCAGCGGCGCAACTCTTCGAGTTCGCTTAGCTCGTCCATTCCATCTTCCCGGCGCGCTTCGTCGCCGTGTAGGGCGTTGACGGAAAGGGTCGTGACCCACGTGGAGAGATTTGTATCTATCGGCCAACTGCCATCAGGCCGCACGGCAGCGAGGATGAACTCCACACCTTTGCGAGCCACCGGATGCGTCGCGCGTCCCGCGCCCGCAAGACTCATGGTGACGAAACTGACGAGCGGCGTGGCTTCGAGAAAGCCGCCGTTTTCAGGTTGAATTGATTGCAGCTTTCGCAATGCGCCGGGCGTGGCCGCGCGACGCAGCATCCGCGTGACGGGACAGCGCGGCGGCCGCTTCGTGTTGATGAGCAGCCCCAACCCGATGAGCGCGGGCAGCGCGTAACTCACCACCGGAAGATTCAAACGCCTGTAGAGAGAAGCCGGGAAACAGGCCAGCTCGAAAGGCAGCGCGGGCACTTCATCCCAACTTATCAGTCCGGCCAGCGCAGAGCAGGAGAGGATGGGAACGGAGAAGGTGCGATCCCGCCCGTAGCGTTCGCGGATGGCGCGCGCCAGCGTCTCCGGCTCTCGCCCGCCGCAAACTCGCTCAAGATATGTTTCCGCGCGGCGCAGGCTCAGTTCGGCGCGCCCGTCGGAGAACATCGCAAACGCTTCGGCGGACGCATGCTGATCCGCAAAGACCTTCATCCCGAGCGTGAGAGCGGCGCGCGCGAGCATCGTCGTCGAGATGTTGGAGAGGCTCCGGTCGGTGTCGCCCCAGCCGCCGTCTTCGTTCTGGTGGTCGAGCAGCCAGCGAAGGCCGCCGCCGACGAGCACGGCATGGCGCGACGGATCGACCAGCAGCAGCGCGACGGTGGCGGTCGCGGTCGAGAGCGCGGAACTGGCGAGTTCGCCCGTCCAGTAGCCGCCGTCCTCTCGCAGGGAGAGCAGGCGGGAGCGCGCCTTATCGCGCGCCCCGGCCAGCCGCTCGCGCGAGACGAATTGGCGGGGGGCGGGGCGCGCATCTTTCATCGCTCGCAACGTCGTGTTCATGCGAATAACTTTCCCGATCTGCGTATGAACTTCGCCTTCCACTGAAGGGTCTGCATCCGCCCCGTCACCTGTATGAACATGCGTCGGCGCAGGCTCGCGCCCGCGCCCGTCTGGTTGTCCCAGTACATTTTGGGAATCCATTTGAAGTTGAGGTTGTAAGCGAGGCGAAAGAGTCGCCAGTGCATCGGGGTCATGTCCTGAATGGTGAACTGCCGACCCGCGCCGGGGATCACCGGAGAATAAAAGATCGGGAAGATCACCAAACGCTCGTCGTACAAATTCTCTATCCAGCGGACGGTCTTCTCGACGTGCTCCGGCGTCTCACCCGGCAATCCCAGGATGAGGCTGACGAGCGGGAAGTAACCGGCGCGGATCAGCCTGCGCACTTCGGAGTCGCACAGCTCGCCCCACTCTTCGGGCTTGTAGGGGCGAATCTTCCCGCCCTTCTGGTTCATGTCCAGCAACTCGCCGCTCGCCGTCTCCACGCCCAGATTGACCCAGAGATAATCGTGCCGCTGCCCCTGAACCAACAAATCGTGAACTTCGCGCAGATCGTCGTCCGAATAGCGCGCGACGGAGATGACGTTGGCGTGATCGATCTGGATGAGCTTCAAACGCTCGTTCTCGCGCAGCCGCCGGAGCAGTGCTTTCAACGCCGTCGGATTAACCGCCTCGCCGTGGCCGCCGCCGTAGCGGAAGAAGTCTTCGCTGAGCGCGCAGATCGAAGTGACGCCGCGCTCGACGTTGCGCTCGACATCCGAAGCGACCGTATCGAGGGGCAAGTGGATCATCCGCTCGGTCGCGATGGTGCAGAACTCGCAACCCTTGCCGCAGCCGCGACTGAGTTCGACCACCCCCATCGAAGTCGGGGCGTGGATGGACGGTATCTCGTGCGCGTGCGCGCTCCGAGCGTGCAGAATCGGCGGCAACTCCCCGCCGTCCGCAAGTGTGTGGAACCAGCCCGCCACCTGTGTCTCGGCGTAGCCTTCGACAACCGTATCTATCCCCAACTCCCGCCGCGCCTCTTCGTCCTGCGCGAGTTGCCACGCTCCCGCGCCCCCGGCCACCACTCTGAACGAATGCGCGCCCCTCTTCTCCTTGAGGCTGCGGAGCATGCGCTTGTACCAGGTGTGCGTGTAGAGCGTCCCGCCGGCCATGTCCGACATGGTGCTGTTGGACATGCCGCGACCCAGAGGATCGGAGGAGGAGACGGCCACGAGCTTCGTCTTCGAGCCGACGCAGGCGTCGAGATTTTCGGGCGAGCAAAGGATGACATCTTCGCGTCGGAAGCCGTCGTTGAGCAGGGCGGCCTCGATCCGCCGCAGGCCGAGGGGAGCTTTCAGCGCGGCCAGCCCGTCGGACTGCACGCGCGGGGCGATCATCGTGCGCATGATGGCTTCCGGCACGGAGGTCGTCTGGATCGTGCCCATCATCCCGTCGAAGAGCACGGGGTAATCGGCCATCAGAGTCCGATCCGCCGTCAGCACAACTGGATACCCGCCAGTCTTCAAGCACTACTCCTTATCAGGTGAATCCGGCAACCGAAGAGAGACGCGCGGTGGCAGCCCCTTCGAGTCGCCGTGCGCGCGGAAGGATCGGCCTCAGAGCGCGAGGCCGTCCAACTCGTCCATCAATTTGTCGAGGTCGTCTTTCTCCGCGACGACTTTGCCGCCCTGTCGCTTCGGGATGCCGACCGCGAGACCGACGGCGTCGCGCCCGTCTCTAACCAATTCCGCATCGCGCTCAAGCGCGGCCATTTCGATGGCGGTCGGCGCGCCGAACAGTTTGGAGAGATCGATCTTCATACCGCCCGGCCCTTCTCCGGGCGCGCCCGCGATGGCGGGCGTCTTGTGTTCGGGGAAGATGATGGCGTTCTCCGGGCAGACCCGGCTGCACGCCGGGCAGCCGCGCTTGCAACTGTCCTGATTCTCGACGAGGATCATCTCCTTCCCATCCAACCCGTAAACGCCGAAGAGGCAGAAGTCGATGCACTCCATGCAATTGGTGCAGCGCGCGTAGTCGATCACGGGATACCAGCGGCGGTCGCTCGCCTCTCCGAGGACAGTCAACGCGCCGTTCTGCCTCGCCGTCAGCAATTCGAGCGGCTGCGGTGATTTGTCGCCGCCGCTGCTCCCGATGGTCAAAGGAACGAGCTTGACGGCGGCTTCGGCGGCCAGCCGCTTGATCTCGTTCACATACACCCGTGGGTCTTCATACGCGCGCAGGTCGAGACAGAAGATGGAGCGATCCGGCACATCGGCCGCGCCGACGCCGCGAGGCTCCGCTTCCGGCATGTCGGGCTCGTCTTCGTCATCCTGCGCGCCCATGCTCTTGAGCGCGCTCGTGCCCGCTTTGCCTTTCACGCCGTTGCGGTCGAGCAGCCAGTGTGCCGCACGCGGATACAACCAGGAGAGCAGGATCAAGTGCCCCTGCACGGAACTGAGATACAGCAGCCCCGTATCTTCCGGGTAGAGATCATAGACGTGGGGCACGACCGCGAAATCAATCCCCGGCTCCAACAGCAGAGCCGTCGCGATCTCTTCTTCCAGATTTCGTTTGGCGGGGTCTTTGCTGCGTGTTTGCGATAAGACGACGGTGATGGGTTTGAGTGCCATGAAAGTACATCCGCGCTTTCTGATTTTGTTGAAGGGTTTGTCGCGCTCCGCTCTGCCCGGCATGAAGAACGGACTCAATCGTTCATCTGCCCCTTGATGTGTCGCTCGGCGTCAGTCCACGTGCCGGCGAGGTACGTTAAGTAATCCTCTGCCGCCATCAATTCCACGCTGCCCAGCGCGAACTCGAAGAGCCAGCCTGTCCCGTAAGTATCGACGTTGATGGGCGTCGGGTCTCGCAGCAGGTCGCCGTTGAAGCGCAGGAGCGTTCCGCTCGCCGGGGCATAAATATCGGAGACGGCTTTAGAACTCTCGATCTCGCCTAGCTCCTGCTTGACCCGAACCACAACGCCCGGCTCGACGCTCCAGGCCAGAAAGTAAACGTCCTGGAGCAAACGCACGGCGTAGGCGGAGAGTCCCACCCGGTAAGCCTCTCCGGCTTTTTGCAGCCACATGTGGTTTCGCGCATACGACCGATCAGTAGGAATTCGAGCCTCGTATTTCCCCATCGAGAAAATGAGGTGGTCAGACATTGATGATCAATCCCCGGAGAACTTTTGTAAGCGCGCCGACGCATCCGGGCGCTTATGTCCAAATGAAGAAAATTGCGAAGCCCCTGAACCCGCTCATTATAACGACGCGGCATCGAAAGAGAAGACTCGGCCGCCTCATCCAAGTCCGGCGCCTGAGGCTGAGACGCTGATTAGGTGCGAAACCGCCCGCCACTGATCGAACAAGTTTCACAAGTTGCGTTGACCGCTCCGTCGCTTTGACAACAGTTCAGGCGCTTGGCCGGAGCCGGGAGCGGAACACGCCGGAAACGCAACTTAGTAAACGGAAACGGAAGGATAAAAGTTTTGTGTCGAATGAAGGCGGAGCGGCTTTTCTCTCATCCGAAAATTCGTAAGGCGCGGGGTTCAACCGCGGAGGGCGCAAAGCAGAGACGCCGGGAGCGCAGAGAAAACTTTGCGTCTTCATCTTTTCGCGCTCCCGGCGGTTGAGTTTCTTCCGTCCTGCTAGCCCTTCTTCTTCGTGAAGATGCTGCACGCTTCGATTGCGCCCGAAGGGTCTATCGCCGAGTTGCCCTGTTCGATGTGGCGGATGATGCCTTCCTTGTCGAGGACGAAAGTGGCGCGCGTGCCGAAGCCGCGTTCCTCGTTGAAGACGCCGTAGTCTTTAACGACCGTCCGCTTGAAATCGCTCAGGAGCGGGAACGAGACCTTGATGTCTTCGGCGAAGCGCGCGTTAGCCGGTACGCTGTCCACGCTGATGCCCAGAACCTGTGTTTCGGTGGCGTCGAATTTGGCAATATCAGCCTGATATGCCTGTAGTTCCTTCGTTCAACCACCGGTGAAGGCCAGCACGTAGAAGGCCAGCACGACGTTCTTCTTGCCTTTGAAATCAGACAAATTGACGCGCTCGCCCTTCGTGTTCGAGAGCGTGAAGTCGGGCGCGGCATCGCCCACCTTGAGGTGCGTCTTCGGGGCGGCGGGCGGCGCGGTCGCCTGCGCCTTCTCTCCGGCGGGCGCGGGCGGCGCGCCCTGCCCGGCCTTCTGCTGCTGTGGCTGCTGCTGCGCGCAGGCCGTCACGGACAAGGCGGCGAGCATCGCAAAACTCAAAAATTTTCGGGTCATCAAACTTATCTCCTCGGAATTCAGGTGACACGGACGGGGAAACTCAACTCGAAGCGTATTAGACAGGATCGACGACGGGTTGGCAACATGCGCGGCGGGCGGCGGGACATAGATCATTTATAGCCGTTTGCAATCGCATGAGATTTAGGTTTTCTCTGTGCCCCCTCCGTGTTCTCTGTGTCTCTGTGGTGAGTGCCTGCTCATAAGCATTCACCACAGAGACACAGAGAACACAGAGGGGGCACAGAGACTTTCATCGAATTGCAATTCGCAATAGGAGTGAGTAACGCGCGCGTTAGCATGCGCGCCGCGACTCTCCCTTAGTTCTTTGAACTATCTTTCTTCAACTCGTCAACCTCTTTCTGCAATCCTTCGATGAGACTCCTGAGGTCGGTCGCGGCGCTGGCGTCCTGTTTGTTCGCGGCGAGTTTTTTGAGCGCGGCGAGTTGCGCCACCTTGAGCGCGTGCGGGGCGGGTACTTTGATGTCCGGCTCGACGCCCGTCCCTTCCCAGTTGGTCTTCGTCACCGGGCTGATGTAGCGCGCGAAGGGAACCATCACGAAGAAGTGGTCGCCGAGTCGCCGCCCCATGACCGGGTGCGCGCCGCCGCCCGTCGTCTCGCCGACGATGGTCGCGCGCTTCAGGTTTTTGAGCGTGTAGCTGATGTCTTCGGCGGCGGAGAACGTGAAGTTGCTCGTCAGGATGTAAACGTCTTTCCGCCCATAACGGCGGCCGGGCACGTCGGCAAGCGACCATGATTCGTCCGTGCTGCCGGTGAGGCGGTCGTAGGCGTTGCTGAGATGGACGGACTTGTCGAAAAAGTAACTCATCAACAGCGTGATCGTGTTGCGCGCCCCGCCCCGGCAACGGCGCAGGTCGATGATGAGCGCGTCGGTGTCGGCCAGGCGGTTCATCGCCTCGGAGACTTTCGCGTTGGCCTCGTCCGAAGGATGGAACATGCTGAAATCCAGAAGCCCGACATTGCCGCCGAGCGTCTCGACTTTCTCCAGCCCCAAATTTCCCGCCGTCTCGCCCGCACTAGTGCCGCCGCCCGCGCGCCGCAGGACGGGCGCGCCGCCTGCGGGACTCGCGGGAACGGCCGCCCCGCCCGGCTCGCGCACGATGCGACGCCCGCCCGCGCCTTCCGGCGGGCTACTGCCGCCTTCCGGTGCGCGGCGCACGATGCGCACGCTGCCCGGCATGTCGCCGTCGCCAGGCTTCGCGGCGCGATAATTCACACGCAAATGTTTGTCGCGGCTGACGGCCTGCAAGTGTTCCGTGAGCGTCTGCGCCAGTTGCCGCGCGCTCGTGATGCCTTCATATTCCTTCTTCGCCGCGCGCTCGCGGATGGCCTGCTCCATGCGCGCCGCGACTTCGGGATAGACGTAAGCATCCCGCAAATGTTGCAGCGTGCCTTCGATGACCTGCGCGCGCGTCGCGGCGTCGATGGTCATGTCGGGTTGTTCCGCCATGCGCGGCTGTGGCTGCTGCTGCGCCGCGTTGTAACTAGCGAGCGCGACGACGAAGCAGACCGCCGGGAGCAGCAGACCCGCGACGCGCGCGGGGCGTGCGCTCGTGTGTCGATCTTTCAAATGGACGATCCGTTGTTTCAAGTGCCGGAGGCGTGAGAGTGTCGGACGCATTTTGTATCTTCCTTTCAAACTTTCGAGATCGGAGACGTTCAACCTACACGCTGATATTATTCGACAGCGGCGCGCGAATGGTTAAGCCGACGAAAAGTGTTTGTAAAGAATGTAAAATCTTCGCGGTTTTGCGTCAGTGAGGCGACCGTGCGGCTCTCACGCGGCGGCTTCTTTCATTGTGGTGTTCGTTGCGTGCGTGTAACGCATCGCCGTCGGAATATACGACCAGCCGAAAATGTAAGCCAATGTGAACGGGTCAACGCCCCTGTCAGCCATTCTCGACGCAGCCGTGTGTCGCAAGTCGTGGAAACGGAAATTACTCAGCCCCACTTCCCCCGCCGCCCGCTCGAATTGCCGCCCCACATCTATCACGCGCCCTCTCGTTTTCGGAGACGGTAAGACCTACTCGCTCGTCTTCGGCAGACTTTTCAGCAAACTTGTGATTTAGCTCTCGCTCAATAGTATCGCTCATTTGTTCAAGCCGATCTTTCCAACCACTTAAAGCAGCCACTTTACGCCGATGAACGATGTGGGCTTCTTTCGTCGAATGAAGCGCTTTTTCAATTGAAGAGAGAAATTCTGCCGGGCGGTTGGGAGTGGTAATGATTACATTGTGTTTGTCATTAAAGGCGATGACCTCCCGCAGATCGGTTGAGACGACGGGCTTACCCATCGCCAGGTACTCGTTGATCTTGGTCGGGATCACGGTCATCGTATATTCGTTAGATACGTAAGGCACAATGCCGACATCGAAGCCGCGAATGTAGCGCGGCAAGTCTTCGTGCGCTTTGGCTCCGAGCAAGTGTACGTTCGACATTCGCGCCAGATAGTTTGGAGGAACCTGGAGCGGGCCAATCAATACCCATGACCAATCAGGTCTGGCCTTCGCCATGGCGATCAACAGCCCGGCGTCAAAGTGCTTGTGAACGCCGCCGACATAACCGATGACCGGGCGCGGGAGCCTCGACATAAAGTCCGGATCGATGTTTTCCGCGAAGTGGTTCCGTGAATGATTATTCAACAATCGAACGTCATCGGGAGAGAATAAATCCAGATTAACTCCGAAGGGAAAGATTCCCACTTCATGTCTGCTCTCCGGCCAACGCTCGGCCAACGCCTGACACTGGGCGAAGACGACATCGCTCATCTCGATGACGGTCAGCTCGCTGTCAAGTATCGCCCCGGCGTGGGGCGTCAGTCCCGTAAAATCCGCGATGCAGTAATAGACGACCACGCTTTCCGGTTTTCGCAGAACCTTGATGAGCGAGACGACCGTGTCGGTCGGTAGATACGTCCAAATAATCTCCGATTTGAAGTTTAGCTTTTTAACGGTGCGAGAGATTAATTTCAGCAGCACCCGGCGGTTTACCAACTGCCGAGCCTTCGATCCGAAGGGGGGTAGCATGAGCGGCGAGTAAACGAACAGATTTGTTGAAACCTCGCGTATGCCGTTGGGCAGAGCTTGCGCCCAATTGGAAACTCTTGAAAAGACTCGACGGGCATCGTTCAACCCGGGAGATCGTACTCCCAGGTTCTCAATATAGAGGATGCGATTTCCGGCGCTCGCAAATCGTTTGGCTATCTCTTGATGGCCTTGCCAGTTGAAATCCCACTCGATGCTTGAAATGATAACGATGTCGCATCCGCTTAGCATAAACTGAGTAATCTCATGTTACCGACGAAACCGCTCCTACACCGGCTGACGGCCATACGTAAAGTTAGAACCGCACGCTGTCGAATCTCGCGTCGCTTAAGCCTGAGCTTTTCGATTCGCGTCAGGCGCTCGCCGAACTTGTGCCTGAAAAATCTCTGATCGTGCAAACAGAGCTTCTTGAGCACTTCCGCCGGAGGCCGCCCGTCAT
Source organism: Pyrinomonadaceae bacterium (assembly GCA_035645695.1). Taxonomy (GTDB): domain Bacteria; phylum Acidobacteriota; class Blastocatellia; order Pyrinomonadales; family Pyrinomonadaceae; genus JAIVJZ01. Next base: position 32,130 of record DASQMC010000051.1, read on the forward strand.
AAACATTTTTCCCGTCCACGCGCTTGTTCCAGCGCGGCGTAAGCGTAAAGGCGGCGCGGCAGCGCGGGCGGTAAAGCGCCATCTCCAGAAGCAAATACCAGTCGTCGGCGATTTGCATCGGCTCTCCCCAGCCCGTAACGATTGAGCTTCGACGAACAAGAAGCGAGGAGGAAGGTGAGGGGCAAATATCGAGGAACATTTTTTTAACTTGCGCGGGCGTTAAAAGAAACCATTCTCCGCGAGCGTCCGTCCGGTAGGGCTTCCATTTCCCGCCGTCGAGCCACTCGCTCCGGTGTGCCCGGCCTTCTCTTATCTTGTTCCAATTCGTGAAAACGAAATCCAGATTAAAGTCTTCGAGGCAGCGCACGCTCTCGGCTAAAAAATCTCGCTCCCACAGATCATCGGAATCGAGCGAGGCGATGAGCTCTCCCTTTGCGAGGCGAAGGCCGTGGTTGCGTGCCGCACCTTGTCCCTTGTTGGTCTGGTAATAGTACTCAACTCCTTCAATCCCGGCTATGCTCCGCGCCGTATCGTCGGTTGAGCCGTCATCAATGACGATAATCTGCTTGTCCGGATAAGTTTGCGCTTTTGCGCTGTTTATAGCCTCGACCACGAGACCGGCACGGTTGTATGTCGGGATGATGATTGAGACCAGGCCTTTCGTCATGCCTTCACTCTCGATCTTTCAAATGAGATTTGGTTGCTCTTCAAGTCGCTTGCTTCCATCTACGCGCCGCGCGTGCGTGATCCTCTATTGGCTCATCGCCTGAACGTCCGGGCGGCTACCTTCTGGGTAGCGCAATGTGCTCGCGAACTGCACGAGTTGGTCGGCGAACATGGCGGCAGGATCGGCCGGGACAAGCTCTCGTATTCTTTTTGCCGCCAGTTCACCCATCGCTTGCCATTCGCTTCTTCTCTGCCATGCTCGCTCAAGCGCTTCGTCGACATCGGCCTCTGCCGAGGCTTCCGCTACGAAGCCCGTCACCCCGTCCTCGATCACCTCCGCATTGCCGCCTACATTAGTAACGATTGCCGTCCGACCACACATCATCGCTTCGACGATGGTTAAAGGCAGCCCCTCATTGCGTGAAGGCAGGATCAACCCATGATGATCGCGCCAGATGCCCGGAACGTCCCCGGTTTGACCGGCAAATTTGATATTGGTTACTTGAAGGCGCGCCGCCAGCCCTTCAAGCCCCTCGCGGTTAATGCCCTGGCCGAAGAAGGAGACATGAAGATTCCGTTGTTTCCACTTTTCGCGCGCCAGCACGCGCAGCAGGACATCCTGGCCCTTGTCCACCACGATTAAGCGCGCGACGCAGGCGAGCCGCCATCCTCTCTCTTCAGCTCCCGGCCACTCGAGCGGTCGGTCGGCGGCGACCAGAAACGGATTTCTCACCACTTCCGCGTTCGGCAAACGCGCGCCGATCTGTTCCTCGGTTAAATTCAAATTATGCTTTGAGACGAAAAAGCATTTGAGGGCTCCGCCAAAAACATCGCGCCGAAACTTCCGGGATTTATCCGGCGGCCAGGAGAAATATGAGGCTTTGTGGCTGATGAGTATGTATGGTAGCTTGAGTTTTCGACAAAGATATCCGAAATGCAGCGCGTCGTTATTATCACCTTGCGAAATGACCACCAGGTCAGGGCGGCGCGTCATCAGATAAAGACCGAGAAAGAGAAAATGCTTTTTCGACTGCGTCATCTGATACCGGCTGGGCAGCAAAAGATACATCAAGCGCTGCGGAAGGCGAATGCGCTCTAGGTCTCGCACGTTGCAGGAGACTGATTTCAGCCGCCGGATGCTCGGGTGAGCTTTGTCCACGAGGATTTTGAAAGCTGAAACCTTATGGCCGCGTTTCGCCAAAACGAACGCGGCCTGCGACCATAGTTCTTCGCTGCCGCCCCAGGGTTCGGGGCATGTGCTGATGCAGAGGAAGCGATGCGGTGATTCGGTTTTAGAGATTCCTCTCATCAAGCGATAAGCCCGAAATGCGAAGCAAGATCGAACGCCACAGATGGCGAGAATAACCGAAACTATCCGCGCGGTCGAATGGTGGGAGTATAAATTATCCCCGTTGTTCGCCACCCTCTACGCGACAGCTTATCTTCTGAGCGTCTCAGTCTTTTCCCTCTGGCCGTTACTCGTCTTAGCTCTCGTTGCGCTCGTCTCCTGCGCTGCTTACGTCAGCGTGATTAACGATCTGACTGATCGTGCGGACGACGCGGCGAGCAGCAAGACGAATCGTCTGGCCGGAAGATCGCGGGCGTTCGTGGGGTTGCTCCTGGTGTGCTGCGTCGCACCCGGAGCGATGGTGGCGTTCCGCCTGCGCGACGATCTTTTATTGTTGATTCTCTACTTCGGGGCGTGGGCTGCCTTTTCTCTCTACTCGATTCCCCCGGCGCGCTTGAAAAATCGCGGCTTCCCGGGAGTTCTGGCCGATGCCTCCGGCGCTCATCTTTTCCCGTCCCTCTTCGTCGCTGCCCTTGTTTTTCGCTCGCAGAAGATGCCGGTCGACCTCCTCTGGCTCGCTTCGGTAGCTGTGTGGTCTTTAAGCTATGGTCTGCGCGGCATCCTCTGGCATCAGCTTAACGATTTACAGAACGACGAGCTGATCGGTCTTCGCACTTTCGCCTGCCGTTTCGGCCCTGCGAGGCTTCGGCGGCTCGGCGCTTTTGTTATCTTCCCTCTTGAGATGGCAGCTTTAGCGTTTATGCTCGCGCAGGCGGGCAGCAGCGTCGCCATCGCCTTTCTCTTTTTGTACGCGGCGCTCGAAGTGGCGCGCAAACTCTATTGGAACTTAAACTTTGTCATCGTCGCACCTCGGCTCAAATATCGGGTCGTGATGCTCGAATACTACGAGTTCTTTTATCCACTCGCCTTTCTGCTCTCATCTTCGTTAAAACATCCGGCTGACGCGCTTATTCTATTCGCTCATTTTCTGCTTTTCCCGCGTCGCCTCATGTTGATGATGATAGACATTGTGAAGGCGACGAAAATAATCGGTAAAAGGCTTCTCTTAAAATCGGCATCGCGGAAGCCGACGCCTTAGCAACCGGCGTCTATCCGTGTTGGCTGCTACGCACTCTCCTTTACTATCTATGTGAAGCGCGTGACGGGTTATTTTCAAACCGCGTCTAAGAGTATTATTCAAGCTCCTCCAGACCGTGCGCGCAGCAAGGCTTCAAGGCAAAAGCCGGTCGTCAATTCCCGCGAGCCCCAGCCGTTGCGCCTTTTCGGCCCTCCATAGTAGAACACAGTCGCCGGCCATGCTCCGTCTGCGCCTTGTGCGCCGAGCAGGAATCGAACAGCGCGCACAAGCGCGGGCGGCGCGCTTCCCCAGTTCCGCAACGCGCACACGGCCAACGCCGTATCCAAAGCGTTAGCGCCAATTCGCCCGTCCTCGCCCGCCCCCTCGACAATTCTGGCGATCACCTCGTCACGCACAGCCGCAAACGCCTGTACGCCTGCGTAAAAATTGCGAGAGACGGCGTAATAAAACGAGAGGCGATTCCAGTACCACTTGTCGCACACGCCCTCTTTCCGCTGGCGCACAATATCAATCAAGTAGTCAATAACCGGTCGCGTCCGGTCGCTTTCACCAAGATAAAAGAGCACGTTGGCGTTGACGACCCCGTCAATGTCGTCGCGCGCCGACTCACTGTATTTCCAGAAACCATAGAACTTGACCGGGTCCAGCAACTCCGGCAGCACCAGTCGCAAGTATGCAAAGTTCGGCGGCAAAGGCCAGCGCGGCGTCATCCACGTGTAAAACAATCCTCGCCGATTGCAATTCAAGCTGATGAGCTTAATGTTCGAAGGAAACGCGACGCCGCCCTGACGCAGCGCGATGGAGGCACATGCCGTATCGTCGAGATCGGGCGGTAGAAGCGTGTGAAGATGATGTTTTTTCGGCCAGTATCGCCACAAACCGCCATCTTCCATCTCCGCCAGAAGGAATTGCGACGCGCGCCCGATCATCTCTCTCGCCTTCTTTGAATCGGAGAAGCTCAATGAGTAAGCTATGAGCGCGGTCGAAAAGGGAGAGCTATCGACGACCCACTCGTCTGCGCGCGTCAGGTCGTGCCATGTGAGCAACTCGAACTCACCCATTGGCTGTTGACGGCGATGCAGGAATTCAAGACCGCGTTCAATGCCTGAGCTTAACTCATCCAAATCAACTTGTTCGTTTCCATTCGACATCAAGCATCACCAATTGATATATCGCCGTCAGCGTGTTGCCCATCATCACCACGTGGCGATGGCGAGAGGAATTATGGAGTTCTGTAAAGACAGGAAGCCCTTGCAGCAGGCACCGATCTAAAAGTTCGGTTCTATCAATACCTGGCAGAGAACCACATGGATTTCCCATGTGGAGGCTACCCTAAAATAGCCTCCTTGACGGGTGCTTCCTTGCACGGCGGCGCGCGGAGGGGGCGGTTAAAGTTTCACGCGCCCGAACGGCGTTTCCACTTCAACTCGATCTCCACCTCTTCCTCGTCGCCCTGACGCTCATACTCGAACTCCACGGTCGCATAAGGCGGAATGTAGATGCGTTCGCCCGCGATCTGTATCTCGAAAGTTTTCTCCTCCTCCAGAGCGTCGGCCAGCCGCCGGAGTTTGGCGACCACTTCTTTATTCGAGTAAGACTTCTCCGCTTCTTTGTCACTTGTCATTCGTGTCGTCTCCCTGATGTGAAAATCGTATCGAACGCCGGTGATTATAATCAATCGCGTGCGTGAGGCCGTACCTCAAACCGGTGGAAACGTATCCGCGAATGTTAAGAATGTAAAATCTCGCGTGCGGCGGGTTTCAGCCCGCGCGCGCTATGCTACATTGCGGGCGTGAGAAGCGGTTTCACCACGCGCCGACCGTCGCCGCTGCTGCTTGTGCTGGCGGCATCGCTCGTCGTGTTGCTCGTCGCGCTCGCGGCGTTGCAATACCGCTGGCTCGGCCAGGTGAGCGAGGCCGAGCGCGGGCGCATGCAGGGCACGCTCAGCGCGGGCGCGGCGCGCTTCTCGCAGGACTTCGATCGCGAACTCGGGCGCGTCTATTTCAATCTCAAACTCGACGCGCCCTCGTGGCTCGCGCGCGACGCCGACGCTTACGCGGCACGCATCGACCAGTGGCGAGCGACCGCGCCGCACCCGCGTCTGGTGCGCGACATCTACATCGTCGACGGCAGCGGCGCGGAGGGCGAGCCGCGACTCGTGCGCTTCGACCCGGCGGCGCGAAAGTTTACGGCGGGCGCGGCGTGGCCTGCCGAATTCGGCGCGTTGAGGAATCGCTTCGCCGAGGCTCGACGGATACCCGTGCCGCGCGAATTATCGGCGGGGCGCGAGGGTAAATTCCACGCGCCGCAACCGAGCGTCGATCAGGAGATACCGGCCGTCATAATTCCCGTCGTCCCGGACGAAGCCGCGCGCACGGACGCCGACACCGCCTCCGCAGCAACAGCGGCAGGCCGCGCCGGTGATTCCTACTCGCCCGTACACGAGAGCAGGTTCGTCTTGACGAACTACTCGCCGCTCTCGACCTATGTCGTCGTCGCGCTCGACCTCGATTACATCAAAGGCGAACTGTGGCCTGCGCTGGCACGCCGTTATTTTTCGAGCGGCGCGCAACTCGATTACCGCGTCGCGGTGATTGACCGCGACGACCCGCAAAAGATCATCTATCAATCCGCGCCCGGCGCGTCTCAGGCGGCCGCGCCGTCAACTCAAGAGGGCGCGCCTTCGATGGGCGACGCGCGCGCGGACATTTTTCAAATTCGCTTTGACGAGATGGACGGCTTCCTCCCGCCTTTCGTTTCGCGGCGGGTGCGCAAAGAGCGGGAAATGCGCGCGACGGGCGCATCGCCGGAGTTGCGCGGAAAGAAACTCTCGGTGCGCTTCTTTGAGAGCCGGACGAACGAGGTGGAGATGCGTCGTCTTGAGCTGCCCGAAACAAAGACGGGCGGGCGGCAACTCGTCGTGACGCACGTCGCCGGATCGCTCGACGCGGCGGTCGGGCAGGCGCGGCGGCGCAGTTTGCTCGTCAGTTTCGGCATCCTCCTGCTGCTCGGCGGGAGCATCGCGCTCATTTTCGTCTCGACAGATCGCGCGCAGAGGCTCGCGCGGCGGCAGGTCGAATTCGTCGCGGGCGTCACGCACGAACTGCGCACGCCGCTCGCGGTGATCTGCTCGGCCGGGGAGAATCTGGCCGACGGCGTGATCGACGACCGCAAACAGGTGCGGCGTTACGGAGAGGTTATACGCGGCGAGGGGCGGCGTTTGGCCGAGATGGTCGAGCAGGTATTGGAGTTCGCGGGCGCGCAGTCGGGGCGGCGTGAATTTGAACTCGCGCCCGTCAGGGTCGGCAGCTTGATCGACTCTGCGCTCGCCGCCTGTCGAGCCGGGGCGCGCGCGGGCGAGCCTGAGTTTGAGATCGAGCGCGACGTGCCCGAAGACTTGCCGCACGTCATGGCGGATTTCGGCGCGCTCGGCCGTTCGCTGCAAAATTTGCTGTCGAACGCGCTGAAGTACGGCGGCGAAAGTCGTTGGGTGAGGCTGTCGGCGCGAGCGTGCGGCGAGACGCCGGGCGGGGCGGCGAGGGAAGTGCGGATCAAGGTGGAAGACCGGGGCGGAGGCGTCGCGCCCTGCGACCTGCCGCACATCTTCGAGCCGTTCTATCGAGGGCGCGAGGTGGTGGCCGCGCAGATTCACGGCAGCGGATTGGGCTTGAGTCTCGTCAGGCAGATCGTGGAAGCGCACGGCGGGCGCGTCAGCGTCGAGAGCGAGTTGGGGCGCGGCAGCGCGTTCACGATTCACCTGCCCGCCGCCACGACGGCAGCGGTGAACGGAGCGGACGTGAACGACAACGGCGACAGCGGCAAACATGCCGCGCGGAGCGACGTATGAGCCAGCGCATACTGCTCGTCGAAGATGAGCCGGGGCTATTGATGACCCTCACCGACCGCCTCTTGAGCGAAGGCTTCACGGTCGAGACGGCGATTGACGGCGAGGCCGGACTCGCGCGCGCCCTCGCGGAATCTTTCGACCTCATCCTGCTCGACGTGGGGCTGCCGCGCAAGAACGGCTTCGACGTGTGTCGCGACCTGCGACAGCGGGGCGCGAGCGTGCCCGTCATCATGCTGACGGCGCGCGGGCAGGTGGTGGACAAAGTCGTCGGCCTCAAGATCGGCGCGGACGACTACGTCACGAAGCCCTTCGAGATGATGGAACTGCTTGCGCGCATCGAAGCCCTGCTCCGGCGCGTGCCACAGGCGGCGGCGGGCGCGGCGGGCACTCCGGCGGCAGCGGTTGGCGTGTACCAGTTCGGCCTGATTCGCGCCGACTTCCGCCGCGCCGAAGTCACGCGCGCGGGCGAACCGCTGGAACTCTCCGCGCGCGAGTTCAAATTGCTGCGCTACCTCGTCGAGCATCGCGGCGCAACCATCTCGCGCGACGAGTTGCTCGACGAAGTTTGGGGCTATAACGCCATGCCCTCGACGCGCACCGTGGACGTACACATCGCTTGGCTCCGGCAAAAACTCGAACCCAACCCGCATTACCCGCAATTCATCCTCACCATTCACGGCCTCGGCTATAAATTCGTCGGGTGAAGTTCGACCGCTATGGTCGCTTCTTTAGTGAGCCTTGCGTCGTTGAGTCATCGTCCGCCGTCTTAATCACAGCGTGCGCAGCATCATGATTAAGGAGACTACAATGAAAGCCGTTCCAACAAAAGAGAGCACTTGGTACCGTCGCCCAAGGGCAGGGTCGGCGACGCCCCCGGCCCCCATGATTAAAAATCCGACCGGCGCAAGAAATCTCGTCCAGTCGGCTTGACCCGAGCGCGTCCAACTCCACAGTTGGAAGAGAAGCGAAATGAAAGCGAGCACTGTGAGCGTAAGATGCAGCGCACGCGCCGTTTTCTGAGAACAGAGTCTTGGCGATTGAGTTTCGGCAGGCATATTGAGGATTCTCTCCGTTTCATGAGGATGTCGTCCGACGCAGAATACACTCGCGGATGGTTGCCGGCAAATACACAAATTCCGACGCAGGCTCTTTTATTCCCAACACAATCGCGGCCAAACCGCTGTTGCGGGACGCCCGCAAAAACAGTTGAATCAAATCTCCCGCCGGTTATATCCTCCCGTTTCTCTCGCCGCGCGCCGTTTCACTCGTTCTGACAAGGCGGAAATTTTTTGCGGGTGTTGTTAATAAACCCTGCGGGAGGGCGTTTTATGGGTGGAGACAGGAAAGTGAAGGAGAACAACGTGCCAGCTACAGCGCCCCAACTGAAACCCGTACCCCCTGCGAGCGGCGGGCTGGAAGAACTCGAAAGCCTGTTCCAGCAGCATTATGAACAGGTTTACCGCACCGCCTACCGCATCACCGGCAGCCCAGCGGATGCCGAAGACGTGTTGCAAACCATTTTTATGCGGCTCGCCGGAAACAAGGAAAAACGCGATCTCGCGCCCAGCCCCGGCAGTTATCTGCACCGCGCCGCCGTCAACGCCTCGCTCGATTTGATGCGCAGCCGCACGCGCGCCCGCTCCGTGCCGTTCGAGGAGGTGGACGCCGCATTATTACAAAGTCCGATTTTGAACCCGGAGGCACAGCAGGCCGACAGCGAGATGCGGACTCTGCTGCGGCAGGCAGTGGCGCGTCTCGGCACGCGCGCCTCGGAAGTTTTCGCCCTCCGCTACTTTGAAGGCTACGACAACAGCGAGATCGCCGAAATGCTCGGCATGTCGCAGATGGTCGTGGCCGTCACGCTGCACCGCGCGCGGGTGCGCCTGCGTGGAGAGATTGGTGAATATCTGGAGAAACATCATGAAGCGTAATAAAAAAGAACTCGAAGCCATCATCGACCAAACCGTGAACGCCGTGATCGGCGAGCAGCCGGACACGCGCGACGTGGACAACGCGGCCTCGCGCGTGTGGGCGCGCATCGCCTCAGACCAAAACATTTCCGCCGCGGCAACCTCGCCGACGGCGTCGGCAGCAACAGCAGCAGTCGCCGCCGAGCACATCAACAACTGCGGCGATTTTCAGTCGCTCATCCCGTCCTACCTGCGCCGCGAGTTGTCGCCCGCGCGGGCGCTCCTCCTGGAAGACCACACGCAGGAATGCATCCCCTGCCGCAAGGCTCTGAAGGAAGCGCGCACGGGACGCACCGCCGCAGCACGCGCCGACTTCAAACGCCCGGCGCGCGCGTCGCAGACGAATTTCACGGCGTGGCGTTGGGCCGTGGCGGCCTCGCTCGTCGTGGCGGTCGCCGTCGGGGCGTTGTTCCTCTCGAACCGGATGCCCTCGGGCGCGGCGCTCGCCGCGACGGTCGAGAGCGCGAACGGCGCGCTCTACCGTGTCACGGACGCCGGGACGCTGGCGATGGTCGTCGGCGAAGAGATCGGCAAGGGCGTGCGCGTGCGCACGGCGAAGGATTCCGGCGCGGTCGTGCGGCTCGCCGACGGTTCGCGCATTGAGATGCGCGAACGCTCCGAGTTCTCCATCACGGAGACGGCGCAGGGCGTGACCGTTAATCTCGACCGCGGCGACGTGATCGTCGAAGCCGCCAAACAGGGCGCGGGACACCTCTTCGTCGCCACGCCCGATTCGCTCGTCTCCGTCAAGGGCACGATCTTCGCGGTCGGCAGCGGCACGAAGGGCTCGCGCGTCTCGGTGGTCGAGGGCGAAGTCCACGTCAACCATGCGGGCGCGGATAAAGTTCTGTTGCCCGGCGACCAGACCACGACCGGCGCGAGCTTGACGCCCGTCGCCGTCAAAGACGACATCGCGTGGAGCCGCAACGCGTCGCGGTACGCGAAGATGGTTACGGAACTCGCATCGCTGCGCAAGGAAGTGGCACAGCAGGTGCCGCACCCCGGCGTGCGCTACTCGACGCGCTTCCTGGACCTCGCGCCCGAAGGCACGGTGCTCTACGCCGCGCTGCCCAATCTGGCGACGACGCTCGGCGAATCGCACCGCATCATGCAGGAGCGCATCGCGCAGAACCCGGCGCTCAGCCAGTGGATGCGCGAGCAGGAATCATCCTCCGCGCACGGGCCGGGGCTGAATCAGGCGATGGCGCGCGTGCGCGAGTTCGGCCAATACCTCGGCGACGAGATCGTCGTCACGGCGGGCACGAACGCGCAGGGCAACCCCGACGCTTTCCTCGTCCTCGGCGAGTTGAAGAACGCCGAAGGCTTCCGCCCGTTCCTCGAAAAGCAGATCACTGATTTGAAGTCGGCGGAGAAGGGCGCGCCCAAAGTCAGCATCATCGACGACCCGAGCGCCGTCACAGCGACGACCGCCGCCGCCACAGCAGCAGCGCCGGCCGCCGCGACGAAAGGCGACAAGACGGTGGCGCGCAAAGTCGTCAACAACAACGAACTGTTCATCTGGATTCGCAACGACTTCTTCGCGGCCTCGCCGAAGTTAGAGAGCCTGCGCAGCCTGCAAGCCATCGTCAACGCGCCCGGCACGAACCGCTTCGCGGGCACGCCCTTCCACACGCGCATCGGCGACGTGTACAAGGAAGGCGCGGGGCTGATAGTCGCGGCCGACCTCGAAAGAGTCATCGCCCAGGCGACGAGCGACGTTGCGAAAGTCGGCGGCGAGCAGCGGCTCGACCTCTACCGGCAGACGGGATTGCTGAACCTCAAGCACTTCGTCGTCGAGCAGAAGGAAGTGAAGGCCAAGACGCAGAGCCGCGCCGTGCTGACCTTCAACGAACCGCGTCGCGGCATCGCTTCGTGGCTGGCCGCGCCGGGCCCGATGGGCGCGCTCAAGTTCGTCTCGCCGGATGCGAACGTGGCGACGGCGTTCGTCGTCAAAGAGCCGACGCTTCTGGTTGACGACCTGCTCGGCTTCATGGAGACCGCTTCGCCCGACTTGCGCAAGCGCCTGCGCGAACTCGAAACGCAGAACGGCCTCGACCTCAAACGCGACTTCGCCGCGCCGCTCGGCGGTGAGTTCGCCTTCGCCATAGACGGCCCCGTGCTGCCGACGCCTTCATGGAAGATGATCATGGAAGTTTACGACCAGCAGCACTTGCAGCGGACGTTCGAGAGCGTTGTCGGGAAGTTGAACGCGTGGGCGGCGCAGAACGGCCAGAAGGGTCTGACCCTCACGCCTTCCGGCGGCAGCCCGAACATCTACACGTTGCGCTCCGTCGATTTCGGCCTCGAAGTTCACTACACCTACGCGGAAGGCTACCTGATCGCCGCGCCGACGAGCGCGCTCCTGACACGCGCCTTGCAGTATCGCGATTCGGGCGTGTCGCTCGTGACCTCGCCGCGCTTCACTTCGGCCTTGCCCGAAGACGGCAACACGAACTTCTCGGCGGTCATCTATCACAACCTCGCGCCGCTGCTGCAACCGCTGGCCGGGGCTATCGGCGACCGCGCGAAGTCGCTCGGCGAGGAACAGCAGAAGGCCATCAGCGCCTTCGCCGCGAACACCACGCCGACGCTGGCTTATGCCTACGCGCAGGGCGACCGCATCACGCTCGCGGCCAACACCGAGGGCGGCCCCTTCGGCCTCAGCCCCGGCAGCCTGCTCGGCCTGCCGAACTCCTTCGCCATGCAACACATCTTGATGGAGGCGATGGACGGCAAGACGGGCAACGCGCCCGGCAGGAAGTAGCCCCGCCGGAAAAGAGCGCGGTTGAGTTCACCACCGCGAGACACATCAGGACACGGCGCGGGCACGGAGAGTTAAGCAAACGCGGAAGTAGGAACGCTGAACGATGAATTGAAGACAGGTCGCTTTCAGTTCATCGTTCATCGTTCATCGTTCCTACTTTTTCTCCGTGCCCCTTGCCGTGTTCTTCCGTGTCTCGCGGTGGTGAGTATTTTTGTTTTCACTCATCCCGTTTCGCCGCGCTCGTTTTTATCTCCGAAACCTTTCTCACGCACAGAACTTTAACCGTCTGCGGAGCGTTATGCTTCAACGGAACATCAGCGGTCGCCCGCGTTAGTCTCGGTCTCGAAATTGTTTGAAGTCGGCGGGCGAATGTCGTATAAAGCGACCTACTCATGTAAGGGTCGGGCGCGCAAGGCTTCCGGACTTTGTTTCGACACGGAGCCGGACAGAGGCTTCCACTCATTATGAATCCAGTCATCGAACTCGACGGTTTGGGCGTGACGTTCGGCAAGCGTCACATCCTTCAAGACCTGCGCGGCACGCTGGGCGGGCGCGCCATCGGGCTGCTCGGGCCGAACGGCGCGGGCAAGACCACGCTCATCCACACGCTCCTCGGTTTCCACCCGGCGACGGAGGGCACGGCGCGCATCTTCGGTCAGGACATCACGACCGACGCCAAGCGCATTCGCTCCCTCATCGGCTACATGCCCGAGCGCGATTCCTTCATCGCCAAGATGTCGTGCGTCCACTTCGTGCGCCTCATGGCGGAACTCTCCGGGATGCCTTCGGACGCCGCGCTCGAACGCGCGCACGAGTCGCTCTTTTACGTCGGACTCGGCGAAGCGCGCTACCGCACGCTCGATACCTACTCGCTCGGCATGAAGCAACTCGCGAAACTCGCGCAGGCCATCGTCCACGGCCCGAAGCTCATCATCCTCGACGAGCCGACCAACGGACTCGACCCGCCGACGCGCCTGCGCATGATCCGCCTCATCCGCGAGATACGCGACAGCGGCGAGGCGCGCATCATGCTCTCGTCGCATTTGCTGCGCGACGTGGAGGAATGCTGCGACGAGATACTCGTCCTGAAAGACGGGCGCATCGCCGCCAACTGCAATCTGGAAGAGGAGCGCAAGGCCAATCGCAAGTTCATCGAATTGGAGATGCGCGGCGACAATCGCGCGTTCGCGGATGCGGTCGGGCGTCTGGGCTGCGAGTATGCGTTCACGAACGAGCGGCGGCTGAAACTGGTCTTGCCCGAAGGCGTCGAGATCAGCGACCTGTACAGGATCGCCGCCGAGCGCGAGGTGCAGATACGCCGTCTGAACTACAAGCGCGACTCGCTCGAAGACATCTTCCTCAAGGCGATGGAAGGCGACGCAACGGCCGCAACGGCGACGACTGCGACGACGGGAGGCAACGGCAATGGCAGTTTATGAACACGGCTACAAGCCCTACGCGGGCAGTTTGACGCCGGAGTGGTCGCGCTTTCTCATACTTCCGCGCCACGCCTACCGCGACACGTTCCGGTCGAAATTTTTCGTCGCGTTCTTCGCGGTCTGCTACATCTACCCGCTCGTCGCGGCGATCCTGATCTACCTGCACCACAACGTCAACGCCATCGCGATGATGCAAATCGACGTACGCGAGCTGGTGCCGATCAACGCCTCCTTCTTTCACTACTTCACTACCACGCAATGCTCGCTCGGGTTCTTCCTGACCGTGCTCATCGGGCCGCCGCTCGTCTCGCGCGACCTCGCCAACAACGCGCTGCCGCTCTATCTCTCGCGCCCGTTCACGCGCAAGGAATACGTCGTCGGCAAGATGAGCGTGATCGCGATCCTGGTTTCTCTGATTACGTGGGTTCCCGGCCTCCTGCTCTTTCTGCTTCAGGCTTATCTGGAGGGCGCGGGTTGGCTCGGCAGCAACCTGCGGATAGCGGGCGCGATCTTTCTGAGCAGCGTGGTCTGGATCGTCGTGCTCGCGATCTTATCGCTCTCGGTTTCGGCGTGGTTGAAGTGGCGCGTGGTGGCGTCGGGCGCGTTGCTCGGCATACTCTTTATCCCGTCGGCCTTCGGCGCGATCATCAACGAGTTGTTTCGCACGCGGATCGGCAATCTCATCAGCATCGGCGCGATCATGAACTCGCTGTGGCGCGGACTCTTCGGCCTCTTCGAGCGCCAGAGCGGATACATGGAAGGAACGAGGAACGGGCGCATGATCTCTGTAACGTTCAGCGAACCGCCGCTCTGGTCGTCGTGGCTCATGCTCGCACTGATCTGTGCGTTCTTCGTGTTGCTCCTGATGCGCAAGGTGCGCGCCTACGAGGTGGTGAAATGACGACGACGATGGAGGAAGCGGCGGCGACAACAACAGCGGCAACGACTGCAACGAGGACGGCGACCGCGGATCGCACGGCGGAGAAGATGATCGTCTTCGAGGACGTGTCGAAGTTCTACGGCGAGATACTCGGCGTCAACCGCGTCAATCTCTCCATTGCGCCGGGCATCACGAGTCTGGTCGGGCCGAACGGTTCGGGCAAGACCACTTTGATGAACCTGATGACCGGGCTTTTGAAGCCGACGCGCGGGCGCATCAGCGTGCTCGGCACCAGCCCCGATCAACCGGAAGAACTGTTCCGCAAGGTCGGCTACTGCGCGCAGTTCGACTCTTTCCCGCGCGGCGCCACGGGGCGTGAGTTCATCGAGTTTTACCTGCGCACGCACGGCGCGTCGCGTCGCGCGCTGGAGAATTTGACGCATCAGGCGTTGGAGCGCGTTTCGATGCTGGATGCCGCCGACCGGAAAGTCGCCGGTTACAGCAAGGGCATGCGCCAGCGCATCCGCCTCGCGCAGTCCATCGCGCACAATCCGGCCGTGCTCATTCTCGACGAGCCTCTGAACGGCCTCGACCCGATGGCGCGCGCCGAGATCATACGCCTCTTCCGCCAACTCGCCGCCGAAGGTTTGTACCTCATCATCTCCAGCCACATCCTGCACGAGGTGGACATGATGTCGGATAGCGTCGTGCTCCTGAACAACGGCTACGTCGTCGCCGAGGGCAACGTCCACGGCGTGCGCGACGAGATCGAGGAGCACCCGATGCAGATTTTGATCCGCTGCGACCGCCCGCAACTGCTGGCCGCGCGCGTTTTCGAGCAGGACGGCGTGGTCGAGGCGCGGCTGCACGACGACAAGCAGGGGTTGTTCGTGAAGACGCGACGCCCGGACGAGTTTTACCTGCTCCTGAATCGCGTCGTGCTCGACGGCGACCTGAAGGTCGAGTCGGTCGCGCCCGCGGACGACGACTTGAACGCGGTCTACCAGTATTTGATCAGTTCGGACGGAGGGCGATGATGAGTTCGCACATTGATTCGGCCGGGGCGACAGCAGCGGCGACGCGCACGCTGCCGTGGGGACTGTGGGCGCAGCAGACGCTCGGCATCCTGCGCCTTGAGTTGCGGAAAAATTTCCTGAGCCGCCGCGCGTTGTTGATCTACTTGCTCGCGGGGCTGCCGGTCTTCATGCTGTTCCTCCTCGCGATCCTCCCGCCCGACTTCGACGATTGGCGCAACTTCAGCGGGCTGAGCGAGGTCTTTTCGATGATCTACAACACGCTCATCCTGCGCGCCGTCGTCTTCTTCGGCTGCGCGTGGATTTTCATGAATTTGTTCCGCGGCGAGGTGGTGGACAGGAGTTTGCATTACTACTTCCTGTCGCCGATCAGGCGCGAGGTTCTCGTCGTCGGCAAATACCTGTCGGGGCTTGTCACGGCAATCGTGCTCTTCGGTTTGACGACGCTGCTCTCGCTCTTCATGCTCTACTTTCCGCGCTTCTCGGCGGAAAGCACGCGCTACTTCTTCGAGGGCGCGGGCGGCAAGCAGGCGCTCATTTATCTCGGCATCACGACGCTCGCCGTTATCGGCTACGGCGCGATCTTCCTGATCGTCGGCCTCTTTTTCCGCAACCCCATCATCCCCGCGCTCCTCATCTACGGCTGGGAGTGGATCAACTTCCTGCTGCCGCCCCTGTTCAAGAAAGTGAGCGTCATACACTACCTGCACTCGCTGATGCCCGTGCCGATGAACGATGGGCCGTTCGCCGTGATGGCCGAGCCGACGCCCGCGTGGCTCTCCGTCCCCAGCCTGCTCGTCTTCACGCTGATCGTCCTCGCGCTGGCCGGCTATCACACGCGCCGGATGGAGATCAGCTACGTCGGAGACTAAAGACGGGGTAAAGGGAAAAGTAAAAGAGAGAGGGTAAGGGGGAAAGGGTAAGGGGGAAAGGGTAAAAGCCAGGAGTGCTTTATCCTTTCCCCCTTACCCTTTCCCCTTTTACCCTCCCCCTTTACCTTACCCTTTAACCGAAGATTTCGATCTTCCACACGTTCCCGTCGAGCGGCCTTGTCTTGATGCGAACGTCGAGAAACATCTCGATGATCTCGATGTTGGTCGTCGTGTGCAGAGAAGGCGGGCCGGTCGTATATGAGCCGCCGCCCGCGAGCGCGAGCGGGATGAGCAGTTGATCGGCCAGATGCTCGCCGACGGGCGCGCCTGTTTCTATGTAGGCGCGCGCTTCTTCAGACGCGCGCTCGGCCACTGTCTCGGCGCGCACGCCGCGCTCGCCGATGCCCGTGAAGATTTCCATGAGGTGTTCGCTCTCGATTTCGAGCGTCAGGATGTTGCCGGGGCTGAGTGCGTTTTGTGAAGTCTCGACGTGCAACTCGTCGCCCGGAGAATCGCCCCAGCCGAGTTCGGCGGCGACGACGCCCAACTCGCGCTCGCCGATCTCCGGCGGGAGTTTGACGACGAGCGCGCGGGCGCGACGCGCATTGATCGAGCCGCGCGCGTGCAGTTCGAGCGGCTTGAGCTTGCTCGCGGGTTCGACGAGCGCGTTCAGGCGTCCGCCGCCCGGCGGGTAGAAACCGTAGCGTTCGAGTTCGGCCGAGACGCGCGGCCCCATGCGATTGACGAGCGGTAGAAAAGCCCTGGCGATGAACTCGTAGGGAGGCGCGTGGACGTTATGCGTGCCACCTTCAAAGGCGAGCGTCGAGGGCGCGGAGGCGAGCATCAGGGGCGGCAAAATCGTCTGGAGCACGAGCATGGTGCTTCCGGCCGTGCCGATGTGGAACGCGTAGTCGCCGGGCTCGACGCGGCCGGGGTGGAAGGTGAACGCGGTCGCGCCGAGAGACTCGCCTTCAACCCGCGCGCCGCCGATCTTGGCGGCGGCGCGGACGGCGGTGAGATGTTGCCGCCCGAGGCCGGGTCGTTCGCGTCGCGCGCGGACGTTCGCGATGCGGAAAGGTTTTCCGGTAATGAGCGAGAGCGCGAGCGAAGTGCGGATGATCTGCCCGCCGCCCTCTCCGCGTGAACCGTCAATCGTGATCATAGTGAGCCGGATTGTAACGCAGGCACGCGCGCTTTTCTCAGAGCGCGCCCGCCTGTTGTACTCTGGACGGCGTGACCGCGGACGCCAAACAAATCGTGCTGCGCTTCGACGCAGGCACGCTCCTTCTGGACGGAGCAGAGCGCGACGCGCCGGGCGTGCCCGCGCCCTTTCGCTGGGACGAGCGCGTCCTGCGTTGGCGCGCGCCCGCGCTCAGCTACCGCCACGTCGTCAAAGCTTTAACGCGCGGGGGCGTGGCCTTTGAAGACCGCGCGCGCGCATATCACAAGTTCGACTTTCCGACGAAGTTCACGGTCGAGCCGCGCCCCTATCAACATGAAGCCATCGCCGCGTGGCGCAAGGCCGAGCGTTGCGGCGTTATCATCCTGCCGACGGGCGCGGGCAAAAGCCTCGTGGCGCAGATGGCTATCGAACAGACGCAGCGCTCGACGCTCGTCGTCGTGCCGACGATTGACTTGATGAACCAGTGGTACGACTTGTTGCTCTCGTCGTTTCAAGCCGAAGTCGGGCTTATCGGCGGGGGGTTCTTCGAGGTCGGCGCGCTGACGGTGACGACCTACGCCTCCGCCTTCCGTTTCATGGAACGGCTCGGCAACGGCTTCGGCCTCGTCATCTTCGACGAATGCCACCACCTGCCCGGCGACGTGTTTCGCTATGCCGCAGAGATGTCGCTCGCGCCCTTTCGCCTCGGCCTGACCGCCACGCCCGAACGCGCCGACGGCGCGGACGAGATGCTCGAAGAGTTGATCGGCCCCACGGTTTACCGCCGGGAGGCGCGCGAACTCGCGGGCGAATACTTGTCCGACTACAGCATCGTGCGCCTGCACGTCGAAATGAGCGCGGCGGAGCGCGCGGCCTACGAAGCGGAGCGCGCCGTCTTCAAAAGTTTTCTCCAACAGAAAAACATCCGCCTGAGCAGCCTGCACGGCTGGCAAATGTTCATCGCGGCCAGCGCGCGCAGCAGCGAGGGGCGGCGCGCGATGATGGCCTATCGCGAGTCGAAGCGCATCGCGCTCGGGACGGACGCGAAGTTGCGCGTGCTCTCGGAACTGCTTCGGCGACACAGGCGCGACCGCGTGCTCATCTTCACGGCCGAGAACGAGATGGTCTATCGCATCTCGGGGCAATTCCTGATCCCCGCCATCACGCACGAGACGAACATCAAGGAGCGTCGCGAATGGCTCGCCGCGTTCAACGCGGGCGACGTGCTTGCGCTCGCCACCTCGAAAGTCCTGAACGAGGGCGTCAACATCCCGGCCGCTTCCGTCGCCGTCGTCCTCTCCGGTTCCGGCTCGACGCGCGAGCACATCCAGCGGCTCGGCCGCATACTGCGCAAGCAACCCGACAAGGAGGCGACGCTCTACGAGGTCGTCACCCTCGACACGACGGAAGAGGGCATCAGCCGACGGCGCAGCGGCGAACAGTTTCGCACCCGCGCGGGACGCGGCGACAATCAAAGTTTATTAAGCGACCCGTAATTTATGTTGACCTCAGACCTCGCACAAAGCTGGCAGCGCGGCAATCAAATCCGGCCGCGCTACATCGAGACGGAAGACGAAGGCTGGCTCGAAGCCGCCGCCGCCCTCATCGAACTCTTCCGCGAGCATCGCGGCCTGACGCGCGCCGAACTCGACGCCGCGCTCGAAGATTACGTCGGCACGGGAACGGACTACAAAATCCTGCGCGGCCTGATCAAGTTGCTGTCGGATCGGACGGAGTTCGCGGCGGGCGTCGAGGTCGCCCCGGCGGACTTGCGCCGCGCGGTCTTTCTCAAGGCGCGCGGCGTGCATCCTGTGACGGACGAGGGAACGCGCGCGGAGGTCATCGAGGCGGCGGGCGTCGAACTCGGCTGCGCGCCGGACGTGGTGCGCGCGAACCTCTACGCCGACCTGACGAAGAACCAGCGGCTCGTCGAGTTTGAAGAGACGGACGCGCGCTCGCTCGTCGAACTCTACAACGTGGCGCAGGCGCAGGCTCTCCTGTATCGCTCCGTGCGGATGCGCGTGAGCGTCGCGCCGCAATCGGCGGAAGGGTATCGCGAACTCTTCGGCGCGATTAAGGCTTACAGGCTGATTCACACGATCAAAGGGACTGCGGCGAACGGTTATGAAATCGCGCTCGACGGGCCGGTCTCCATGTTTCATCGCTCGCAGAAGTACGGCATCCAGATGGCGGTCTTTCTGCCCGCGCTCCTGTTGTGCAAGGGCTGGCGCATGCGCGCCGAGATCGCGCTCCAGCGGGCGCAGCAGGGCACGGCCTTCTTCGAGATGGAGAGCGAACGCCACGGGTTGCGCTCGCACTACCCGGAAATCACGCCTTATGAAAATCCCGTCAGGGAAAAGTTGCTGGCCGCCTGGGCCCGTTTCGAGAGCGAGTGGACGCTCTCCGCGAGCGGCGAGATCATCAACCTCGGCGCGGGCGCATTCATCCCCGATTTCGTGCTGCGACACCCGTCGGGGCGACAAGTTTACCTTGAGATTTTAGGCTTCTGGACACCGGCGCATCTGAAAGAACGATTGCAGGAATTTGCGGGGAGCGAATTTCGCGATTACCTGCTCGCCGCGTGGGAAGAACTGCGGGGCAGCCGCGATCCTCTCGTCTCCGCTCCGCCGCACACGATCATTTTCAAACGCTCGCTCGACCCGGCGACCGTGGAGCTGGCGGTTAACAAGTTGGTCTCGGAAGACGACGCGCACGCATGAAGACTTTCAACCTGTCGTGAAAACTTTCAACCTGTGATGAAAACTTTCAACCTGTGCTTTCTGGGCTTCGGCAACGTCGGGCACGCTCTGGTGCGTCTGCTCGGCGAGAAGTCTGTGGAGATGCGCGAGCGGTACGGCATCGAGTGGCGCATCACGGGCGCGGCGACGCGTCGCGCGGGCTGGCGCGCGGCGGCGGCGGAAGGCTTGCCCGCCGAGTCGTTATTATCGGGCGAGTGGGCGGCGGATGCGGGGCGAGGCGGCGAGCCGCGCCCGGCGAACGTGCGCGAGTGGCTCGCGGCGGCGCGGTGCGACGTGATGTTCGAGATCACTTCGCTGGAACCTCTGACGGGCGAACCCGCCGTCGGGTATGTGCGCGCGGCGCTGGAGGCGGGCGCGCACGTCGTGACGGCGAATAAAGGCACGCTCGTTCACGGCTATCGAGACTTGCACGCGCTCGCCAAAGCATGCGGGCGGCGCTTCCTGTTCGAGGCGACGGTGGCCGACATGCCCGTCTTCTCGCTCTTTCGCGAGTGCCTGCCCGCCGCGCGATTGCGCGCCTTTCGCGGCATCTTCAACTCGACCACCAACGTCATTCTCGAAGAGATGGAGGGGGGGCGCACGTTCGACGACGGCTTGCGGAGCGCGCAGTCGCTCGGCGTCACCGAAACCGGCCCGGCCTACGATGTTGACGGCTGGGACGCGGCCGTCAAGACGTGCGCGCTGGCAAACGTGCTCATGAACGTTCCCTTGCGGCTCGACGAGATCGAGAGAAGAGGGATTCGCGGGTTGGAACCGGAGAGCGTGCGCGCCGCGCGCGACGCGGGCACGCCCTACAAACTCGTGAGCCGCGCGGAGCGCACGCGCGAAGGAGGCATCGCGGCGCGCGTCGGCGCGGAACGGATCGCGGCGGGCGATCCTTTGGCCGCCGTCAACGGCACATCCCTCATCATCCATTTTGAATTGGACATTCTGCCCGGCCTGACGCTGACGGCGCACCATCCCGATTTGCAGAGCACCGCCTACGGGTTGCTCTCCGATTTCATCAATATAGCTCGCGCCGAAACCTGGAAGTGCCAAAAGGGGAGCGGCGTGCACGATTCTCTTTGCGTCTCTACGTTTAAAAACTTTGCGCCCCGAACGTGAAATTGTTTTCACGTTCGGGGCGCGGAGGAAAAAAACCGGAGGCGCGGAGAGTTTTAGCGTTCGCGCGGTTAATTGCTGGATTGCTCTTCGTCGTCGGTGTCGGGGACGATGAAGGAGAGGTTGGTGAGAACGCTGCGCAGGCGAACCTGTCCGAGCAGCGTTTCGAGATAACAGGTGAGACCTTCGAGCGCGGGGCCGATCTCCAGTATGCGTCGCGCCCCGGCCACCTGTTTGACGAAGCGTTCATATTCCTCCCAATCCCTGTACATCAGGTAGCACATGCTGCCGTCGCGAAAACGCTTGAGGTGCGCGAGCAGAAGCGCGACCGAAAACTGATCGCATTCCTTGTCGGCGCGGCGCGCCAGCTCCACCAGATTCCAGAGATCGCGGTAGAGGGTGAGCGCTTCCACGCGGCGCGTGTGAAAGTCGTTGAAGAGATGTTCGCCGTCGAGCGCGGAGTCGAAGACCTGCGTGAGGGAGATGGTTGATTGCTGAAAGCAGTTGCGGAGCAACCCGTGCGCGCGTTCGAGTTTACCCCGCAGGGGCGGTGCCTGCGGGTCGTTGATGCCGACGAGTTCAAACCCGTAGACGCGCCCGATCTCGTGGCCGATAGCGTAACTGATGCCGTCGAGCGTCGAGAGCAGTTCCTCGCTCGCGCCTTCGAGGTGGAGCACGTCGGCGTCGATCCGTTCGATCAGCGCAAGCGACTCTCTGTGGACGTTCGTAAAGACGGAGAAGGTCGAGGCGAGCAGTTGATCCTGCTGCACCTTCTTTTCGATGAGTTGCAGGTAGTCGAGCAGGCGCGCGAGGTCTGTGAAAACGCGTCGCATCATCATGCCGAGCGAAGCGGGTTTGATGTTCTCGACGAGAGCGGCCAGCGACGCGGCCAGAACCTCTTCGGGCGGTGTTTGAACTTCCGCCTCCGGGCGAGTTTCCGTTGCGGCCGGGTACCGGGCGAAAGCCTTCGAGGCGTCATGGGCGGGCTGGTCAAAAATTGCGCTGCTCATAAAGTTAGATGTGTCCTGAAAGGGATGCCGGTCGAAAGCCGGGCATCTCGGGGGAAGTTGCTCTCCTGTCGAAAAGAGCGAAAAGCTCGGTCGAAAAGAGCGAAAAAGCTCGGCTGTCAAAACTTCCTGCGGCGAAAAAGGCAGCGGCGCGGTGGTTCTCCGCGCATCGAGCTACCACTTTGCTCTCAAACTTTATGCCAGAAGCCGCTTTGATCTGTCTCGCCCGACATAAGCGACTTTGCAGCCGTTTTCGCATCTAAATAGCGAACACTCGGAATTCCGGCGGCGGCGGCTGACAGTTTGACAGGTCAAGATGGCAGAGTTGCGACAATATGTCAGGCAATGCCTGATGCGTGCGCCGTTACGAGCAGTAAGACCGGCGTGCAAGATGGCGGCACGCGGTTTCGAGAGAAATGAGTTTGCGCCGTCCGCCCGCCCGATGAGTTTGCGCCGTCCGCCCGCCCGGCTACCAGGGCGGGCGGGGTTTTGGAATAAGCGACTATCAATGGAGGCTCTCGTTTCGTTTACGAGGGCGGGGAGAATTCGATGATTTACGTCCGCAACGCCGCCGCGCGCGGCCATTTCGATTTCGGCTGGCTCAACACCTATCACACGTTTTCTTTCGGCGAGTATTACGACCCGCGCAACATGGGTTTCCGCTCTCTGCGCGTCATCAACGAGGATTACGTCCGCGCCGGCCACGGCTTTCCGACGCACCCGCACCGCGACATGGAGATCATCACCTATGTGCTCAGCGGCGCGCTCGAACACAAAGACAGCATGGGCAACGGCACGGTGATCCTGCCGGGCGAGGTGCAGCGCATGAGCGCGGGCACGGGCGTGCGCCACAGCGAGAAAAATTCTTCGGCGGAAGAAGACGTGCACCTGCTGCAAATCTGGATCATGCCGCGGGAACAGGGGATCGCGCCCGGCTACGAGCAGAAGATGTTCGAGGCCGACGAAAAGCGCGGGCGGTTACGCCTGATCGCCTCCGGCGACGGGCGCGACGGCTCGGTGACGATTCATCAGGACGCGCAGCTTTATGCGGCCTTACTCGAACCGGGACAGGAAGTCGCGCACGAGTTGTCGCCGGGAAGGCACGCGTGGGCGCAGGTGGCTCGCGGCGCGGTCGAGATTAACGGGCAGCTTTTGAATCAGGGCGACGGCGCGGCCGTCAGCGACGAAGCTCGACTGTCGATTGCGGGGCGTGAAGCGTCCGAAGTGTTGTTGTTCGATCTCGGATAAACGACCCGCGCGTGGCGCGATTGATTTCCGGCGAAAGCGTTCCGGGGCGGTTTAACGCGCGGAGAGGGAGCGGAGAAAATTGGTTCTCTCCGCTCCCTCTCGATGTTTATTCTCTTTTCTTCCTTGGCGGTCGCGGCTCAGGATGAATTTGACCCTGACGCACGAAGGTTCGGGCGACTCCGCCGCGTCGTCAGCGTGAAGGCTTCTGCTGCTTGAGCAGGCCGCGCAACTTCATCCTCGCTTTGTGCAACTGCGACTTCGATGTCCCTACCGAGCAGCCCAGCATGCGCGCGATCTCTTCGTGCTCGTGCCCCTCTACGTCGTGCAATATGAACACCGTCCGGTATCCCGGCGGCAACCCGCTGATCGCTCGGTCTAGCGCGATGCGGTCTACCACCGGCATCTGGTTCGGGTTCTGCGTCCCCACAACCACCTGCACCGGAGTCTCGCCGTCGTCCGTCGTCTGCTCCAGCCTCACGCCCTTCTTGCGAAAGTGCATCAACACCTGATTGACCGTCAGGCGGTGCAGCCACGTCGTAAAGGCCGACTCGCCGCGAAATGAACCGATCTTGCGGAACAACTGTATGAAGGCTTCCTGCGCGAGGTCTTCGGCTTCGGCGACGTTCTGCGTCATTCGCAGGCACAGGCTGTAGACGCGCCGGTTGTGCCGCTCGTACAACACCTCGAAGGCGGCGAGGTCTCCGCCCGCCGCGCGTTGCGCCAGTGCATGATCGCTCATTGGATTAGGGGCTTTCTCGGTGGCCGTCGTCGCGGGCGCGGCTTCGACCTTTTGCCAGATGGGGAATGTTGCGGCGTTGATGGTCATGGAAGTCTGTTAGAGCAAGCGCAGTGCCACGGCGCACAATCGCCGCGGGGCGGGGAATTTGCAGGCGCGCGGTGCGCAAAACGGCGCACCCGACCATATAGGGCATCTCCGCACTCAAAGCGTGTAGCGGGAAAAAACTGCGTCTGGCAGGGAATTTCCGGTGGCAGGTTCTCGATCCGGGAATTCGTGCGGGAGGTTTCGCGCCGGCCGGTCGAATTCGCCGCACCGGGGCACACAAAAAAGAGGCGCGTCAGTCTCTTTCGTAAAAGGTGGCTTTCAGGTCGTCGGCAAGTGAGAGGGAACGCGCGGGGCGGAAATTCCGCAAAAAATCGGCGGGCATGAACGTGTCCGCCCCTTCGACCGCGAGGGGGATTTCCGTCACGATCCACTGCTCGATTTCAGGCTGAAAGGTCGTATAGATTTGCTCGCCGCCGATGATGTAGAGGTGGCACGAAAGATAAGGCGCGAGCGCGAGCACGGAACGCTTGTCCGGCAGGACTATGACGCCCGTGCTCGTCTCCGCCCCTTCCCCCGCCACCTCTCGCACCCCGACGGCGGCGGCCGACCTGCTCAACACCACATTCAAGCGATCCTTCAGAGGCCGTTTCAGCGAAGCCCACGTGCGCCGTCCCATGACGCACGCGTGCCCTGTGGTCTGCTCTCTGAAGAATTTCATGTCGGCGGGATAGTGCCAGGGGATCGAGCCGCCCTTGCCGATGGCTCTGTTGCGGTCAATTGCTACGATGCCGATGATGGACATGAAAGTATCGTCTCTGAAAATGCGATTTGGCCGCACACGAATTTCGAGCCGGCCGTATCAGGAAACTCAGACGGCTTCACACCGCCACCGGGGCGGCGATCTTGCCGTGCGATTCGTAACCGACGAGTTTTAAGTTCTCATAGCGCATGCCGAGCAACCCGGCCAGCCCGCGCAGGCGTCCCGCGTCGTCTTCAATCTCAAGTCGCGGAAGCGGCAGGGGTTCGCGCGCGAGCAGTTCGCGCACCTGTTCGAGATGATTCCGGTAGATGTGGTAATCGCCGAGCGTGTAGATAAACTCGCCCGGTTCGAGTTCGCAGGCGTGCGCGAGCATGTGCGTCAGCAGCGCGTAGGAACTGATGTTGAAGGGGACGCCGAGAAAGGCGTCGGCGGAACGCTGGTACAACTGGCAGTGCAAAACTTTTCCCGCTTCGACCTTGAACTGAAAAAGCGTGTGACAGGGAGGCAAATCAACTTCATCGCAGACGCGCGGGTCCCAACCCGTGACGATGAGGCGGCGCGAGTTCGGATTCTCGCGTATGCCTTCCACGAGCCGGGCGATCTGATCCACGCCGTCGCGCGCGGGGTAACGTCCGCCGAAGGAACGCCAAAGATAACCGTAGACGGGGCCGAGGTCGCCTGCCTCGCGGCCGAAACGGCTCGTGTGCTCGACGTCAGCCCACTCGGCCCAGATATCCACGCCGCGCGCGCGCAGGTTCCGTTCGTCGGTGTCGCCCGAGAGAAACCAGAAGAGTTCCTCGGCGATCCAGCGAAAGGGAATCTTCTTGGTGGTCACGATGGGGAAACCGGCGCGCAGATCGAATCGCGTTTGATAGCCGAAGTGCGAGAGCGTGCCGACGCCCGTGCGGTCGCGGTGTTCGACGCCGTGGGCGAGAATGGATTTGAGCAGGTCGTGATATTGTTTCATATCGGGTAAACTTCGCGCGGAAGCGCGAGCATATCATAGAGCAGGCGAGACGAAATAAAACAGATGACGGTGAAGAAGATAACCGAGTATCCGGCGAAGGTGCTGAACGAGGTGGGCGACGCGGTGGAAGTTTTCGACGAAGAACTGGCGCGCTTGTGCGAGGACATGTTCGAGACGATGTACGCGGCGGAAGGCGTCGGGTTGGCCGCGCCGCAAATCGGCCTGTCGCTTCGCCTCTTCGTGATGGATTGCGCCGGGATCAAACTCGTCGCGGCGAACCCGGAGATCGTCAGTGTCGAGGGCGAACAGGCGGGAGAGGAAGGATGCCTCTCGGTCGCAAAAATTCACTCGCCTTTGAAGCGCGCCGAACGCGCTACGCTTCGCGCTCAGGATGTACGCGGCGAGTGGTACGAACGCGAAGCCGAAGGACTCGCCGCGCGCTGCTTCCAGCACGAGACGGATCACTGCGACGGCATCCTCTTCATCAATCGCCTCACGCCGCTCAAGCGCAACATGGTCGTGAAGCGTTTCCAGAAGTTGAAGAAGTGGGAATAGTTTAAAGGTAAGCGGCGCGCTTCACGTGTCATCGCGGGGCGCGCGGTCTTTCGGGTGCTCGCGGCGATACTGGCGCGCGAACGCCCAGACGGCGACGGCGCAGATGGCGAGAAAGAAGATCATCGCCGTGATGATGACGTACAGTTCCGTGGCTTGCGCTTCCATTCCTCAAGTCGCCCCCGCGACGCTCGCCTTTCACAATAATCGAACTTAAACGGACGCCGGTTGCTGCTGCGAGAGACAATGGAGCGTGCCCATGCCCCAGACGAGCGATTCGGCGTTGATCGGTATCACGCGCCGCGCGGGCGAGAGACGCTGCAAGATGTCCGCGGCGCGCGCGTCGTTCGGGTGGCCGAAGACGGGCAGCAGCACGACCTTGTTGGCGATGTAGAAGTTTGCGTAAGAGGCGGGCAGGCGGTCTTCTTCGCGCCCGCCGACGAGGCCGGGCATCGGGAGCGTGTGGATGCGATAGGCCGCGCCGCGCGCGTCGGTCTCGCCGAGCAGTCGGCGGTGGTTGTCGCGAAGTAGTTCGTAGTTGGGGTCTGCGGGATCGTCTTCGACGGCGCAGACGATTGTGTCGGGCGCGACGAAACGCGCGATGTCGTCGATGTGGCCGTCCGTGTCGTCGCCGACGATGCCTTCGCCGAGCCAGAGAATTTTCTCGACGCCGAGATAATCGCGCAGGTGCTTCTCCACGTCGCCGCGTTCGAGGTGCGGGTTGCGGTTCGGGTTAAGGAGGCATTGCTCGGTCGTCATCACGACGCCCGCGCCATTAACCTCAATCGAGCCGCCTTCAAGGACGATGCCCGGCTCGAAACGCGGAACGCCCAGAACGCTCTCCAAACGCTTCGGGATCGCATCGTCCCGTTTCAACTCCTCGTACTTGTCGCCCCACGCGTTGAAAATCCAATCGTTGTAGGCGAGTTCGCCGCGCTCGCCAAGCAGAAAGTTCGGGCCGTAGTCGCGTATCCATGAATCGACGGTCGGGATGCGATGAAAGCGTACGTTACCGCTCGCTTCAAACCTGCAACGCGCGCGCACGGCGGCTTCCGTCGCTTCGTCGTCAACGAGCAGGTTCACGGTCTCGTGCGGCGCGAGCGCGGCCATGATTTCGAGATACGTTTCTTCAACCTGCGGCACGCGTTCCGGCCACGTGAGCGGGTCTTTCGGCCACGCCAGCCACGTCGCGGCGTGCCTGTGCCATTCGGGCGGCATGCGAAAGCCGAGTTCGGCGGGAGTCTTCTGCTTGCTCATCTGTTTCGACAACTACTCGATTCAGTTACTCGATAGTTAACTGACAGCTACTCTGAGCAGTTACTTGGCGGCTACTTGCCTGTGGGCGACTCAAGAAAGCGGTAGCCGAGTCCCTGATAAGACTCGATGCGGCGGTCGCGCAGGAAAGGCCAGTTCTGTCGTGTGCGCTCGATGTTCTCAAGGTTGCAGTCAAAGACGAGGATTTCCTCCTCGTCGGCCGAAGCCTTCGCCACGATGCGGCCGAACGGATCGACGACGAACGACTGTCCCCAGAACTTCAACGCGCCCTCCGCGCCGACCCGGTTGACGACGATGACGTAAACGCCGTTCGCTATGGCGTGCCCGCGTTGGATGGTTTCCCATGCCTGGTGTTGCGCGGCGTTCATCTCCTCGTCCTCGTCGGGCAGCCAGCCGATGGCGGTCGGGTAGAAGAGAAACTGCGCGCCGGAGAGCGCCGTCAGGCGCGCCGCCTCCGGAAACCACTGATCCCAGCAGACGAGCGTGCCGATCTTGCCGAACTCCGTGTCGTGGCTACTGAAGCCGAGGTCGCCGGGCGTGAAGTAAAATTTTTCGTAGTAGAGCGGGTCGTCCGGGATGTGCATCTTGCGATACTTGCCCGCGACGCGGCCGTCGGCGTCGATGACGACCGCCGTGTTGTGATAGAGACCCGCGGCGCGCTTCTCGAACAGCGACGCGATGATGACGATCTTATGCTTGCGCGCCACCTTCGCGAGCGCTTCGGTTGAAGGGCCGGGGATCGTCTCGGCGAGTTTGAAGAGTTCGATGTCTTCGGTCTGGCAGAAATATTGCGAGCGAAAAAGCTCTTGCAGGCAGACGACCTGCGCGCCGCGCTTGGCGGCCTCACCGATGCGCGCAATCGCCTTCTTCATGTTGACCTCAGGCTCGGGCGCACAAGTCATCTGCACCAGCCCCACCTTGACGCTGTTCGGAGAATTCTTTTCTGGCATGCGGCCGAGTATAGCAAAGGCCGCGCGTAAACTTTAATTTCAAATGAAGCCGGGTAAACTCAGGGGCGAAATTTTGCCCGCGCACGCGCCGGGGGCGCGCCGCTGAAACTGTCGCGGCTCGTGCGGCGTTGAAACTTTCGCGCTTCAAAAGTATCTTAAGACCGCAATCCGGCGGTCGCCGGTTTAAAACGAATTCAGCGGACTGCCCTGAACGGAGGCGAGACCATGTCGAAACGCGGCCTACCTTTCATCGCGCTCGGAACGGCCTTTCTGGGAATCGGAATCGCCGGACAGCGCACTTTCCTCTACGTCGGCATCGCCTTTCTGCTCGTCGGGTTGCTCTTGCTCAAACCCACGCGCGGTTGAGCCGCGAATGTCTCACGTTCGATTAACGATTCCTCACCGGCAAGCCGCGCGAATCGTGCGGTCGGAGTTACGCCGCGTGCGGCCACCTCTCAAAGGAAACTGCTTATGGCGTCCGAGATGAAAAAAGTTAAGCCCGATATACGACTGATCACGCGGCTCGTCCCCGCCGACGGCAATCTCGTTCAGGGGCAGTCGGAGTTGGCGATTGACCCGAACCTCGCGCGGGCGGCGAGCGAAATGATCGCCGCGAGCCAGAATCATTACAGCCCGGCGGAAGGCGCGCGCGTGTTGCGGCACGCGGTGGCGCAAAAGATCAAGGCTTTCAACGGCGTCGAGGTTGACCCCGATGCAGGCCGGTTTGAACTTCTCATTACGCCCGGCGGGACGGGCGGCCTCGTCGCCATCGCCGACGCGTATCTCAAAGACTGCGCCGCTCTCGTCTTCGAGCCTTTCTACCCGTATCACCGCCGCATCATCGAGGAACTCGGAGGCCGCGCGGAGGTCTTTCAATTGTCGGGCGAGACGCTCGAATTCGACCGGGAAGAGTTGCGCGCGCGTTGCCGCGAGTTGAAATCGCGCCGCGATTATCCGTTGCGCGCGATCATCATCTGCACGCCGGTCAACCCGACGGGCAAAGTTTTCACGCGCGCCGAACTCACGTCGATTGCGGAAGTCTGCCAGGAATTCGATCTGCTCTGCATCTCCGACGAAGTTTACGAGCATTACGCGACGGGCGAGCGGCACCCGCACCTCTCCATCGCCACGCTCGCAGGGATGCGCGAGCGCACCGTGACGGTCAACTCCTTCTCGAAATCGTGGAACATCTCGGGCTGGCGGCTCGGCTACGTCTACGGCGACGGCCGTCTCGTCGCGCCGCTCAACAACGCCAACAACGTCTTCTACGTCTGCTCGCCGACGCCGCTGCAAAAAGCCCTCGCGGAGGTGTTGATGTCCGACCCGGATTATTACGTGCGGCTCGGCGAACGCTTCGCGGATAAGCGCGCGCGCACCGTGGGCGTGCTTGAGGAATTGGGGTTCCGCATCTACGATTCCGGCTCGACCTTTTACGTCTGGGCGCGTATCCCCGAACGATACGGCGACGCAATGCGGCTTAACGAAGCGTTGATCGCGCAGGCGGGCGTCGCGGCCGTGCCGGGAAGCGCCTTCACAGACAGCGACGACTGGGACAACTACATGCGCCTCTGCATCGCGCGCGAAGACCACATCCTCGACGCCGCGCTCGGCAAATTGCAAGGCGCGCTCAGGGGCGGGCTGAACGCTTAAGCGACGCGCACGAGCGTTGCCGACAGGCCGCAAAATCCGGCGGTGCGACAGGTCGCAAAATCCAAAGAGGCCGAACCCTTTTGAACGAAAAGAAATGGCGGATACTGCTCCTCCTGCCGTGGCTTGCGCTGCCGCTCGTGGTCGGCTGTTACGCCGCTTTGTGGTCGCGCCTCCCGGCGGAACTCGCCGTGCAGTTCGACATGTCCGGCGCGGTTACGAACACGCTCGGCCGCACACCGTCGCTCCTGCTCGATTCGGCCGTCCTGTTGTTCGTCCTCTGCCAGTTCACGTTCAGGCTGTGGGGCATGAGCGGGCGCGACATGCGCGCTGTCGTGGCGGCTTATTACGGAGCGGTCATTTTCCTCACGACGATCTTTCTCGGTCTCCTGAAATACAACGTGTGACGGCGCGGCCTTGGCGCGCGAAGCGATTTCGCGCGCGGAGCCATCGGCGTTTGCGGCGCGCGGGGCGGCGAGCCGCCTTTTCTAAGCGTCCCTCGCGCGGGTGGCGCAAACTTTGCGTTTCTTTTATCGTAGTACGCGATGATTCAAGGGGGAGATAAACAGATGCGCAAATTAAACGAGTTAGCGTTCGACAACACCTACGCACGCCTGCCCGCGGCCTTTTACTCCAAAGTCAACCCCACCCCGTTTCCCGATCCATATCTCGTCAGTTTCAACCCGGCCGCGGCCGCGCTCATCGACCTCGACCCGCGCGAGGCGGAGCGTCCGGAGTTCGCAGAATACTTCTGCGGGCGGCGTCCTTTGCCCGGCGCGGAGCCGCTGGCGATGTTGTACGCGGGGCATCAGTTCGGCAGTTACGTGCCGCAACTCGGCGACGGGCGCGCGATCCTTCTGGGCGAGGTCAGAAACGCGAGCGGCGCGAAATGGGATTTGCATTTGAAGGGGGCGGGGCCGACGCCCTACTCGCGCGGTTTCGACGGGCGCGCAGTCCTTCGCTCGACCATCCGCGAATACCTGTGCGGCGAGGCGATGCACGCGCTCGGCATACCTTCGAGCCGCGCGCTCTGCATCATCGGGAGCGACGCGCCCGTCCGGCGCGAGAGCATCGAGACGGCCGCCGCGCTCGTGCGCATGGCCGAGAGCCACGTGCGCTTCGGCACGTTTGAAGTCTTCTACTACCGGCAACAGCCGGAACGCGTCCGCGAACTCGCAGACTACGTGATCGCGCAGAACTTTCCCGAACTCTCGGCGGCGGAAGACAAGTACCGCCAATTTCTACTCGAAGTGACGCGGCGCACGGCGCTTCTCATAGCGAAGTGGCAGGCGGTCGGATTCGCGCACGGCGTGATGAACACGGATAACATGTCCGTCCTCGGCCTCACGCTCGATTACGGCCCTTACGGCTTTCTAGACGACTACAACGCCGGGTTCGTCTGCAACCACTCGGACTACTCCGGCCGCTATGCCTTCGACCAACAGCCCGCCGTCGGCCTCTGGAACGCGAGCCGCCTCGCGCAGGCGCTCGTAAACCTGATCACGGTGGAAGAGGCGATGGCCGCGCTCGACGCGTACCAACCAACCTTCGCCGCGCACTACGGCGAACTGATGCGCGCCAAGTTGGGCTTGTCCACCGAGGCGGAAGGCGACGCGGAGTTGCTCTTAAACCTGCTCACCCTGCTCGAAGCGAACGGCGTCGATTACACAAACTTCTTCCGCCGCCTCGGCAACTTCACGACGGCGAGCGACGCACGCCACGAACACCTGCGCGATATGTTCGTCGATCCCGCCGCCTTCGACGCGTGGGCGGCCGGGTATCGCGCGCGCTTGCTCGCGGAGGCGAGCGAAGACGCCGCGCGTAAAAGCCGCATGGATCGGGTTAACCCGAAGTACGTCCTGCGCAACTATCTTGCGCAGAACGCCATCACGGCCGCCGTCGAGCGGCGCGACTACACGGAGATGGAACGCCTCCTCGAAACGCTGCGCGCGCCTTTCACGGAGCAGCCCGGCAGGGAAGGCTACGCCGAGTCGCCGCCCGATTGGGGCAAGCGTCTCGCCGTCAGTTGCTCGTCGTAAACGGCGCGCCCGCGCGCCCGCCTGTCGCCTCCTTCCGGCGCGAGGTTCACGGCACACGATACCGTGAACCTCGCGCCGTTTTCGTGCAGGCAAACCGCCCGCCCGCATCTTACGAGTTCAATCACTTCAACACTTAACTCGTCGTATCGTGCGGCACGCCGCTTGTAGTTGAACTATCGCGGCCGGTGCGCGGGGTTTGTTACCCGAAGCTATCGGGAGACGCGGATTTCAAGCGCGAAGAGGAGCGTAGAATGAAAGCTATGTCGAAAAGAAATGCGACGGCGAAGCCGGGTGTGGGGCGCGTGTGGCTCGTGCTGGCGCTGCTGTTCGTGGCGATGTTCGCGACCGGCGCGGCGGCGCAGACGAGGCGCACGACGGATCGCATCGGCAACGACCTCGTGAGCATGCGCCTTAACGAGATCACGCTCGAAGCCATAGACTTCCGCGACCAGACGGCGCGGCTCAATCTGGGTCTGGACGTTTCGACGCCCATTCCCGTCAGCCTCAAGGATTTCGACTATCGCCTGAGCCTCTTCAATCAGGACGTGATCGAGGGCAACTACGGCGGTTCGATGAAATTAGGCGGCAAGCGCGGGGCGCAATTCAACCTGCCGGTCGTCGTCAACCTGCGCTCAATTCCGAACGTCGTCTGGTCGGCCTTCAGCAATCGGGGTCAGGTGCAGTACGAACTCGAAACTGCCTTCACGCTTCCTCTCTACCTCTTCGAGCGGCGTTTTGACCGGAGTTTCTCCGGCGAAGTTCCCCTGCGCTCGCTCGTCGATGCCGCTTCGATCCTGCGCGCGCAAAGAGGCACGAGCGGCGGGCGCACGAGCACGGGCGGCAATAGCCCGCGCTGGGGCGACATCATCCCGCGCTGGTAAGCACGCTCGCGCGTGCCCAACGGCAAGCACAAGCGAGCGCGCCCGTCGCGCCTTTCGTAACTTTAGAGGCACATGCCGCCCGCGCCATGCACGGCGCGGGCGGCATGTGCCTTTGCATTTCGGGCGCGCGGCTCGTACAGTTTTGAGTCAATTCCCCCTTGAGACATCCACAGGCGAAACGGCGCGCGTATTTTCATGGAATAAAGAAGCGAAAAATCGGCTTTAAGTCCAGTGAGTTGTCTTAACGGAGAGCGTGCGGAGATGTTGATTAAGAAGGCGGACGACATTAAGAGCAGCGAGATCACCGACCGGAAGTTATACCTGACGCGGCGCAACTTCATGCGCGGAGCCGCGCTCGCCGCGACGACCGCCGCTACGGGTCTCGTCTATCGCCAATTCGCCGTGCCTGCGCCGCCTCCCGTGAAAGGCGAAAAGATCGAGGGCGTGCAGACGGCCGAGCAGGCGACGAGTTTTCCCCCGCCGCCCGGCGAGGCGCGCACCTCTTACGAAGAGATCACGAACTACAATAACTTCTACGAGTTTTCGACGGGCAAGACGGAAGTCGCGGGTAAGGCGCGCGGGTTCGTCTCGCGCCCGTGGGCGGTGGCGGTCGAAGGAATGGTGCAGCGGCCGCGCGTCTTCGACCTCGACGATTTGTTGAAGATCGCGCCGCTCGAAGAGCGCGTCTACCGTATGCGATGCGTGGAGCGCTGGTCGATGGTGATCCCTTGGGTCGGGTTTCCGCTGGCGAAGTTGCTGGCGCAGGTCGAGCCGCTCGGGGCGGCGAAATATGTCGCCTTCCAGACGCTATTCGATCCGAAGCGGATGCCGAATCAACGCACCGACGTGCTCGAATGGCCTTACGTCGAAGGCTTGCGCCTGGACGAGGCCATGCACCCGCTGACCATTCTCGCGAGCGGTCTCTACGGCGAGACGCTGCCGCCGCAAAACGGCGCGCCGCTGCGCCTCGTCGTGCCGTGGAAGTACGGTTACAAGAGCATCAAGTCCATCGTCAAGATCACGCTGACGGACGCGCGGCCGCCGACGACTTGGAACATCTCCGCGCCGCGCGAGTACGGGTTCTACTCGAACGTAAATCCGAGAGTGCATCACCCGCGCTGGAGCCAGGCGAAGGAGCGGCGCATCGGCGAGTTCGGCCTGCGCGACACGCTGCCGTTCAACGGATACGCCGACGAGGTGGCGCAGCTTTACGCCGGGATGGACTTAAAGGTCAATTACTGACGCGGAGAGTGTGTGAATGTTTTCGCCCGACATTAAATTCACGAGGTTCGTCATGTTCGCGAACGGCCTCGTGCCCGCCGCGCTGCTCGCGTGGGACGCCTACCAAAGCAAACTCGGCGCGAACCCCATCGAGTTTGCGACGCGCGCGACCGGCGTCCTCGCCCTCGTCTTCCTCTTCGTGACGCTCGCCGTCACCCCTCTGCGCCATCTGACGGGCGCGAACTGGGTCGTCAAACTGCGCCGTCAGGTCGGCCTCTACGCGTTCTTTTACGCCTGCCTGCACCTGCTGACTTACGTCTGGTTCGACAAGTTTTTCGGCGCGCGCGAGATCGTCGAAGACGTTTGGGCGCGGCCGTTCATCACCATCGGCATGGCGAGTTTCCTACTGCTCGTGCCGCTCGCCGCGACTTCGACGGCCGGGATGATCAAACGCCTCGGCGGCAAGCGCTGGGCGAAACTGCACAAGCTGACTTACGTCGCGGCCGCGGGCGGCGTCATACACTTCTACATGGGCGTCAAGGCGGACACGACGATCCCCGTCCTCTTCGCCGTCGTGCTTGCAGTGCTGCTCGGTTATCGCTGGGTGAGGTCGCGGATGGATGCGACGCCGAAGGGCGCGACGCTCGGCATTCAAGCTCCTCCGCGTTGAATCGTCGGGAGAAGATGTTATAACGCAGAGAGCGCGGAGTTGAAGACGCAGAGGGCGCGGAGAAGAAGGCGTTTTCTCCGCGCTCTCTGCGTATTCAACTCCGCGCTC
>DASQMC010000052.1:0-5699 GCA_035645695.1 Pyrinomonadaceae bacterium
CGTCAATCTCGTGACTGAATGACTCCCGTATCGGTTCTCTTTCATGTTGCCGCACTTCTAACATTCAGAAGAAGTGTGTAGCAACTAAAGTCTTGCACTAAAGTGCATAGTTTCCACTAGCGTGCTGAAACAATGAAAAGAAGAGAGAAACGCGTTCGCCTCGTTCGGCGGCGCGTCTCTCTCTTCCGCAAGAGAGCTTGTCTGAAAACTTCTCCGTTACTGTTTCGCGCTATTTGCTCGCCGGAGCGCTCGGCGCGGTAACGTTCACGTCAACTTTAGTCGACTTGCCGCCGCCAAAGAGCCGCCCGCCGAAGAGCACGAGCGCCAGCACGACCACGATTATGAAAATCACCAGTACGGCCACCACTCCGGTGCTGCCGCTGCCGCCATCACCATCACCCATAATAACGATCCTCCTTCAGAGTTCTCTCTGGTTTACCAAAGGCGTTGAAATCCGTTTCTATCTGACGGGGAAACTCGCATGGCTCTAGTTACCACACAGCCCTTCAAGTAACAAGGCCGTAAATCATAAATCGTAAATCGTAAATAGAGAAAACGGGTTCTTTCTATTTACGATTTACGATTCACGATTTACGGCCTTTAGCTTATCGCGGTCGGGCTTGCGGCGGCGTCGCGCCCTGCGGGACGAGCCACAGTTCAAACGAATCGACCGCGCGCGTGCCTCCGTTGACGACCACGACGCGGCTCGCGTCGATGTTGCGCGTGTTGACGAGATACTGGCGGCTTCGTTCGCCGAGTTGGTTGGCGCGATTGGCACGGCTGCGCCGGCCGCTGTAGACGATGATGTAGCCACGCGAACCGGGTTCGCCCTGCAAAGCCACCGCGAAATTGTCGAGGTTGGCCTTGTCTTCGTTAAAGGAGATAACCGGGAACTCCGCGAAACTCTTCGGCAGCACGGGCGGCAAGGCGACGGGCGTCACGCCGGTTGCGGCCTGAGCGCGCTGGCGGCACATCTGTTCGCCCGAGCCGTCGTCAACGACGAGTATGGCGGTAACGCGCTGGCTGCCGATGCCGGTCGTGTCCACGGTAATGGTGGGCGTGCCCGCGCCGCTGACGAGGCGCGCGCTCGGCGGGCTGATCGTCCAGGTGTAATTGAGACCGGACTGCCCTGCGTAGTTCACGTCGGAACTGAAAGTGATGATGTCGCCCTCGCGCACGCTGGCCGGGGCGGAGATGTTGACCGGGTACGGGCAGGGCGATTTGACGATGGCCGGGCGTTCGATGCTGATCGTCTTCGGCCGCCAGTTGAGCGTGATGCACTGCTTCTTGTTCGAGGCAATGTCGAATTCGCGCACCCAGCGCGTGTTGTTCGGGAACTGTATTTCGACCGTGTGGCGGCCGGGTTCGACTTCAAACAACTGCACTGTCGGACTCGTCGTGCCGACCGCACGCCCGTCAATCAGTAGCGGATAACCGGCGGGCGTGGTGGAAACTTCTATGCGCCCGTTTCGCTGAGCGCGCGCGTCCTGCCCGTAGACGCCGCCCGACAGGCCGGCCGAGACGAGCACGAGGGCGCAGGCGAGTAGAGATAATTTGTAACGGGTGGCGACGGCGGCGTTGATCATCGCTTTGTGTCTCGACATGATCTCTTAAGCCTCCCTCACATCAGACGCTTCATCGCCCTTGTCGCCGGAGCGAGCGGCGCGGCGGCGGCGCGCGCCCGCGCCGAGGGCGGCAAGCCCGCTGCCGAGCAACAGGAGCGTGGCCGGTTCGGGCACTTGCGGCGGCGTTTGCGGCGGCGTTTCAGGCCCCCCCGGCGGCGGGGGAAATATCGCGTTGGGGATGTCCGAGTCGCCGCCGAGGAACAGGAGCGGGATTCCGGCCAGAGCCAGCAGCGGCAGTTTCGGGAAGCCGAAGCCGCCGCCGGGCGGAGGTGCGATTTCGCCGCAGTCGCAGATCGTGCCCTGTATGTCGCCGAGTTCGATGGTTTCCACCTGCACGGAGCCGGGCTGCTGGATGGCGACGCTCGTCCCTGTAATGCTCGTGTCGCCGCTTACGGCGGGACTCGCGCCCGCGGGCGTCTGGGCGGTTCTGTTATCCTGTGAATTATTACCGGCGGAAGAAATCTGCCTGTCCCGCGATGCCGCCCCGCCGCTTTGCTGCGTGACGGAACGAAGCCGTAGATCGAGGCTATGGCGACCACTCTGGCCGTTGACTGTCGCTAGCGTAATCACATCGCCGAATCGGATCGTGCCTGCTTGCGCCGGCACGGCGGCTATGAGTAAGACGCTGAGCATCAGAGCGGCTGGGCGTATGGCTTGATGCTTCATTGTAGGTGGTCGTCCTCCTTGGCTAACTGTAACTGATGCGAAATAACAGGGTTTTTTAGATACGACCCCTGCGGAAACCCTTGAAAATTTCCGCTATGGGGTCGTTTGCATTAAAAGGAAAGACACAATAGCGCATCTCTTCCAGTTTTGCGAGACAATAAATCCGGCCTAAACGTATGTATTAGAACAAAAAAGGGGCTTGCACGGGTGGTGCAAGCCCCTCGGGTTGATCCCGAACCGAAGAGGGGCGGGAGGGGTTTATTCGTCATCGCCCTGCGGTTCGTGGCCGTTGTCGCCCGACTTCTGCTGCTCGTCGCGCAAAATCGACTTACGCGAGAGCTTGATTTTGTTGCCCTCCTTGCCGATGCACTTGACCATAATCTGCTGACCTTCCTTGAGTTCGTCGCGCACGTCGCGGACGCGGTGGTTGGCGATTTCGGAGATGTGCAGGAGGCCGTCGGTGCCTGGGAAGATTTCGACGAACGCGCCGAAATCGACGATGCGCGAGACCGTGCCGACGTAGGTTTCGCCGATCTCGGCCTCGGCCGTCAGACCGCGTATGCGATCCACGGCGGCCTGCGCCGCTTCCCTGTCGGCCGTGGCGATTGAGACCGTGCCGTCGTCTTCCACGTCGATCTTCGCGCCCGTCTCTTCGACGATGGAGCGGATGATCTTGCCGCCCGGTCCGATCACGTCGCGAATCTTATCCGGATTGATCTTGATTTGGATGATTCGCGGCGCGTATTCCGACATCTCCTCGCGCGGCGCGGTGATGGCCTGCTCCATGGCGGCGAGGATGTGCAGGCGGCCTTTGCGCGCCTGTTCCAGAGCCTCCTGCAGGATCATTGCGTTGATGCCGCCGATCTTGATGTCCATCTGGAGGGCGGTGATGCCCTCTCTCGTGCCCGCGACTTTAAAGTCCATGTCGCCGTAGTGGTCTTCCGCGCCCGCGATGTCCGACAGGATCGCGTACTTGTTGCCTTCCATGACGAGTCCCATCGCGACGCCCGCCACGGGCGACTTGATGGGCACGCCCGCGTCCATCATCGAGAGGCTGCCGCCGCAGACGGTCGCCATCGAACTCGATCCGTTCGACTCCGTGATGTCCGAGACGATGCGCAGCGAATACGGGAACTCGCTCTCCTGCGGCAGGACGGGTTCGAGCGCGCGACGCGCCAGCGCGCCGTGGCCGATCTCGCGGCGGCTGGTCGAACCGAAGCGCCCGACCTCGCCGACCGAGTAGGACGGGAAGTTGTAATGCAGCAGGAAGCGACGTTTCACCTCGCCCGATTCCAGATCGTCCATGAACTGCTCGTCCTGTTTCGTGCCGAGCGTGGTGGTGACGATGGCCTGCGTCTCGCCGCGCGTGAACAGCGACGAGCCGTGGACGCGCGGCAGCCAGCCGACTTCGCACGTGATCGGGCGAATCTCGGAGAACCGGCGACCGTCCGGGCGACGGCGTTTGTCGAGAATGTCTTCGCGGAAGATCTTCTCTTTCTGCTTGTCGAAAAGTTTCTTCGCCATCTGCCGCTGTTCGGGCGCGTCCTCCGGGTAGGATTCGACGACCTCTTTCTTGAGCGCATCGACGGCCGTGTAACTCGCCAGTTTGTCCTGTCCCGAAGTGTCCAGGGCGGCGCGCAGTTTCTCCGAGTAGTTGCGCTCGATCTCGCCCGCCATCTCTTCATTCAGGACGGGCGGCGTGACCTCGCGCTTCTGGATGTCGAGCGCCTTGTAGAGTTCCTTCTGCCAGCGGCAGAGGCGGTTGATCTCCTTGTGCGCGAACATCAGGGCTTCGACCATGATCGCTTCCGAAACCTCTTTCGCGCCGGATTCGACCATCACGATGGCCTCTTCCGTGCCCGCGACGATCAGGTTCAGACTCGACTCGCGCACTTCGTCGTAAGTCGGGTTGATGATGTAGCGGCCTTCGATGAGGCCGACGCGCACGCCCGCAATCGGGGTCGGGAAAGGGATGTCCGAGAGGTAGAGCGCGAGCGATGCGCCCGTGATGGCGATCACGTCCGGGTCGTTCTCGGCGTCGGATGAGATGACGGAGGCGATAACCTGCGTTTCGTTTCGGTAGCCTTCGGCGAAGAGCGGGCGGCAGGGGCGGTCTATGAGGCGACAGGTGAGCACCTCTTTTTCGCCGGGGCGGCCTTCGCGCCGGAAGTAGTTGCCGGGGATGCGGCCGGCCGCGTAGTTATGCTCGCGGTATTCGACCGTGAGCGGGAAAAAGTCTATACCCTCGCGCGGCGACTTCGCGCCCACGGCGGCGACGAGCAGCATCGTCTCGCCGTAGGTGACGACGACCGAGCCGTCGGCCTGTTTAGCGACGCGCCCCGTTTCGACGGTCAGGTCGCGACCGCCGAGTTTGATAGTTTCTTTCAAATATTTTTTCACTGGCATCTGCTTGTGTCTCCTTCGGACAACGACTGTCGAGGTGGCGCACTGGGCCGTCTCATCCGGCCTCGCGCCGCTCTAAGAATTTCAGGCTCTCGTGCCGCGCTCGGCTCCCTGCGCTACGTGAAGCGCGCCGGGGCTTTTAACGGCAAATTTTCAAAAGACAAAAGCGGCGACAACTCCACCCGTGAAGTTGTCGCCGCCGTGTTGCTTATTTAGGCTACAGGCTACTCGCGTCCGCTTGGCGGCAGTCTGCGCCGTCACGTTCGGCACTGCCACCCGGCTTTTCGAGGGACGCGGGCGTGTGATGTGGAAGGAACTGGAATCCTTCGCTGTGTTCTGGTCAGTCGCCAAAAAAGTATCCGGCGCGCTTCTTGTTAGCGACGGAGTTTCAGGCTGGTGATCAGTTTGTGGTATTGCTCGATGTCCCTGCGTTTGAGGTAATCGAGCAGGCTGCGCCGTTGCGAGACCATCTTGAGCAGCCCGCGCCGCGAGTGATTGTCTTTCTTGTGCGTTCTGAAATGCTCTGTGAGTTGATTGATGCGCTCCGTGAGCAACGCGACTTGCACCTGCGGCGACCCGGTGTCGCCCTCGTGCGTTTGGTACGTGGTGACGATCTGTTCCTTCGATTCTCTATCCAACATAACTATAACTTACTGCCCTAGATGGCCCTCCCAGACCGCAGTTCGCCCGTAATCTCAGGCAACCGCAAGAGTTAAGTAAAACCGCGCCAATTTAACACGGCGGCAAACCGGGTGTCCAGCAGCCACGCCAGACACTTTGTGTGTGAACGGCGAACACTCCCTGTAAAGATAAAGCAAAGAGAGGCAGGTCAAATCCTCGCCCCTCTTGAATTTCTTAATTCAACAGACTAAACCACTCTGCACTGAAAGTGCAGAGGTTTAACGAGGACTGAAAGTCCTACTCTTCTAATATGAAGTTGTCCGTCTCCTTGTTCGACGGATGCCGATGGTGCTCCAGATATTCTTGCACCATCTCTTCGGTGAT
>DASQMC010000053.1:0-20144 GCA_035645695.1 Pyrinomonadaceae bacterium
GTGGGTAGATTCGTGGCATGCGAGCGAGAAACCGCTGACTTTATCCGGGGCTGATGACGGACTGGGAAAGATTGATCTACGAGGCACATACGAAGTTCCGAATCATCCCGCATGGGGCTGGCGTATCGTCATCAGCACGTCGGAAGAGGCATTAGAGATCATCATGTATAATGTTTCCCCCGAAGGGGAGGAAGATTTAGCTGTTCGAGCCGATTATAAGAAGCGGTCGAGCGCTTGAATTCAGTTGGATACGAAGTCGCCGCAAAACCCCGTGGGTGCGTATCACAACGGCATGCACCCGGCCGCATTTAACGCAGCCTTCATCCGTAAAGGGTGAACCAACTCTATATTATTGCCCGAATCAGGTCTCTACCGATGCGGGAAAAGCGCGAGCAAACAGCATTCACGGCGCAGGCGCAAAGGAAAGCCTCGTCCTATCTCTAATTTGAACTCTCACCTTCTCAATCCCCGTGCCCTCTTTCAGGTGTTTCGCGCGTTTTCGCCGGAGCGTCCACACGCCTTTTCGGCGGGTCATGCGGCGCACGCACGCCTGCGCGGGTGACTTGCTTGACGCACCGGGCGCGGCATGTTAGGTTTTCTCCTTCGTAAACATCAATAATTTTCAGCGTTTCACACATCTCATCGAGAGAGTCAGGAGAGTCGTTTGACTACTGCGCCGATACCACTCAAGCAGACGCCGCTTAACGCCGCGCACCGCCGTCTGGGAGGGCGCATGGTTGATTTCGGCGGCTGGGACATGCCCGTCCAATACCCGGCCGGGACGGTCGAGGAACACCTCCGCACGCGCCTCCACTGCGGCCTTTTCGACGTGTCGCACATGGGCGAGATCGAGGTGCGCGGCTCCGACGCGATTCCCTTCGTCAATCGCCTCTGCTCGAACGACGTGACCAAACTCGTTGACGGGCAGGCGCACTACTCCGCGCTCACCACGCCCGAAGGCACGGTCGTCGACGACCTGCTCGTCTATCGCTTCGCCGAGGATCACCTGCTGCTCGTCGTCAACGCATCGACCACCGAAAAGGACTGGGACTGGATCGCCGCGCACAGAGGCGACGAGGCCGTGGAACTCACCAACCGCAGCGCGGACTTCTGCCAGATCGCCGTGCAGGGGCCGGACGCGCTCGCCATCCTGCAAACGCTCACAGAGACGCCGCTCGCCGAGATCAAGTATTACCATTTCCGAGAGGGCGCGGTTGACGGTGTGCCTTCGATCATCTCGCGCACGGGCTACACGGGCGAGGACGGCTTTGAAATCTACGCCGCGCCGGAGCGCGCCGAGCAACTCTGGGATCGCCTGCTCGAAGCGGGCGGGCACGGCACGCCCGAGGGCATCCTGCCCTGCGGTCTCGCCGCGCGCAACACGCTCCGGCTCGAATCCGCGATGGCTCTCTACGGCCACGAGATCGACGAGACGACGACGCTCTACGAAGCCAACCTCGGCTGGATTTGCAAATTGAACAAGGGCGACTTCACGGGGCGCGAACGCCTCGCCGCGCAGAAGGCCGAAGGCGTCAAACAAAAACTCGTCGGCTTCGAGGTCACGGATCGCGGCATCGCGCGCGACGGCTACCCGGTCTTAATCAACGGCGAACCGCTGGGGCGCGTTACTTCAGGCAGCCCCGCGCCTTTTTTGAAGAAGAACATCGGGCTGGCCTACGTCCCCGTCGAACACGCGAACGAGGGACACGAGATTCACATCGAAGTGCGCGGCCGTCCCGTCGCCGCGCGCATCGTGCCCACGCCTTTTTATAAACGCGAACGGAAGTGAACAGTTTTCAGTTTTCAGTTATTAGTCCGGCGGCCGTTACGAACCACGGTGTGCCCTGGGCAAATCCTGGCAACTGAAAACTGAAAACTAAAAACTGAAAACAGTCAGAGTTAAGGAGCATCATGGCAGACATCCCGGACGATTTGCACTACAGCAAGGATCACGAGTGGATCAGGGTCGAGGGCGACAACGGCACAATCGGTATCACGGATCACGCGCAGCATCAGTTGGGCGACATCGTGTATGTCGAGTTGCCGCGTGTCGGCGATAGTTTGGAGGCCGGCGGAGTGTTCGGTCAGGTCGAGTCGGTCAAGGCGGCGAACGATCTCTATAGCCCCGTCTCCGGCGAGGTCACCGAACTGAACGAGACGCTCAACGACGACCCGGAGCAGGTCAACAAAGACCCCTACGGCGCGGCGTGGATGCTCCGCTTGCGTCTGAAAGACGCGGGCGAAGTTGACAAGCTGATGAACGCCGCCGAGTACGAAGACTACACCAAGAAAATCACGGAGTAAGAGAAGTTGCGTTACATTCCCAATTCGCCGGAGGAGCGCGCCGAGATGCTGCGCTCCGTCGGTTTGAACTCGCCGGAGGAACTCTTCGACACCATCCCGGCCGACATACTCCTGCGCGATCTGCTCGACACGCCGAGCGCGCTCTCCGAACCCGAACTCATCGCGCGCTTCGAGTCGCTTGCCGCCAAAAATTCGGCGGCGCATCGACCGAATTTTCTCGGCGCGGGCGCGTACTCACACTACCAGCCGACCATCGTCGATAGCCTGATCTCGCGCTCCGAGTTCTTCACGGCTTACACGCCTTACCAGCCGGAAATCTCTCAGGGCACGCTGCAAGCCATCTTCGAGTTTCAGACGCTCGTCTGCCAGTTGACCGGCATGGACGTGGCGAACGCCTCGATGTACGACGGCTCTACTTCCGTGGCCGAGGCCGTGCTGATGGCCGAACGCGTCACGCGCCGCCGCAAGGTGGTCGTCTCCGGCGCGCTGCACCCGGAATACCTGCACGTCGCCGACACCTACGTCGCACACGCCGGGATCGATCTCGTCCGCGCCGATTACGACGAACAAAGCGGCACGACCAACTTCGACGAACTCGGCGCGCTCGACGATCAGACCGCCGCCATCATCGTGCAGTCGCCGAACTTCTTCGGCTGCGTCGAAGATTTACAGTCGCTCGCCGAACGCGCGCACAAAGTCGGCGCGCTCCTCGTCGTCTGCGTGACGGAAAGCATCTCGCTCGGCCTCCTGCGCGAGCCCGGAGCGTCGGGGGCGGACATCGTCGTGGCCGAAGGCCAGTCGTTCGGCGTGCCGCTCAGTTTCGGCGGCCCTTATCTAGGGCTTTTCGCCACCCGCGAGAAGTACGCGCGCCAGTTGCCCGGCCGCCTCGTCGGCGTCGCGGCCGACAAGGAAGGGCGTCGCGGTTTCGTGCTCACGCTCGCCACGCGCGAGCAGCACATACGCCGCGAGAAGGCCACCTCCAATATCTGCACCAACGAAGGCTTGATCGCGCTCATGGCGACGATCTATCTGGAGACGTTCGGGCGGCGCGGGCTGCAAGAGGTTGCCATGCAGTGCGCGCAAAAGGCCGCTTACGCCGCGCGCCGGATCGGCGAACTCGAAGGTTTCTCGCTTCCCTATTCCGCGACGCCGCGCTTCAACGAATTTGTCGTCCGCGCGCCCGT
This sequence comes from Pyrinomonadaceae bacterium, assembly GCA_035645695.1. Lineage (GTDB taxonomy): Bacteria > Acidobacteriota > Blastocatellia > Pyrinomonadales > Pyrinomonadaceae > JAIVJZ01. The sequence goes on from DASQMC010000053.1 coordinate 3,489, forward strand.
CGCGGCGGAAGGATTGCTCCGACGCCTTGCCTCCGAGCGCAATATCACGGGCGGCCTCGCCCTCTCGCGCTACTTCCCCGAACGCGCCAACGACATCCTCGTCTGCGTCACCGAAACCAACCCGCGCAGCGAGATCGACGCGCTCGTCCAGGGATTAGCGGAACTAACATAAGTTTCAGGTTTCAGGTTTCAAGTTTCAGGACTGAAAAGTTCTTCGGTCTTTAACTTGAAACCTGAAACTTGAAACCTGAAACTTTTATTATGAATACCAAAGCCAGCACACATATCACGCAGAACGAGGCGTTGATCTTTGAGCGCTCGCAGCCGGGGCGCAAAGGCTACATGCTGCCCGCGCTTGACGTTAACGAGACGCCGATAGACGAACTGTTGCCCGCTGAGTTTCGCCGCACAGACGACCTCGAAGGCATGCCCGAAGTCTCCGAGGTTGACGTGGTGCGCCACTTCACGCGCATCTCGACGTGGAACTACAACATCGATCTCGGCATGTACCCGCTCGGCTCATGCACGATGAAGTACAATTCGCGCCTGAACGAACGCGTCGCGCGCATCAGGGGCTTCGCCAACCTGCACCCGCTTGCCTCGGAAGAAGATTCGCAGGGCGCGCTTCAACTGCTCTACGAACTGCAACAACATCTTTCCGAGATCACCGGCCTCGCCGCCGTCTCGCTGCAACCGGCGGCGGGCGCGCACGGCGAGATGACCGGCGTGATGATCATCCGCGCCTTCCTCGACGCGCGCGACGGCGTCGGAGAAGGCGACCGCCCGCGCCGCCGCGTGATGCTCATCCCCGACTCGGCGCACGGCACGAACCCCGCCTCCGCGCACCTCTCCGGTTTCACCGTCAAGACCGTCCGCTCGACTTCGGAAGGCCAGACCGATCTCGATGCGCTGCGCGAACTGTGCGCGGCGGGCGACGTGGCCGGGTTGATGTTGACTAACCCGAACACGGTCGGGCTGTTCGAGCGCAACATCCGCGAAATCTGCCAAATCGTCCACGACGCGGGCGGCCTCGTCTACATGGACGGCGCGAACATGAACGCGCTCGTCGGCTGGGCGCGCCCCGGCGACATGGGCGTGGACGTGATCCATCTGAATCTCCACAAGACCTTCTCCACCCCCCACGGCGGCGGCGGCCCCGGCTCCGGCCCCTGCTGTTGCACGAAAGAACTCGAACCCTACCTGCCCGTCCCGCGCGTCGTCCGCGCCGACGATGAACGCTACCGTTTGGACTTCGACTACCCGCAATCCATCGGCCGCGTCAAAGCCTTCTACGGCAACTTCGGCATGGCCGTGCGCGCGCTCTCTTACATCGAGACGCACGGCGCGGACGGCCTGCGCGAAGCGACCGAAGCCGCCGTCCTGAACGCGCGCGTCATCGCGCACGAATTGGCAAGCGAGTACGACAAGCCCTTCGACGCCGCGCCCATGCACGAAGTAGTCTTCACAGACAAACGACAGGCGCGCAAAGGCGTCCACACGCTCGACATCGCCAAGCGACTCATCGATTATGGCTTCCACCCGATGACCATCTACTTCCCGCTCATCGTGCAGGGCGCGATGCTCATCGAGCCGACGGAATCCGTCGGCCGCCAGGAGATACAACAATTCATCGAAGCCATGCGCGCCATCGCACGCGAAGCCGCGGAGATGCCCGACCTTGTGACCGGCGCGCCCCACACCACGCGCATCGGCCGTCTCGACGAAGCCGCCGCCGCACGCAAGCCCGTCCTGCGCTGGCGACCCGAAGAGAAAGCCGCCGTCGCTTGAGTTATAGCGCCGACGGGATGTGAGAAAAGCGCGCCGCGCGGGCTTTACAAAAGCTCTCGCGGCGCGCTTCTTGTAGGCCGTCGCGCGGGTTACAAAAGATCAAAATTGCTTATAATGAGCAGGCTTTGTAAATCCCTTTAATCAAACGATGCTGCTCATTTGAAAGGAATACTGATGATGTTTCGACCGTCAACCGCCCGTTCCGTCATTTTACCGTCAACGCTGTTCTGCATGCTTCTCGTTACCGCCTGTAGTTCCGGCGGCGAGCGTGCCGTGACGACAAACACGGCGAGTTCCAACGCGCCCGCCGCCGCAAACGTCAACCAATCCAACAACAACATGAACGCCGGTCAAACTGCCACAGGTCAAACAAACGCCGGTCAAACCACGACAAAGGCCAAGCTCAATTTGAACACGGCCTCGGCGAATGATTTCCTCGCCAACGTTCCGGGCATCGGCAATCGTATGGTGCATGAATTTGAGGAGTATCGCCCCTACAAGAGCGTGCAGCAGTTCCGGCGCGAGATGGGCAAGTATGTTAAGCCCGAGCAGATCGCCGAGTATGAGAAACACGTCTATGTGCCGATTGCGGAAAACGAATCGGACACGGCGACGCTGCAACAGATTCCCGGCCTCGACGCGACTGAAGCCGAAGCTCTCGTCGCCGGTCGCCCTTACGCTTCACGCGAAGCCTTTCTCGCCAAGCTCGCCGAGAAAGTTTCGGCCGAGGAACTGGCCGTGGCGAAAACTTACCTGGGCGGCCAATGAGTGCGGCCGACATACTGTCTCGCCTGCGGCGTTTCCTCCTGGCCTTTTCCATAATGCTGTTGGGCGGGGCTTTGTTGGAGTTGTGGTTGATCGGCCACATGCAAGACCCCGTGCAGTTCATCCCGTTCGTGTTGTGCGGGATGGGCGCCCTCGCCGCCCTCGCCGCGCTGCTGCGCCCGCGTCGCGTGACGCTCTGGGGCTTACGCGTGTGCATGACGCTCGTGGTGCTCGGGACACTACTCGGAGTCTATTTACACGTCGAGGGCAATTACGAATTGCAACGTGAGATCAGCCCCAACGCGCCTACGGGAGAGACGGTGTTCGGCGCGCTCGGCGGTGCGAATCCGTTGCTCGCGCCGGGCGTTCTGGCCGTGGCCGCCGTGCTCGCGCTGGCCGCAACATACCGGCACGCGGCTCTTGGAAACGAAGAATAACAAGGCGCACCCGCACGAGAAGAAAGATTCTCTCAGTTCACGTGCGGGTGCGCCTTGAGCTTTGTCCAACCTGTAAGGGCGGCGCGTCAGTCCATGTCGAGCGGATTGCGATAAGGAACGTCTTTGTCCTTCTCGGCGCGCTTCATGGCCTCGCGAAACTTCTCTTCGAGGATGCGCTCGCGGTCTTTAAGCGAGCCTAGTTCCTGCGCGAAGATTTGGTCGCGCGTCTGCTTCTGTCGCTCCAGTCCCTTCGCCATCTCTTCAAACGAGGCGATGGGCTTGGTCTTCTCTTCGTGCGAGATCAGCGCTCCGGTTTGCGCATCTATAATGAGAGTGGATTCGCAGCAGGGGCAGATCAGCGTGAAGCGTGGGGTATCCGTCACAGCCAGACTCCTTCCGTCCTAAAATAGGCGCGCATTCGTTGGCGCGCGCCCGCAAAGTATAGCACCTGGCATAGCCTGAACGGTTGACGAGCGAAGTGCGATAAAAGTAGAAGGCGACAGGTGCGCGCGAAGTCGTCAACGCCGACCGCACCTGTCGCCTCTATTCTTTTACGTTCGATTAACGCCGAACTCGCTTAGGGCGTCACGGCGTCTTTGATCGCGCCGCCCACTTTCTTCGCGCCGGAGACGGTCTTCTCACTGGCCTTCTTCGCGCCCTTCACAACGGGACGCCCCACGTCCTCGGCCTTATCCGCCGCGCCGCGCCCGACATCTTCGGCCTTGTCCGCCACGCCGCGCCCGACATCCTCGGCTTTATCGGCCACCGGCCTGCCAACGTCCTCGGCCTTGTCCGCCACGCCGCGCCCGACATCTCCGGCCTTATCGGCCACGAACCCGGCGGCGTCGGCCACGGCATCACCCGTCGCCGTCAAAGCCTCGTCAACTCTACTTTCCGGCAGGTCGCGCATCTGTCCGCCAGACGTGTAGACGCGCGCCGTGCGCTTGCCGCTTCTCGTATCCGTCGTGACGACGACTCTCTCGACGCGCGGGTTGTTCCTGAAAGTACGCGTCTGAGTGCGCATGCCGTCCGCCTCGGTCGTGACGATCTCGCCATCCGCGCCGCCGGTCATCGGCGTCATCGCGGTCGTCGCGGTCGCCCCGTTCATGTTGGCGTTCATGTTGGCGTTCATGTTGGCGTTTGCCACATTAGCGTTATCACTACCGCCGCAACCGGCGACCGAAATCGACAGCGTTAATGCACACAGTCCAACGGAAAAACGTTTTATCACTTTAATCTTCCCTCCACTTTAAGCAGGATAATCTTTAACTGCCCTGCGCAAGCGCAACAGACGTGCCATGCGTCGAACAGCCTCTCGCACGGACTTTCTTAGTAAAAGCAGTCAACCCGTCGCACATGCTTCCATCTTATGTATGATGCAGATGCAGTGCGTCCTTTATCCGTACTTGAAACTGCACGCCGTTCCGTCGCCGAAGCGGCCACTCCTGAAGCGAGATTTCAACCTTCCGCTTTTCCGATCAGTTTGAGCAGATACCAGGACATGTATCGCCCGTATTTGTCCTGTAACTCTTTGCGCCGCCAATCCTGCCCCGTGATGATCTTCCGGCACGCGGCCGCGCCGCAACGACACTCCATACGGTAGTTATCGTCGTCGGTCGTCGCCCAGTCATGCGTCAACTCTTCCCCGCCCTCTATGTCGCGCATGGCGACGAAGACGATCTGCCCACGCACGCCGATGTTCGGTTCGCAAGAGTGGTTGCTGTAGATCATGCTGCCATCGCGCTCGCTTTGCGTGAGCGGACCGATGAAGAGGTCTGCGCCGATCTGTATCTCCGCCGCGCCGAGCGCGGGCGCGACCGCGGCTAGCGTGCGGCGGTCGAAAACGTGCCCGCCTTTAACCGCGACGATCTCATCTCGCTCGAACGCTTCGACCGCGAACAGGCCGCGCCCGTGAATGCGGCTCTCGCCGACACGCGCCTTCGGTGAGATGTAAGAGAGATTGGACATGAACCGGCAAACCCCTAACTCTTAATCACGCGCTCTAAGTCTTCGCGAAACGTGTAAGGGGAGACGCCGCCCTGCGTGCCGTGGATAAACTCGCCGTCGCCGTTGAGATAGAGACAAAACGGCAGCGCGCGCGCATGAGCCATGTGGCGCGCGCCGATTAAGTTGACCTCCGGTTCGGCACGGTCGCAATTAGCGGCAAGGCACACAAAATGTTCGTTGAGCAGCGCGGAGATGGAGGCTTGCGGGATGATGCCCTCGACGAGGGCGCGGCAGTTGCCTCAAGCGTAGCGACCGTACTCGACGAAAACATACTTCCCTTCGCGCTTCGCCTCGGCGAGCGCATCGGCCAGTTGAGTGTGCCAGCGCACCGCGCCGCCGTCGTTGAAATGCGGGTGCGAACTACGGCGTCTTTCGTCAGTCATTTTTGTGTTCACCTTTCTCGAATCGCGCCTCGACGAGCGCGCCCCTGCGCGCTCCGTGTTCGAGCGTCAATTGCGGGTAAGACTTCGGCTCGGCTCTCGCTGCCGTGAGTTGCAGCAGGCGTTCGGCCTCCATAATCGACTCCTCCGCTCCTTCGATCTCGACGAATTGACCGAACGGCAATTCGTCTATCACGACTTCGACGCCCGCCACGAGCCACGTCTCTCTGCGCTTCTCGTAAACGGCCGCCGCCGTGTAGCCGAGCGCGTCGAGTATGGCGGCGAGGGCTTCGGGGTCAGTAACCTCCGTCTCGTCTTCGCGCCGACGCTTGATTCCCGCCGCGCCCGTCATGCTCTCTTTGAAAGTAAAGACCGAGCGGCCGCCCCGCACGCGCCTCAAACGCAACACTCTATTGCCGCGCTCAAGCCCCGGCCCCGAGTATAAAATATTCTCTTCAAATTCCTCGCCGCGCGCCTCCGCCCCGGCAGCGCGCAGGCGACCGCGCAAACTCGCGGCTTCCTCCGCATTTATCCGATACTTCTTCTCGATCTCTATGCCCATAAAAATTTGCCGCTTGCCCGTGGCCGTTTGCCGGTTGTCGTCTCAGCCCGCCGGTCTTCCGCGGGTAACTTTAACAACTAACGCGTGAACTACAAACAACAGTCAACCGCCCACGGGCGACCGGCTGCATTTAACTTTGCCTGAGCCAGCGCACGACTTCGGGGATGCTTGCGCTCTTGCCGTACATCAACATGCCGACGCGGTAGATGCGCGCCGCCACCCAAACCGAGACGACGACGCTCGCTATCCCTATGCCCAGCGAGAGCGCGATCTGCCAGAAGGGCGGCGTCTCCGTCACGATCCGGACGAGCATCGTGATGGGCGAGAAGAACGGCGCGATGGATACCCAGAAGGCGAAAGACGAGTTCGGGTTGCGGATAACCGGAAACGCCAGATAGATGCTGATCACGGAGAGGAAAATCACCGGCAGAACCATCTGACTGGCCTCTTTCTCCGTCGTCACCATCGCGGCGACGAGCATGTAAATCGTGGCATACATCAAAAACCCGAGGACGAAAAACAGCAGCGCGTAGACGGCGAAGGAGAGCGGCAGGCGCGGCAGCGGCACGTCCATCCCGCTCGCCGCCAGCATCCCGACGCCGTAGAGCGCGAACACGCCGAACGCCACAGCCCAGATCAAATACTGCGTGATCGCGACGAGAGCGACGCCCAACAGTTTCCCCAGCATCAGGTAAAACGGTCTGACGGACGAGAACAGCACTTCCGATACCCGCGTCGTCTTCTCCTCCACGACCGACGAGAGGATGATCTGCCCGTACATCAAAATCGCCATGTAGATAAAGAGGCCGACGAACATCGCCACGGCGAAGCCGCCGCCGCTGTCGCGCTCGATTCCGCGCTCGCTGATCTTCGTCGTCTCCAACTCGATCTCTTTCGACAACTGCCGCACGAGGTTCTGATCTATGCTCGCCTCGCGCAAACGTTGTTCGACGACGGCGCGGTTCAAACTGCGGCGCAGTTGCGAAGTAGTGATCGGGTCGCTCACGTTGCGGCCGTAATATTCCGCGCGCCCCTCCTCCAGAATCTTTTCGGGCAGCACGACGTAGACGCCCAACTCGCCTTTCCTCACGCGTGCGTTCAATTCGTTCTTGATCTCGTCAATCGAGCGCCCGCCGGGCGTCACCTCCTCGACCTCAAACCGCGCGCCGACCGCCCTGGCCGCCTGGCGTATTCGCTCCTCACCAGACGGTTCGACCGAATCCGGCGCGGTCTTTTGCCCGTCGCGCTTGCCCTCGTCAGTGCGGTTCATCAGAATTGATTCGCGGACGCCCTCGTACATCTTCCCCGTAAGATCGACGACGGCGATCTTCGTCGCGCCGCCCGTCTGCATCGAGATGAGCAGGCCGGGCACGACCATGAAGCCGATCATGACGAGCGGGCCGAGCAGCGACGAGATGACGAAGCCCTTCGTGCGGATGCGCCCTAAATATTCGCGCCGGATGATGACCAGCAGTTTCGTCATGCGCCTTCTCCAACCTTCTGCAAAAAGATGTCGTGCAAACTCGGCTCGATCTGCTCGAAGCGAGTGATGCGCGCACCACTCTCGACGAGGCTGCGCAGCAACTCCTGCGCATCCGCTCCCTCGGCCAGCAGGACTTCCGCGTAGTCGCCGAAAGACTTCACGCCCGCCACGAGTCGCGCGTCTGCGAGCACGGCGTCGCCGCCCTCAGCCCTCAGCGCGACCGAGCGGCGGCCGAAACTGCTCTTCACCTCGCGCAGGCTGCCCTCCAGCACTTTGCGCGAGCGGTTGATGAGGCAGATGTCGTCGCAGAGTTGTTCGGCTTGCGACATCATGTGTGTGGAGAAGATGATGGTGCGCCGCTCGGCCTTCAGTTCCAGCAGCACGTCCTTCATCAACTCCGCGTTGACCGGGTCTAGGCCGGAGAAAACTTCGTCGAGGATGAGCAGATCGGGTTCGTGCATCACGGTGGTGATGAACTGAATCTTCTGCTGCATACCTTTCGAGAGTTCGTCGGTTTTGTGATTCTTCCACTCGGAGAGTTTCAGCCGTTCGAGCCAGCGGTCGAGGCGCGTCTCGGCTTCGCGCGCGGTCAATCCTTTCAACTCGCCGAAGTAGCGCAGTTGCTCGCCGACGCGCATCTTTTTGTAGAGACCCCGCTCCTCCGGAAGATAGCCCATGCGATCCTGAAGACGCTCCGACATTCGTTCGCCGAAAAGTTCTATGCTTCCGGTGTCGGGGACGAGGATGTTGACGATCATGCGAATGGTCGTCGTCTTGCCCGCGCCGTTCGGCCCAATCAAGCCGAAAATGCGCCCGGCGCGAACTTCCAGACTCAATTCGTCAACCGCCACGAATTCATCGAACTTTTTCGAGACGCGTTTGAGCGCGAGGGTCACACCGTTTTCACTCAAGAAATTTCCTCCACCTCCGGCAGAACGCCGGAAGAAGTTGTTGCGGCATGTCGGCAGCTTAAACTTAACTTACAGGCGGCGTTGTATACGCGCGGCGCGCGGCGAAAGTTTTACTGCCCTCGCACTCCGGCGACCCGCTCTCGCTAGCACGCGCGATTCCGCCGAGTCGCAGGTGCGTCAGCGCGCAACACAACTCGTGCATGCGAGCGCGGCGGTGGCGGCGGCCCCGACATCGCCCTGCAAGTGCAGGTGTCCCGCGACGATCAACCCGTCATCACCTCGCCCCTCAGCAAACTCGGGACGGACGGCATAACCGGCCTCACGCGCCTTCCTTACGCCGCCGAAATCGCAATCGCAAATTTCACCCACGGTAGTTACGCCCTACAGATCACGGCCATTGACCGCGTCTCGAAGACGACCGCCATGCAACGAGCTAAGTTTATGGTCTAGTGAAGATGCTCGCGGATTTACATTCGGCCGGGGTCATGGCCTTCGCCGCGCAGGAATGGAAGGCGGCCGTCAAGCTAGAGACTTCGCATCGAGCGCGCCGGTTTGTTGTTCACGGATTCCCTCTTACGACTCAAGCACGATGCGCCGCGCCGAGACGATATGCTCGAAGGTTTGCAACTCGCCGAGCGTCTCGTCGTCGAGCGGCGCGTCGGTTTCGATGACGGCCATCGCCTCGCCGCCGCGCTCATGCCGCCCTAAATGAAAGCGGCTGACGTTGACGCCGTGCGCGCCGAGAATCGTGCCGACGCGGCCGATGACGCCGGGCACATCGCGGTTGCGCGTAACGACCATGTGTCCCGACGGGATCGCCTCGATACGAAAGCCATTGATCTCCGTGATGCGCCCGTCGCCGCTCGCACCGCCTGAATTGTTTGAACCGAAGAGCGCGCCCGAGACGCTCTGCTCACCGCCCGCCGTCACGACCCGCGTCATGATCGCGGGCGACAACTCATGCCCCGCGCCCCGCCTGTACGAGGTCATCACCGTGATGCCTCGTTCTTCGGCGATCAGAAACGCGTTGACGACGTTGACGCGCGCGCTCACGTCGCGCAAAAGTCCCGCGAGAAATGCGCGCGTGACGGGCGCGGCTTCCAGTTCGGCCAACTCCCCCGCGTACTCGATCCTCACCTCGCGCAAAGCCTCGTCCAACAACTGCGCCTGAAATCTACCCAACCTTTCGGCGAGCATGAGATAGGGCGAAAGCGTGTGCAATTCCTGCGCGCCGAGCGCGGGAGCGTTCACCGCGCCGCGCAGCGCGCCCGTCTGAAAGTAGTCGCGCATCTGCTCGGCGACCGTTACGGCCACGCCCTCCTGCGCTTCTTTCGTCGAAGCGCCGAGGTGCGGCGTCGTGATCACGCAGTCGAATTGCAGCAAGGGATTCGTCTGCTGCGGCGGCTCCTCCTCGAACACGTCGAGCGCCGCGCCCGCCACGCGCCCCTCTTTCAGCGCATCGTAGAGCGCGCGTTCGTCTATCAGGCCGCCGCGCGCGCAATTGATGATCCGCACGTCCCGTTTCATAGAGGCAATTTCGCGCGCCCCGATGATGCCGCGCGTCTCGGCCGTGAGCGGCGTGTGGACGGTGATAAAATCGGCGCGCGCGCATACCTCTTCGAGCGGCGCGAGTTCCAACTCCATATCGCGCGCCTGTTCGGGAGCGATGAACGGGTCGAAGGCCAGAACCTTCATCTCGAACCCGCGCGCGCGGCTCGCAACCACGCGACCGATCCGGCCGAGCCCGACCACGCCCAGAGTTTTACCGCGCAACTCGACGCCCACGAATTTCTTCCGCTCCCACTTGCCGCCACGCAAACTCGCGTGCGCCTGCGGCACCTGCCGTGCGAGCGCGAGCAGGAGCGCGAGCGTGTGCTCGGCCGTCGTCATCGTATTGCCGTCGGGCGCGTTCATCACGATGATGCCGCGCGAGGTCGCCGCCGGCACGTCTATGTTGTCAACCCCGACCCCGGCGCGTCCGATGGCGCGCAGGCGCACCGCTTCGTCCATCAAACCGGCGGTCACTTTCGTCTCGCTGCGCACGACCAGACCGTCGTAGTCGCGCACGATCTCGCGCAACTCGTCCGGCTTGAGTCCGGTGCGTTTTTCCACCGTGAAGCCCGCCTCGCGCAAAGGCTCAAGCCCGCTCTCGCTCACGTCATCCGATACAAGAATTTTTATGTTGTCCATAGGGGAAGAGGTTAACAGAAAAGTAGGAACGCGGAACGCGGAACGATGAAGTGAAAGCAAATTGCCCTTACTTCATCGTTCATCATTCCGCGTTCATCGTTTATTTTACATCGGCCCGCCGGAGTCTTTACCGTCGGCCGTGCCGCCGCCTGTGTTGTCGGGCATGCCGTCGGGCGAGGGCGCGGACGACGAATCGGACGACTCCGAAGCTCCACTCTGCGAAGCGGCCGAATCAGTTTGAGTGTCTTGCAGTTCGCTCAAGGTATCGCTGCTGGTTGCTTCCGCGTGCCGCGCGGTATTCTGCGCGCCCGTGTCGTCGTTCGCGGTAGTAGTAGCATCTGGAGGGTTCGCCTGTTTGGTTTCGTCCATCTTTTCTCCTTCTAAAAGAACAGATAAATTGAAGTCAGCAGAGACATCAGCGTTGCGGCGTAAACACCCGCCAGTACGTCGTCGGCCATGATGCCGAGGCCGCCTTCGAGCGATTCGAGGCGGCGGATCGGGTACGGCTTCCAGATATCAAACAGCCGGAACGCCAGAAAGCCCGTGACAATAGCCCACGCCCCGATGCCGACGGGCAGGAACACGAAAGTTAGTATCTGTCCTATCACTTCATCGATCACTACCGCGCCGGGGTCTTTGCGCGACAACACCGTCTCGCAGCGCGTGGCTGCCCAGACGCCCGCAATCGTCATCACGATCAACATCAAAAGCACGACCGTCGTGAGCAGGGAGACGAGCGGCGGCAAAAGCCACCCGTGATATTCCGCGTAATGAAATGCCTCCGCGCTCGCCCTGCGCGCCAACAGGTACAACCCGACGCCGACAAGCGACCCCCACGTGCCCGGTGCGAGCGGAATCAGGCCGACGCCGCACGTCGCCACCGCGAGCGCGACGTAATCTTTAAGACTCCGCTCGCGCGGCGCGCGCCCGATGAAGGCCGTCGTCAGCACCGACGGGTTCAGTTCGTCGCTCGATTCTTTAACAACTTTCATAAGAGTGAGCAGTGAGCAGTGAGCAGTAAGCAGTGAGCAAACAGTTTTTATTACTGCTTACTGCTTACTGCTCACTGCTCACTGCTTACAATGCTCCCGACCAGATCGTATTCGTGCGCGTCGGTGATGCAAACGTTGACGAAATCGCCGGGGGCGGGTGCGAAGCCTTCGGGCGCATCGTTGATCAGTACGACGCCGTCGATCTCCGGCGCCTGGCTGTCGAGTCGCCCTTGCCAGAGCAGGTCGGTCTCTTTCGCCGCGCCTTCAAAGAGGACGCGGTATGTCTCGCCGATGCGGGCGCGGTTGCGCTTGAGCGAGATGCGGCGTTGCTCTTTCATCAGGCGGTCGCGCCTTTTGGCGGCGACTTTCGGGTCAACTTTATCCTGCAAGTCGAAAGCGGCCGTGCCCTCTTCGTCCGAATAAGTGAAGACGCCGACGCGGTCGAACTCGACGTTGCGAACGAAGGTCATGAGTTCGTTGAAATCTTCCTCGGTTTCGCCCGGAAATCCCGTGATGAACGTGGTGCGCACGCCGATGCCCGGCACGCGCCGGCGGACGCGCTCGATCAGGCGTTCGAGGCTCGCGCGGTTTCCGCCGCGCCGCATCAACTTCAAGACGTTCTGCGAGGCGTGCTGCAAAGGCATGTCGAGATATTTAACTGCCTTCGGTTCTGACGCCATCACGTCGAGGAAGAGATCGCTGATGTGCGTCGGGTAGGTGTACATCACGCGCACCCATTCGATACCGTCGAGCCGCGCGAGTTCGCGCAGCAGGTGCGCTAGCCCGTCCGGCTGCGCGAGGTCTTCGCCGTAGCGCGAAGAGTCTTGCGCGACGAGAATGAGTTCCTTTACGCCGCGCGCCGCCAACGCCTGCGCCTCGCTCACCACCGAGCCGAAGCGGCGGCTGCGAAAATGACCGCGCATCTGCGGGATAAAACAGAAGGCGCACGGCCGGTCGCAACCTTCGGCGATCTTGATGAAGGCGCTATAGCCGGGCGTGGCGAGCACGCGCGGCGTCGATTCGTCGTAGAGATAAGTCGCGCTCTGATTGCCGAGCGCGATCACCGGAAGCGAGCGCGTGTTCACCTTCTCGTCGCAGACTTTCGTGATGTCGCCGATCTGGTTCGTCCCGATAAATGCATCAACCTCTGGTATCTCCGCACGCAGTTCGTCGCGGTAACGTTCGACGAGACAGCCCGCGACGACGAGACGCTTGGCCTTCCCCGCAGTCTTCATGCGCGCCGCTTCGAGGATGGCGTCAATGGATTCCTGCTTAGCCGAATCGATGAAGCCGCAGGTGTTCACTACGAGCGTCTCGGCCTCGCTCTCGTCCGTCGTGATCTCATAACCGGCGGCGGCGAGTTGACCCATCATCACCTCGCTGTCAACCAGATTCTTCGGACAGCCCAAACTGATAAAGCCTATTTTCTTCATAACAACTTCGTAAATCGTGAATCGTAAATCGTGAATAGATAAAGCATGTTTCTTTCTATTCACGATTCACGATTCACGATTTACTTTCCCTCTTTACTTTCCTTCTCTACGCGCCGCAGCCATTCCTCGATGCGGGCGGCCTCGGCATTGGTGAGTTGGTGTGCGCCGAAACGCACCCGATTATAAGAGCGCGTCAAGAGCAACGCTTCGGGCATACCCGTGGCTGCGGCAAATTCGAGCGGCGTCTCGTCGGGCGCGCGGATTATGCCCCGCGCTTCCAGTGCCTTAATCATGCGTGCGTAGAAGACAACGGTTGAATAATTTTTCCGTTCGCGCCGCCTGAATTTCAACGGCCAAGCGAAGTCCCAACGCCGGGCACGAGCGGCTATCAGCATTACTAATCCGAGGCATAGCGTTAGCGCGATGAGTAATGGGACATTGATACCCTGCACGCCGCGCATTCCGCCTGCGCCGGGGTACAACTGTTGCCACCGGGCAGCGAATCCGGCGCGGAGTTCCGTGAAAGTTTGCCTTGCCGTCAGGCGATAGATGCCTAGATTGCTGCGAATGGATGTCGCCAGCGAACGCTGTTCCTGCTTATCATAAGCAACGACATATTGAATCCAAAACAGTTCGAGAGCTTCCGCATACTTTCCGAGTTGCCCGCGCAGGCCGCCTGCATCGTTGTTGCCCGGTCGCCCGTCAACCGGCGTCGGGTCGAAAGTCACCCACGCACCCGTGTCCGGGAAATACACTTCGACCCATGAATGCGCGTCCGATTGCCTGACAGTGTACACGTCGGCCGCATCGTTGTACTCGCCCAACTGGAAACCGTTGACGACTCGTGTCGCAACTCCCGCCGAGCGAAGCATGACGGCCATCGCCGTCGAGAAATACTCGCAATGCCCTTCGCGGACGCGGAACATGAAATCCGCCAGCGGGTCTTCCGCGCCGCCGGACTTCTGCTCCAGCGTGTAGCGAAAGTTTTGCTGGAAATACGATTCGATGACGCGCGCGGAGTCGTAGCGATTGCCCGAGCGCGTGCCGACGATCAACCCGCGCGTGAGTTCGTTGATGCGCGGGTCGAGATTGTCGGGGAGGCGCAGGTAGCGATCCATCTCCGGCGTGTAGACCGTGAGGTCGCGGCGCAGCTGATCCGCCGGAGGCTCGGTCGTGTCCGAGTAGGCGTGGTAAGAGATGCGCTCCTGCGAATGGTCGCGCGTCGAAAGGCTGTCTTCGTCGTCGATGCCGATATAGGGCAGCGCGCCCTGAATGGCGACGGGACGCGAGGCGATAAACAGGACGGGCGTGTCTATCGGCTCGATGAAGAAAGTCTGCGTCGTCAGGTTCTCCAGAGATTGCGTCGTACCGAACTGAAAGAGGTTGCGCTCGTTGCCGCGCCGGTATTCGGTCTCACGTCTCGACCTGCGCCACGCGCGCCCGCTGAACTCGTCAAGCGCGACACCTCGCCAACGCAGAGTTTGATGTCGTCCAGCCAGAGGGTCTTTAACGCGCACGCGCATCACGACGCGCTGGCTCTGTTGCAGGCGGCCGATCTCGCCGAGCGTCACTTCGTCGGAAAAACCGACGACGCCGTTAAGCCCGCCGTCCGCGCGCGCAAGCGCGCTCCCGCTATAGCGCGGCATGATGAAAAAAATCGGCAGCGCGAGCGCGAAGATGAGCGCGAGCAGAGAAAGCGCGACGAACGGCAGGCGACGCGCTTCACTCGAAGGTATTGGCGCCCCGGTGCCTTTCGACAGGCGACTAAACCAGCGCGCGCGAGGCGCGGAGAGCAGACGCGTCTCCTGAATCTCGATGGCACGGCGCGCCTTCCTGATTTCGAAGCAAACCACGGTCGAGAGCGCGCAGAAGGTATAGAGCGCGAGCGTCGCGATGAAGAGCGGGCTAACGCTCAAGCCGGCCGCGAGCAGGACTTCAAAAAACGAGATGAGATAGAGGAACAACCAGTCGCGGTCGGTCTTGACCTGTGCGAGTTTGACGGCGGAGAGGAAAAGTATGAAGTGCGTCAGCGCGGCGATCCCTGCGCGCGCCGGCTCGCCCGTCCAGATTGCGGAGGATTGAAATTTCCAGTCGAAGTAAATCAGGGGCAGCGATGCGACGACCGCAAACATCCCCGCGCGCTCCGATAATTGCCAGCGCGTCCCCTCGAATCTCCACGCCGCCACGAGCAGCAGAACGAATACCGCCCCGAGTTCCACGCCCATGCCGCCGGAGACGCCCAGCGCGAGCGTGCCGCTGGCGATCATCGCGTATGAAGAGATGCGGAAATAGGTGTCGAAAGTCACGTCTGTTTTGATGCGGAGGGGCGGTGCTCAGGAGCGCGCTTTGTTTTTGACGATCTCGATCTCATATAACTTCGGCCACATCTTGCCGGTCACAAAGATGCGTTTACCCATTTCGTCGTATGCGATGCCATTTAAAACGTCTTCCTCGCCAGTCCGGTCTTTGACCGCCAGCAACCCTGTGAGATCGATCCAGCCGAGAATTTTGCCCGTCTCAGGCTCAATGCGCGCGATTCGATCCGTCTGATAGATATTGGCGTAGATTTCGCCGTCTATATATTCCAGTTCGTTTAACTGATCTACCGCTTTGCCCCTGTCCGTGACCCGAACGGTGCGCGTCGTCTGTAGCGTGGACGGATCGAGGAAGCGAATTTGATCGCTGCCGTCGCTCATAATCAGGGACTCCTTGTCATGCGTCAGCCCCCAGCCTTCGCCCGTGTAGCTGAATTCGCCCTGTTTTTTAAAAGTGACCGGATCGTAAATGAAACCCTTCTGCTCCTGCCACGTCAACTGAAAGACCTTATTGTTGAAGACCGTCATGCCTTCGGCGAAGTAGTTTCCGGGCACGGAAATCTGTTTGATGACTTTCCCTGTTTTGAGTTCGACCTTGCGCAGGCTCGACGCACCGTATTGACCCGTGCTCTCCCAGAGCATGCCTTCGAGGAAGATCAGCCCCTGCGTGTAAGCGCGCCTGTCATGCGGCCAGGAGTTTTTGATTTTATAAGTATAAGTTGGGGGTTCCTGTGACGTTACCGCTTCCGGAGTCTGACCGGCATTCGTATCGTGAGTCTTGATTTTCTGCTCGGCCGTCTTCGTCGCGTGAGGCGTCTGTCGTGCGATGTTTGCTGCGGTCGTCCCGTTCCCGCTGTCACATCCTGAAAATAAGAGAACGCAGGCGAGCAGAGAGTTTCGGTATAGCTGGTTCTTCATCAAGCACACTCCGACATCTAGAGTTAACGCGTTATTAGTGAAGGTTTCTCAATATCAACCGATATTTTCTCAGAGCGGCACAAATAAGAAAAGCCCGCTCAAGGTTCGATGCCTGAGCGGGCTTTTCTTAATAATTAATCCGGCGACTTCCTACTCTCCCACGCAGCTACCCGCGCAGTACCATCGGCTCCAAGAGGCTTAACTGCCGTGTTCGGGATGGGAACGGGTGTGACCCTCTCGACAAAATCACCGGAAAACTTGAAAGAGCGTGTAAAAGGGCTTGGACAATCGAATAGTGACTCTAGGTTTTTCAAAAGTTGTGCGAAGCGAACCAAAAGAATTAATCGAACGGTTTTGCCGGTCAATAAATTTAATGGTCAAGCCTTGGGAACATTAGTACTGGTCAACTGAACATATTACTATGCTTACATTTCCAGCCTATCAACGTGGTGGTCTACCACGAGTCTCACTGGCA
>DASQMC010000054.1:0-42023 GCA_035645695.1 Pyrinomonadaceae bacterium
GCGTCAGACTTCCACGCCTGACAAGGGCTTTGTTATAGTCGTGCCAGTTGCGGATGCGGTACTGGCGTTGCTTTCTCTTTTTGGTCACGCATGAAGGTTAGCAAACCCTCCGCATCCGTGACCATTTATGCAACAACGTCACTGAAAACTAAAAACTGAAAACTAAAAACTGAAAACTGAAAACTGAAAACTGAAAACTGAAAACTGAAAACCGGCTACCGGCTACGGACGAGATTTTGTTCCTGCAATTCATACCGGACGGGAAACTTCGCGGCCAGTTCGGCGTTGTGCGTGACGACGACGAGAATGGTCTCCCGGAGGCGGTGGAGTTCGAGCAGGAGTTCGGCGACCGTGGCGGCCGACGCGTGATCGAGGTTGCCCGTCGGTTCGTCGCACAGCAGGAGCAGCGGCTTCCGTATGAGCGCGCGTGCAAGCGCGACGCGCTGCTTCTCGCCGCCCGACAGTTCCGCCGGACGGTGCTCGCTGCGCGCCGTCAGTCCGACCTGTTCGAGCAGCCCGCGCGCACGCTCCAACTCGTCGCCCACGCGCTCGCCCGCGACGAGCGTCGGCGTCAACACGTTTTCGAGCACGGTCAACTGCGGCAGCAGGCAGTGGTCTTGAAAGATGAACCCGATGCGGCGGTTCCTGAAAGCGGCGAGTTCGCGCTCCGGCATCGCGAAAGGGTTCTCGCCGTCGAGCGTGATTGTGCCCGACGTTGGCGGTTCGAGCGCACCGGCGATGTAGAGAAAACTGCTCTTGCCGCTGCCCGAAGGTCCCATGATCGAAACGGCGTCGCCGCGCGCCAGGGTCAAAGACACGCCCGACAAAATCGGCAGCGCGCCGCGCGGCGTCGGATATTCCTTCGAGAGATCGTTGACTTCAAGCATAAGACTAAAAACACGGGGAAGGGGTAGAGGGAAAAGGGGAAAGGTGGAAAGGCACAAAGCAGTTTGTCTTCCCCTTTCCCCTTTCCCCTTTACCCTTTTACCTCCTCATACACTTCGAGCGCGCGTTCGGCCATGAGCGCGACGCTGTAGTGTTGCCTGACGCCGCGTGCGCCGCTTTGGCCGAGTTCGGCGGCGCGGGCGGGCGCCTTCCAGAGTTCGTAAAGTCCGGCGGCGAGGCTTTCGGGGTCGTCCGGCGCGACGAGCAGGCCGCCGCCCGTGCGTTCGACGATCTCCGTGCATGCTCCTCTCCGCGGCTGGACGACGGGCACGCCGCAGGCCATGGCTTCCAACAGCGAGATGCCTTTCGGCTCGTCATAGGTCACGGGCATGGAGAAGACGTTCAACTCTCGCAGGAAAGCGATCTTCGCCTCGCGGCCGAGCGCGCCGCGATAATTGAACTCGGCGGCGAGTCCCCAGTCTTTCATCTGCCGTTCGATGCCGCGCAGGTAAGGCTCGTGTTCCGGCGCGAGGTAGCCCGCGACTTCGAGCCGCGCACGCCCCGCCCCGTCGCGTTCGCGCCGGAGACGCCTGTAAGCCTCGCACAGCAGGTGCAAGCCTTTCTCGGGCGCTACGCGCGCGAAGTAGCCGACGGTGAAAAGGTCTTCGCTCGTCCGGCGCGCGGTGACGGCCGCGCCGTCGCCTTCTTCGTAGTCTCCGAGATTGATGCCGAGCGGGACGACGCGCATTTTACTCGCGGGTATGCGCAGGTGTTCGGACATGAAGTTCGCGTAAAACTCGCTGACGGCGATGAACGAATCGACGTGCGCGACGCCCGCGCGGATGAGTTCGAGCGCGTCATGACGATAGCTCTCTTCGAGACCGTCGAGAAACAAATCTTCGCCTTGCAGCGTGCAGACGACCGGGCGATTCAAGGCTTGCTTGATGGGGCGCGCCATGCCGACGAGAAGAGAGTTCGGCAGCGACACCACGTCGGGCGTCTCCTGCTCGCGGAGCCAGTGCGCCATCTTCTCGAACTCTTTGCGCTGGCGGCCGTCCTCGCCGCTGAGCATCGAGACGGTGAGTTCGCCGAGGAGTTTCGGGTTTACCGGAATGCTGCGCCGCGCGGCGAGCTTCAAAGCGGCGGACGAATCCCACAGTTTGTCTATCACCCACGGCGTCCGGCGAAAGACGGAGGCGTGTTGCTGTAGATAGACGCTGATGCCGCCGAAGAGAACTTTACCGGGGCGGCTGACGTTCGGTTCGTCCGTGAGGGTCGGCGTGTAGACGGGCAGGAGCATCACGTCGTGCCCCCGCGCGACGAGTTCGGTGGCGAGCGCGTTGTCGCGCAGGCAACTGCCGCAATACATGTTGGCCGCGCCGGCCGTGAGATAGAGAATCTTCATGTGCGCGTCGTCGTCGTCGCGAACGCCGCGCGCTGGAAAGCCCTGCGCGCGTAGAGGTGCTCGAACAAATTTCCCTCGTGCGGCTGATCCCAACTGATCCGCGTCGTCGGGATCGCGCCGATGTTCAAACGATCAACGTGCGGCGACGCTAAAAGTTTCGCGATCAATTCCTCATCGCGCGTGATCGCCGTCACGACGAGACTCGCGCCCAACGCCTCCGGCAACTCATCCCGCCCGACTTCGACCACGCTCGCGAACGGGAACAGGAACTCCCGGTTCGCGAGCGCGTGCGTTGCCGATTCGCAGCGCACGATGGTCGGCAACAGGTAAGCGCAGGACTCCCATTCGCGCAGCCGCCCGCCCCCGTCGGCAGCGCCGCCGCCGCCGCGCGCCTCCGCCGTCACGTCGCGCGCGCCCGCTTCCTTCAATCCTTGATCGATCATCTGCGAGATGCGCGCGGCCACGCGGGCGTCGGCGAAGGGAGCGAGTTGCGCCGCCTCGTCTTCGGCCGCGCGCGGGGCGATTTCGGCGAAGCGCGCGGCCAGCGCACCGGCGATCTCGTCGGCGTGCCGCGTCACCCACACGCCCGACGCGTTGACGCACGAACGCCCGCCGTTATCCACAATCGAAGCGGCGATCACGTCCAGATATTTTTCCCACTCGTCGATCATGTCGTCGCCGATGACGACTTTGCTGTAGCCCGGCCCGTGGACTTCGACGCGCCCGTCCTCCCCGCGCCACTGCGAAACCGCCGCCACGTCGCCGAAGGCCATGCCGCGCCCCGTGTGCCTGAGTATTTCGCCCGCGCCGCCGTGCCCCGTCGGGTAATAGCCGAACGCCTCGCGCGGCACGCCCGCTTTCATGAATGCCTGCGCGATGCGATACGGCGTCCAGGGTTCCGCGCCGCCCGGCTTCAACACGAGCGGAATCTTCAACGCCACCGCCGGAACCCACAGCGAATGCACGCCCGGCGAATTGCTCGGCAGCACCACGCCCAAACTTTGCGCGCGCGGGAAGAAACTCACCGTCTGCCCGTCGATCTCGCCGTATCCGCGATCCAGAATTTCCAAATCGAGGTTGCGCGTCAAGCCGCGCAGCACGCTCTCCGTCTCGGCGAGCGCGCCGCGAATCTTCTCCATGTTGCGCCGCGCCAACACGAGCGGCAGCCCCGTCGTCGCCGACACCTGCTCGACATAAGCATCGGGCGTCTGCGCCTCGTCGCCGATTGGCAACTCGTCGCGCGCGAAAATCTCCGACGCGCGCACGGACATCTCGATCAACTCTTTCACGCTGAACGACGCCAGAGCCGCACGCGCCCTTTGCTGTTCGCGCAAATCGCGGCGGATCAGCCCCGCGTTCGCCTGGCTGATCTCCACAAACGGCTCGCGCGTCCGGTGATGCACGACGCGCACCACGTCCAAACTTTTATAAGGCCCGCCCCGGCGCAAGATGGGTATGTGCAACATGATTGATAATCGAATCCAGTTTTTACTTTACCTTGTTGCCCAACGTGATGCGATTGCTAGGTTGTGGTTTTGTGAAAGATTGTTACTTCTCGCCGAGCGAAACTAAGAACTCATTCTCATTTAGAAATTCATTAAGTCTGGTATTGATTCCTCTTGCATGTGCTTTCACGTCCTCTAGACCAATATCACTGATTTTCCACCTGTATTTCCTACCGAGATGCTCACCTTTATGCTGATATTCTTTCAGAACTTCCTCTACTTTCGAGAATTTCAATTTAGCCTCCAAGCTATCTGATATTTCATTAGGCTCAAAGTCAATCCATATACTGTTCACGTATTAGTACCTCCGAAATTTGTGTGCGAAGAGCAAAATTTATGAGGAGATGATGACGCAAGGCTCGCTCATTTATTGCCCACACACTCAATAGTACTTAACAATTCAATAGACGCCTTCGACGACGTTCGTCTCCAGTTTGGCGAAGGGGCGGACGTTGCGCACGCCGTCCCACGCGTAAGGCAGGTAGGGCGGTTCGCGCTCGGCCTCGTCGCGTTCGAGAAAGCGCGGCATGAAGAACTCGCGCGTCAGCGTGGTCAGGCGCACGCGCCCGGTTTCGCCGTAGCCGACGACGCGGTCTGGATTGGCCGGGTCAACCACTTCGATCACGGCGCGCGGGGCGGGCGGGTAATAGATGACGGCGTAATTGTCCGCGGGCAGGCGCGGCTTGCCGACGGCGAGTCCCATCAGAGTGTTGCCGTAGGTCGGCGCGAAGTGGACGCCGTCGAGGAGTTCTTCGACGGCGAAACGGTGGAATTGCGGGGTCATCTCCGTGCCGCCGCAGAAGACGCCGGTGATGCCGAGTTTTCGCAGGGAAACTTTCTCGCAAATGGCTTCGAGCAGTTTCGGCGTCGTGAAGAGGCAGCGAATATTGTCGTGCGCGCGCAACAAAGTGAGCGCCTGTTCGACGACGTGTTGCTTGTAGGCTTCGGCCTGCTTCGATTGATTGCTCTTGAGCAGTTTGATGACCCAGCGCGGGTCTAGATCGACCATGAAGCAGATGCCGCCGCGATACTGCGCGAGGTGTTCGACGGCGAGGCGCAGGCGGCGCGGCCCCGACGGGCCGACGGCCAGCCAGTCCGCGCCTTTGGGAAAGGCTTCGTCGGGCAGCGTGTGGCTGAAGGCTTCGTAGTCGAGCCGGAAGTCTTCGATGTTGATGCGCGACTTCGGCACGCCGGTCGAGCCGCCGGTTTCAAAGACGTAGACCGGGCGGTCGGCGTAGGCGCGCGGAACCCAGCGGCGCACAGGGCCGCCGCGCAACGCTTCGTCCTGAAAGAAGCCGAAGCGAGACAAATCTTCGTAAGTATTAATCTCGCGGCGAGGATTCCAAGAGAGGCGCGAGGCGTAGTCGAGCCAGAAGGGGCAGCCGGTCTCCGGATTGAAATGCCATTCGATGATCTCGCGCACGTGCGCGTCGAGCGCGGCGCGAGCGCGCATCACTTCCGGCGTCTCGGTATTATTCGTTTCCGTATCGGGCATGCGCCCGATTCTACAGACGGCGCGAATGCGAGCGCAAACGCGCAGGCTCTTTTTGCGGTTACGAAATTTCGGATGCGACGGGGGTGCGAATTATGCCGGATGACGATTTCCTGCGGCAGTGGCCGCGCCCCGTGAATCACTTGCAGTTGGCGGCCGCGCCCGCCGCGAGTTTGGTCAGGTAAACCGGCTGGCCGAAGGAGTCGAGCGTGAGTTGTGCCAGCCCGTCGCCCTGCTTGACCACGACGCGGCGGTTGACGCGCGTGCTGCCGCCCGTCAAGACCTCTGTGCTGACGGGGAAAGTCGTCACTATCCGGTTATTGTAAGAGGCGAGAACGGCCGTGAAGCCGGGCGAGCCTTCGGGTATCGACATGATGACGCGCCCCTCCATAGACTTCAGGCGATAGCGTCCCTCCCGGCGGATCGCGCCCGTGAAATTGATGTCGGCATCGGTGGTCGAAGCCTCCACGTCGCCCTCGATGTGGTTCAGGACGATGCCGCCGCGCGCGTTGCTGGCGTCCACGCGCCCCCCGACACACCCGATGTTGATGTCGCCGTTGATGGACGTGGCGCGCACGTCGCCGCCCGCCCGGCGGACGATGATCTTGCCGCTCGTCGCGACGATGTAGACGAGACCCCCGACGCCGTCCACGTTGATGTTACCGGCGCGCGCGCGAACTTCGAGCGCACCGACGCGGTTGACGTTGATGTTGCTGCTCCCGCCGGAGATCGAGACGGGGCCGTCTATGTCCGAGACGTTCACGTCGCCGGAGGGCGTTTCGATGGTGTCGAGCAGAGCGTAGCGCGGCATGCGCACGTTCAAACTGATGCTGCCGCTGCCCGCGCCGCCGCCGACGCCGCGCGCACCGCCGCCGGTTCCACTGCCAGCCCCGATGCCGCTCGCGCGGGCGCGCGCCGTGGATTTCGTCGCGGGCGAAGGTTGGGGCGGCGGCGCGGGAGCGACCAACGTCACATCCGGAGTTTCCGTGGCGTCCGGCGCGGGCATGATGATCGCGTTACTGTCGTCGTCGTCTCCGCGTTGCGGTCTCGCCTTGACGGGCTTCGCGGGCTTAACTTTTGCAGCGGGCGGCGTCGTTCTGCCCTGCGCTCGCGGCGTCGGGTAAACGCGCGGCTTGGGCGTGGGCGTGGGATCGTCGGGCGGGTTGAGATTCGGGATCGTGTAAATGCGCGGGCTGAACTCTACATTCGGGTTGGCGTAGACAAAGGGAAAGGGCGTGCGCTGGCCGGGGCGACCGGGCACTGTGAGCGTCAGCACATTACTCGCCGCCGACGGGTCGGCCGTCATCTCTACACGCACGGCCTCCGCGCCCCGCTCGCTCGTCGCCGTGGCCTCGACCGTGTCGCCGTCCCAGCCCGTGATCGTGATACGCCCGTAGCGGTTGCTGATCGCGACGCGGCTGCCGCGTTCGAGTTTGATCTGCACGCGCCCCGTAGGGTTGTTGATCGATACCGCGCCGCCCCTCGCGGCGGGAACGGCGACAGTCTCCTGCTGCGCCCGCGCGTGCATGGCCGCCTGCAAGGCCGCGCCGTGGATCATAGAGACGGCGACAATTATAGCTGCCAGAGTTTTCTTGTTCATGGCACTTCAGAGCAAAAGAGATTCGAGTTTCGCATTCGAGAATTTCAGGTTCCGTTAGTCGAGCGCGGCCATCTCGCGCATCACTTCGACTTTCCTGGCATAGGCCGACAGCATGTACTGGACGGCGACCGGGTCGTTGCGCTGCCGGAACACCGTGCGGCGCGTCTCGGCGATGGAGCGGTCGATGGCGGCGAGCGTTTCGTCGAAGCCGGCGGCGACCTGCGGGTCGAGCCGCGTGCGCTTCCGGCGAACGTCCTCGGACAGCATTCGGATGGCCGCGAGGTATTTCGATTCCGCCTCGCGGACGAGCCGCTCGGTGGCGCGCTGCCGCCTGACGAATTCGTCGTTTTGGCCGGCGGCTAAAATTTGCGCCGGTTCGTTCGACGGCGCGCGGGGTTTACGTTCCGCATCCCGCACGCGCGCCGATTCGGGCTTCCGGGTTTTTCGGCGTCCGTCCGCCGGATCGTTCGCCTCACTCCATGATTCGCCGCCGAGCGGAGCGCGCGGAGCGACGGCCGGGGCGGCATCGTGCGACGGCTGCGGCACGACGCCCGGCGTCGGCGTTGTCGTCGCGGGCGACGGCTGCGCGACACCGGCGAGGTCGCGCGGCGCGGCGGGCTGCGTGTTCGCGTACCGCATCACGGTCGCCGTCACGCCGACGGCGAGAAGCACGAGCGCCGCCGTGAGCGCGGGGCTGAAACGCGGGACGACGAGCGCGGGCGCGAGCCACGCGCGCATGCTTCGCAGGAAGCTCGCGCGGGCGGGCTGCTTCTCGCGCGACGTGCGAGGCTCGCCCGCGATGCGCGCCGCGACGCCGCCCCACAGGGCTTGCGGCGTCACGTCGAGATCGCGCTCGTAGCCCGCGTACATCGCATGCTCGTCGAGCAGTTCGTCATAGCGAAGCGCGCAGGCGCGACAGGCGGCGAGGTGCGCCCCGGTGTCGGCGGCGCGGCGCGCGTCGAGTTCGCCGTCGAGAAATTCTTCAAGCGCCTGCGTGGTGCATTCAATACATTTCATTGCTTCACCCCCAGATAAGGACTCATGCGCCGTCGCATTTCCGCCCTCGCGCGGTGCAGGTCGGTCTTCACCTTCGGGACGGAAAAACCCGTGATCTCGGCGATCTCCTCGTAGCTGCGCTGCTGGAAAATCTTCAACGTGAAGACGAGCCGCTTGTCCTCGTCGAGCGCGCCGAGCGCGTGGCGCACGACGCCGTTCAATTCCTTGTCGAGCAGCGCGCTCGCGGGCGTCGGCCGGGCGTCGTGCAACTCAAGCACCGTCGCGTCGTCCAGATCGACCTTCCGGCTTCGGCTGTGCGCGGAGCGCAAATGCTCGCGCGCGACGTTCCTCGCGATGCTGAACAGCCACGTCGAAAACTTCGTCTCGTCGCGCAATGCGTCCAGATATTTGTAGGCGCGGACGAAAGTCTCCTGCGTCAAATCCTCGGCGAGCGCGCGGTCGCCGACCATGTCGTGGACGAAGGAGACGACGGGGCGCGCCCACCTGTCGAAGATGAGCCGGAAAGCCTCTTGATCGCCGCGCCGCGCCGCGACGATGAGTTGCTCAGGACTGTTCATCGAAGGCTTCGCGTGCGCGCACGTCTCGTGTGCGCCCGTCAATGTCCCGCTCAATGCTTCCATAACCGGTTGTTTCATCCGTCTTCCAGTGTGTTAGTGCGGTTCGGGCGCGAAAAGTTTCAGATGCGGCGAGATAAAAGTAAGGGGGGCGGCGGGAAAAGGGAAATCACTGAGATAAAACGACTGTTTGGCGTGGCGCGAAAACTCGACGCCCGCGCGTGTGCCTGCATGACACGCGCGCGGGCGTCGAGCTTTCGCGCTCCACCGGTCATCGCTTATGGACGGCGTTTCGGGGACGAACCCTCAAGGCGTCGGGTCGGGCGCACGGCGACGACGGCGGCGCGAGATTTCGGCAACTTCATCACGCCTCACTACTTTTCGCTCTTGAGCACTTCCCTGAAAAATTCGAGCGCGCGCGGGTCGCCCGATTCGCCGAGCACGTGCATGGCGCGGCGGCGCACCTGTTGATTGGCGTGCGTGCGCGCGATCTTGATGAGCAGCGGCACGGACTCCTCGGCGGGGCGTTCGCTGATGGCGTGAACGGCCTGCATCTGCACCTGCGTCTCCGCGCTCGGACTCTCGACCGTCTCGCGCAACAGATCGAGGCTGCGCTTGCCCGCCCGCTCGCCGATCAAGTGAATGGCTCTGCGGCGCAACTCGGCGCTCGTGCCGGCGCCGCCGCGCGCCACGGCAAAGAGTTTGTCTTCGGCCTGCGCGCTCTTCATTTCGGCGAAGGCGTGGAGAAGTTGACGCCGTACGTCGTCACTCTGTTCCGCGTCGTAAAGTTTGAGCAACTCGCCGAGCATCGCTTCGCCTTCAAAGTCTGCGAGCATGTGGACGGCGTGGCGGCGCATGTTCGCGTCCGTGCCCGCGCGCGCGACTTCAAGAATTTTCCCGCGCGCGCGCGGCGTGTCGATCTCCTTGAGGGCGTGGAGCACGGCGCGGCGCACGTCCCCTTCCTGCTCGCTCGCGAAGATGCTCATCAGATCGTCGATCACGGCGTCGCGCCCGTGGTCGCCGAGCGCGTGGATGGCCGAGCGGCGCGATTCTTTGTCCGCATCGGTCTTCGCCACTTTCAGGAGGAACGCCGCCGCGCCCTCGCGGTTCTCGTTGTCGGACGCGGCATGGATGATGCCGCGTTTGACTTCGCGCCGCGCGGGCGACGACTGCGACAAGCCTTCGTAGAGATTTTGCAGCGTCGAGAGCGCGGCGCGGTCGCGGCTTGCGCCGATGCCGTGCGCGGCCTGCCGGCGCAGTTTCGCGTCCTCGCTTTCGTTGCGCACGAGTCCGGCGAGAAACTCGGTCTCGCCGCCGATCTGCCCGATCCAGTAAACAGCCGTCGAGCGCGCACTCGGGTAATTTGAGGCTTTAACGAACCCTTTGAGCATCGCCCCGACGCGCGGGTCGTCGTGGAGAGCGAGGGCGAGCACGGCATGTTGATTGACCAGACCGGCGTTCGAGGCGGGCGACGAGGGCGATGAGGGCGTGGCGGCGGATTCCGCGAGGCCGCGCAGGAGATTCAAACTCTCCTCGTTCGCCGCGCGCCCCAGCCAGTAGACCGGGTGGCCGCCGTATTCGCGCTTGCGGTCGAGGTTGTAAATCTCCATGCGCGTAATGGCCGCGCTGCCCGCTTCGCGCAGCAGGAAGACCGCGAGATTGCGCGTCTCAACCGTCATGCCGTTTGAAGTGCCGACGAAGACGGTCGTGCCGCCGCTCGTATTCATCGAGCCGTGAAACTCGACGCCGCCCGGATCGACGGCGACGCCCGGCCGCACGTCGAACGCGTAAGCCGACCAGTAAGGCTTGCCCGCCGCGCGTGCGCGCGTGCTGGCCGCGTCGAGTTTCGCACGCAAGTCCGCGCCCTCGATCTGAATGAAACTCGAACTTTGCGCCGCAACGGGTGCGGCGCCCGTTTCCGTCGCGGGCGGATTCGCGGGCGCGCCCGCCGCCGCGCTACCGGCATTCGCGCAAGCCGAACCGCCGAGCATCGCAAGGCTAATCAACAGAGAACCGAACGTGAATGATTTACGCATGATGAATTCCTTTCAAGGGAGACGACAGTTTTCAGTTTTCAGTTTTCAGTTTTCAGTTGTTGCCTGTCCTCGGGCGGCTGTCAGTTTTCAGTTGTTCGATTCAATCTTTAAGCGGCTGTGGCGGCAGGCGCGTGCAACTCAAAACTCAAATATAAAAACTGAAAACTGAAAACTCAAAACTGAAAACTGAAAACTGAAAACCGCTACGGTTTCAGAAGGTCTTCGAGGAGACGCAGGGCTTCCGGGTCTTTGCTCTCGCCGATTAACTGAATGGCTCTGCGGCGCAGGTCGAGCGAGGCGTCCGAACGCGCGACCTGCATGAGTTTGCGCAGGGCGGTTTTCTGATTCGATTCGCCGAGCGCGTTCAGCAGTGTGCGCTTGATGTCCTGGTTCTGTTCGGCGTCGTAGAGCGAGACGAGCAGTTCGACGGTCTGCGCGTCGCCTCGTTCGGCGATCCGGTTGATGACGGTGCGGCGCAAGGTGGGGTTCTCCGCCTGGTTGCGCGCGACCTCATAGAGCTTGGCTTTGGCGCGGGGGCTTTTCATGTCGGAAAAGGCGTTGAGGATTTCGCGCTTCACGCCCGTGTCGCGCTCGGCCTGATAGACGCTCATCAACTCGTCGAGCATGGCCTCGTTGTTCTTGTCGCCCAGGCGGCGCAACGCGAACTTGCGCAGTTCGACGTTGTCGCCGGTGCGCGCCACTTCGAGAAGTTTCGAGAGGGCGCGCGCGTCGCCCGATTCGGAGAAGGCGTTCAACAGGCGCTTGCGGATTTCGAGCGTGCGGTCGGCGTCGTAGATGCGCGCGAGGGCGTCGAACGCGCCGTCACGCTCGGCGAGGCGGTTGATGGCGGTCTTGCGCAGTTCGATGTCTTCGCCGCCGTTTTGGGCGATTTCAAGGAGCTTCGCGTGGGCGCGCGCGCCGTGCATTTCGGCGAGGGCGTGGAGCACCTGCCGCCGTATGTTCGCGTCGGGGTCGGCTGAGTAGATGCGCATGAGTTCGTCCATGACATTTTCGCCGCCCGCTTCGCCGAGACGGTGGATGGCCGTCTGCCGGAGCTTCGCGTCGGGCTGGTTGCGCGCGATGTCGAGCAGGATGGGGACGGCCTGCTTGCCGCCGTGCGCGCCGAGCAGCGAGACGGCCGATTCCTTCATGCGACGGCTCGCCGTCGAGTTGGGCTTCAACCAGTCGGCGACGAAGCCGAGGGCGCGCTCCGGGTTCGACGCGAACAAACTCTGCAAGGCGATAAGCTTGAGTTCCTCGTTCTCGCGGCCTAACGCGTCGTCGATGATCTGAGGCTGGCCGAGCGCGGGCGCGAGTTCGGTGAGCATCGCGTCGGCCTCGTCGCGCCAGCCCGAACGCTCGTGCTCTTTGATCAGGCGCTTGAGCGCGTTCGCCGCCTGTCTCGTATCGCCCTGACGCTTGAGGGCGTAGGCGTACCAGTAGAGCGCGGCGTCCACGTAGTTGTCGCGCGGGAAGGCGTCGAGAAAACGGCGAAACGTCTCGGCGGCCTTCGCCCATTCCTCATTCTCGATCCGGTCGCGTCCCGCCCGAAACATTTTCATCGCGGGCGTGTTGCCCGTCTGCACGAAGCGGTTGAGTTTCGCGAGGTCCTGGTTCGCGCCGCGCCCGCCCGCCGCATGAGACGCTAGTGCGCCGTAGGCGACGACCGAGAGGACGGCGAGGGCGAGCGTGATGCCCGCCGCGCGCCGCGTCCTGAGACGACGCAAAGGGCGCGCGTGTTCGTTTGATGCGTGTGACATATGTTGGCTTCGAGTTCTCACGGTTAATAAGAGCGCGCGGCGGATTCGACCGCGCTGATTTGCAGCATGGCGACGAGGTTCTTCCGCCGCATGCGTTCGTTGATCAATCTCAGGTCCGCGGGCGCGGGCTTATCGGGCAGGTTGGCGATGTCGATCAGGATCGGCTCAAGACTGTCGAGCAGAGATTCGACGGGCAGGTTGCCGCGGTTCGCCGCCTCGCGCCGGAGCACGATGTTCTCGTAGAGCAATTTTCGGGAACGCCGTTTCTCGTAAGCGATGTCGGACGAGGCGCGGCGTCCCGCGTCGGCCGGGCGCGCGTTGCGAAAAGAGCGCAGGAGCAGTTGCGCCTGTTCGACGTGGCGCGCCGTCTTCGATTCTCCCGCCGCCTCCGCTCGCTGCTGCGCATCTTTCGCCTCTGCCGCTTCGCGTCGCGGCGGAGCGTTGTCGCCCGCGTCGGTCGCATCATTATCGACGGCCTCGGCATCGTTTCCCGCCGCCTCCGCGACGAGCACGTCAACTTCTTGCCGCCGGGCTAAATTCGCAGGCGTTGACGAACCGGGCATCCTGCCGCCCGCGCTCTCTACGCGCCCCACATTCGCGTTCTCGACGCCTTGCGCGTTCGCGCTCTCGGCGCGCTGCACGTTCGCACTCGCCCCGCGCTGTGCGTTCGCGCCCGCGCCGCGCGCCGCGCGACTGCTCTCATCCTTCGACGCTTGCGCGCCCGCGCGCTTTTGATAGTCTCCGCCAATGCGTTCCACGCCGTCAGGTTTATTCGCGCTCGCCGTCAGGTCGTCCGGCGCAGGCGTCTGCGCATTTGAAGCCGCAATAGACGAATTGTTGTTGTCGTCGTTAGCGGCGGGCGCGTGTGTCACGAATTCCACGGGCGCGCGGCGCGAACTCGACAGGAACGCGATGCCGACGACAACCCCGATCAAAAGGAGCAGCGCGATTGAACCGGCCGGGCTGAATTGCGACATGGCGAACACATCGGCCACGGTTTTGCGGCTCCGGCGCGCTGTGGCGGCGGCTGTTGCATTTTCGAGTCCGGTTCCGCTGCCGCTTGCTGCGAGGATGCGTTTGAGAGCGCGTCGGCGTGCGAAGGCGTCTTGTTCGAGCGGGTAGACGGCAATCTGTCGCCGCAGCAGTAGAAAATCCTCGCGCGCCGATTGGCAATCGGCGCACAGGTTCAGGTGCGTCTCCACCGCGGATGCTTCCGGCGGCGGCAGTTCGCCGTCGATCAGGAGCGAGACTTTTTGTGTCCAATCGCATTTCATAGTTGTTATCGCTCGAGACTCTCTGCGCGGCGCGACGCTTCACCCGGCGACTTTACTGCGCGCCGCCGCCTGCTCCCGTTTGCCCCAGCGCTCGCGCAAAGCCGTGCGCGCGCGGAAGACATCAACTTTGACTTTGCTTTCGGAAATGTCGAGCACCCCGGCGATCTCGCTGTAGCTCAACTCCTCCTGCTCGCGAAGGAGCAGGGCGGCGCGCTGGTGTTCCGGGAGCGTTCTGAGCATGTCCGCGACCAGACTTTTTCGCTCGGCCATCTCGAACTCCTCCTCCGGCGTCGGGACGCGAACGCGGAACACATCGGCTACGCGATTGAAGAGTCGCAGGCGCGTGCTTCTTTTGTTCAATTCGTTGAGGGCGAAGTTGCGCGCCACGCGATAGAGCCAGAAGCGCGCCTCGCCTTCCGGCAAAGTGCGAAGCCCCTTATTGTGCAGTTGCAAAAAGCTGTCTTGCGCGATCTCCTGCGCGATGCCGCTCGCCGCGCGCCCCCCCAGCAGGCACTCAAGAAAACGGCACAGGCTCGGGTAGAACTCGTGGAACATGACCGCAAACTCGTCTTCTTCGCTCGCCATATAGACACTGTACGCCCACTAAAACAGCCGGGGACGCGAAAAGTTACAAATATTTTTCGGGGGCGGATAAGCGGCGTAACAGCGATTCGAGGATATAGCGGCAATGAGCCGCATTCATCACAGAGGCGCACAGCACACGGAAGGGACAGAGAGAGTAAATCGGGAAGAAATCTCAAATATGAAATCTCAAATATGAAATCTCGAATATGAAATCTCGAATATGAAATCTCGAATAGTTGTTCTCTGTGCAATCTCTATGCTCTCTGCGCTTGGGGTGGTGAATGCCTTTGATCATGGGTTGGACGGTGAGGAGCGCGTCAATCAGGAGACGTTTGAGATTCCTCGTCGGACGCGGCTTTGAGTTCTTCCAGAAGTTGCGCGGAAGCGGTGGCCTTCGCCTCCCACGCGCGCGCTGCTCGGGCGAGCGGGTCGCGTTCGAGACGGTGGCGCTGTGCCCACGCGCGGGCTTCGCGCGCGAGCCATGCGAGCACGCCGCGCGCGTCCTGCGCGAAGAGTGATTCGAGGACGTACCTGCGTTCGCCCGCGCGCAGGCCGAGTTCGAGCGAGCGCGCGGCGCGGCTTAAATCAGAGCGCACGAGGATCATCCCGCTGCGCGCGGGACTCAGGAGCGTCTGCAAAAACTCTGCGGTCTCGCCTTCTCGCGGATCGACGAGTCCGGCCGCTTCGCGCAGGTGCAGGGAGAGCGGCGCATGAAGCGCGCCCGACGCGCGTGCTTCTTCCCTGAGCGCGTCGAGAAGTATCTCGCCCCAGCGGCGGTAAAACGGCGACGCGATCTCGGTCAGCTTCGCGAGATAGGCGGGCAGCCAACTAAGCAGGTGCTCCGAGAGATAGGCCGTGCGGGCGCGTCGCCAACCGGCGCGCGGCGCGTCGCCCTCGGCGTTCGCTTCGAGTTCGGAGAGGTGCGCGTAGACGGCGAGCATGACGGAGAGATGATCGGGTTCGGCGGGCGGCACTTGCGAGAGAGCGCGCCAGAAACCCGCCACGCGGTCGCGCGCCTCGCCGCCGAGCATCCCTTCCGCGCCGAGATAAACGGATGCGTAAGGGTAAAGCTGGAAGACGAAAATTTCCGTGTACTCGCTCGCCGCCGGGAGCGCGCCGAGTTCGAGCGCGTCGGCGAGGCTCGCCATCCCGGCCGACGGAGGCTCCGCAAAGACGGCGAGCGCGCGAAACAACTCCATCACTCGACGCCCACGAGTTCCGGCTTGTCCGGCAGGCGATAAAATTCCCTCGCCGGTTTGAGCGGGCGCAGGAGCCAGTAGGGGCGGCGCGTGTTGTCGGGCGAAAACCTGTCCGCCCCGCGCGTGCGCGCGATCCATTTGAGATAAACTTCGTGCGCACGCGCGGTATCCACAGAGATGTCTCCGTAAGCGTCCGTGGCTCCGGCTTTCGTGACGCGCACGGCCTGATGCCAGCAGTGCATCCCCGAAACGGGGTCGGGGTGGACGGGGAAAGTTAAGTTCTGATGCACGCCCACGTCCGTCCACCAGATGCGCATCGTGTCCGCATCGGACGACTGATAGGGCGCAACGCCGCTCTCGCGTTTCATGCCCCAGCGGTCGCCCTGATGATCGAGCGAGACGGTCGCCATCAACTGCCGCTGCCCCTGCTCTTTCAACTTCCAACGCCCCATGTGATGGCTGCACGCGACGATCCCCGGCTTGATCCCTTCCGTCACCCACGCGCGCACGACGAAATATCCGATCTCGGTTTCGACGCGCACGAGGTCGCCCGTGCGCACCTTGAGCCGTGCGGCGTGCGACGTGTGTATCCACAGAGGGTTCGTGTGCGCGATCTCGTCGAGCCACTTGGCGTTGGCCGAGCGCGTGTGAATCTGCACGGGCAGGCGGAAAGTTGAGATCAACACGGTCTCGTCGGCCGCCAGATTGTCCGGGTGAACGTGGCTGCGTATGTAAGTGGGGATGATGTACTCGGGCCAGCCCCAGTCGGCCAGCGTGCGCGAGTAAAATTCGAGCCGCCCGCTCGGCGTCGGGAAGCCGCGCAGCGTCTCGCCGTCAACCTGCACGCCGACGAGCCTGCGCCCCTCCGCGTCGCCGTCGGGACTCGGAATCGGCACGATGTTTAGAGACGGCGGCTTCGGCGTCTTCGTAAACACTCGCCCGAAGCGATCCGTCCGCGTGTCTTCCAACTCTTCGGCGGGCACGCCCTCCTCGTAGATCGCCCCGACCTTCTTCCGCACCTCGAACGAACCGTAGCGGCGCATGAACTCGAAGGGCGACAGCTTTTCCGCCGCCGCGCGCTCCGGCAACCCCGGCACGCTGTTCTCGAAAATGTAACTGTAATACTCGTCCACGCTCAGGCGCTCGCCCGGCTTACGCTTCGATTCGACGTACTGCCGTATGCCGAGACTTCCATCCGGGTCGATCCGCCAGGAGAGTTCCAGCCAGAACTCGTTCTCCTCCCACACCTCGCCGGGGTTGATCTCGCGCGTGTCCGTGATCTCTTCTCCGAGCCGCTCGCGCGCGACGCGCAGGACGGGCTGGCGAAAACCGATCCATTGCGCGTCGTGCGTCTCGTAAGAATGCACGTCGTGCCGCTCGGAGCCGTGTCCCATCGGCAGGATGTAATCGGCGAAATAGGCCGTCTCGTTCCACGTCGGCGTGAGCGCGACGTAGAGGTTGATCAAGCTCTCGTCGTTCAACACCTCGACCCAACTGAACCCGTCCGGGTTCGTCCACACGGGGTTATAGACGCGCGTGAAATAGACATCCACCTTGCCCCGCCCCTCTTTCAAAAAGTGCGGCAAGAGAAACGACAACTCGTTCATCGCCAGCGGGTACTCGCGCGGCCACGTCAACTCGTTCCAGCGCGGCGGGTGCGGCGGCGTGTAGATCGGCTTCGGCACGAACTTGTTCCACGCGTTCGGGAAGACGCCGCCCTCGGTCGCCACCGCGCCGAGGAGCGCGTTCAGCATGAAGAGCGTGCGCGTGACCTGCCACCCGCCGCTGTTTCCGGCAGAGGCCGAACGCCAGTTATGACTCGAAAAACGCGTGCCCGCCGTCGCCACCACGCACGCGATCTCCTCGATCACTTTCGCATCGACGCCCGATTCCCGCGCGGCAAACTCGAAAGTGTATTCCGCGTAGAGTTCTTTCAGGAGCGCCTGAAAATTCTCGAAGTTCGTCTCGCGCTCCGGATACTCGCCCGCGATGAACTCCTCCCAGTTCCACCAGCGGCGCACGTACTCGGCGTTGTATAGATCGTGCTCGATCAGGTAATTCGCAATCGAGAGCACGATTGCGGGTTCCGAGCCGGGATAGGGCGAGACGAAATAGTCCGCGTGCGTCGCCGTGTTCGACAGGCGCGTGTCGAAGACGATGAGCTTCGCGCCGTCTGCCTTCGCCTCGATCACGCGTTGCGCGTGCGGGTTGAAATAGTGTCCCGCTTCGAGGTGCGAACTGATCAGGAAAATAACCTTCGCGTTCGCGTGATCCGGACTCGGCCGATCCAACCCCATCCAGTATTGATAACCGGCGCGGCTCGACGAAGAACACACGTTCGTGTGCGAGTTGTGCCCGTCCACGCCCCACGCCGCCAGAATGCGCTCGGTAAAACCGTCCTCGCCCGGCCTTCCGACGTGATACATCACCTCGTTGTGCCGCTTCTCTTCAATGGCCTTACGAATACGCGCCGCGACCGCCTCCAACGCCTCGTCCCAACTGACGCGCTCCCACTTGCCCTCGCCGCGTCGTCCCGCGCGTTTCAAGGGGTAGAGTATCCGGTCGGGGTCTGTGATCTGGTTCAGCGTCGCAGGCCCTTTCGCGCAGTTGCGCCCGCGCGAGCCGGGGTGCTCGGGGTTCCCCTCGAACTTCTGCACCTGCAAGCTCTCCCGATCCACATAGGCCAGCAACCCGCAGGCCGACTCGCAGTTGAAGCACGTCGTCGGCACGAGCATGTAGCGACGCTCTTTCCGCTCCGGCCACGCGCGCGAATCGAGTTCCACCCAATCGTCCCACCGCTCCTTCGGCGGAAACGCCGCCAGGTGAATCCGGCTCGGCCCCGGATAAAATGTCTCCCCACGCGCCTCCGTCTCCCTGCGCGCCGCGCTCACTCGCTCATTAAGTTTATTCAGTTTCATACTCAACCCACACTTGCTCAGGCTCCCATTCGGCGACCTCTTCGACGGTCTGCGGTTGATTCTGGTAACCCTGTGCGTGTTTCTTCTCCGGTTTGTCCATCTCCTGCTGCGTCATTGTGAGTGGTAATCATCGTCACGGCTTTTCCCTTCCGCGAGATTGTAAGCGCATCAGGTCAGTTCCCATCCGGTCTAGGCCAGCGGGACGGACTGCCCCGCCTGCACGTAGGCGTGCTCGAACAGGAGCAGCCCGGCGAGCGCAAGCGGCACGGCGGCCAGCCCCAGCCACGGCGCGAAGACCCCGGCGAGCGTGAGCGCACAGCCCGCGCGGAAGTAGGCGCGATAGCGGCCGCGCGTCATTTCGCGGACGGCGAGGTGCGCGTGCGCCGTCGGGTGGACGATTGAGACTTCGCCCCAGATGAACAACAGATGTATGAGGTTGAGCGCGCCGAGCGACCACAGGAGCGGCGCGACCGCGGGCGGCTCAAGCCACGCGGCGAAGGGCAGGAGCGCGGCCGCGCCCGCGAGCAGCGATTGGACGAAGAGGTGCGGCGGCAAGAGGGGGTTCTGCCACATGTCGCGCGCCTTGGCCTGCGCGAAGAGATAGGCCGTGTAGATGGCCGTCAAGGCCGCGAGCGGCACGCCCGCGATTATCAGGAGGCGTTGCGGCGTCGCGGCTCCCGACAAGCTCGCGCCGAAGTGGAGCGCGAGCACGAGCGAGTAGCCCGCGATGATGAACGCGCCGCGCACGAGCCAACTGCGCCACTGCGGGCGCGTGAAGATGAGATAGAAGCGTTCCGGGTGCTCCAAATCCCAGATGAGCAGCGCGCCCGTGAGCGCCAGGAACGCGCCGGAGATGACGGGCGCGACCCAGAGCCACAGCGGCGAGACGGGCAGATCAATAAAAGTGGACAGATCATCGGATTGGACGCGTGAGCTTATGAAACCCAGTAAGACGAGCAGCGCGCCGACGAGGTACGCGCCCGCCGCGATGCCCTTCGTCCATGTGTAGAGGCTGACGCGCCAGTCCCAGGGGATGGCGTGCGCGATGTCGTAGGACAGGAGCGCGGCGGCCGAAGTATTGTTGTGGTAGGGATGGCCGGACGGAACCAAGTCCGTCCCCGTGCGCTGCTCGCTCCACATGTAGAGTCCGCCGTCGGGGCGGCGTGCGGCCAGCGGGTCGAGCGTCGCCTGATGCGCGCCCTTGTAGAACAGCTTCGGCTGCGTCTCTTTTTCGGGTCGGCGCACGTTGACGGGGTCGCGGTTGACGATGCGCGCGACTTTTGAATCGGGGTCGTGCATGTCGCCGACGAGTATGGCCTCGACCGGGCAGACGACGACGCACGCCGGTTCGAGTCCCACGTCGATGCGGTGCGCGCAGAAGTTGCACTTCTCGGCCGAATGGTCTTCCGGGTTGATGAAAATCGCGTCGTAAGGGCAGGCGGCCATGCACGCCTTGCAGCCGATGCAGATCGACTTGTCGAAATCGACGATGCCGTCCGGGCGTTTGAACATCGCCGTCGTCGGGCAGGCCGTCGCGCAAGGCGCGTGCGTGCATTGATTGCAGCGCGTCACCTGATGCGCGCGGCGCGTCTGCGGGTATTCGCCCACGTCCACGTGCTTCACATAAGTGCGCGTCACGGAGAGCGGGACGAGGTTCTCGGATTTGCAGGCGGTCGTACACGCGTGGCAACCGATGCAGCGCGTCTGGTCAATAACCTTACCCCAACGGGGGGCGCGCTCCGGCGGCGCGTCTCCGTTCACGTTCACGGCTGGCTCTTGCATCAACATCTCCGGCAGGATGATTTACGACGATCTAAAAGACAGACTACACCGAAACGCGCGCGGCTGCACAACCCGCCGCGCGGCTCACACACGGCAGAGCACGCGGCTCAAGGATGACGGGTCGCGCGGCTCCGGCACGGCGGGTCGCGCGGCTTAAACTTCCCCCGCCCAATCCGCCCCCGCGCGTTCCTTCAACTCAACGCAAAACCCGGCGGCGTCCTGATTTGAACTCTGTGCCCCCTGCGGTGTTCTCTGTGTCTCTATGGTGAATGCTTAATCAACTGGCATTCACCACGGAGACACAGAGGACACAGAGAACACCGCAGGGGGCACAGAGGAAAGCTGAAACCGGGTCGCCAATCAAAATCCAACCGTCAGCGCGACGGCGGTTGGCGCAACAGCGCGATCAACTTGTCCGGGTAGTCGGTCATGATGCCGTCCACGCCGATAGCGAGCATGCGGCGCATTCCCGCCTCGTCGTTGACCGTCCAGACGTGCACCTCCACGCGGGCGCGATGCACGGCCGCGACGAGTTCGGCCGTCAGCCAGCCGCGCCCGGCCAGAGACTCCGGCACCTGCACGGCGCGGAAGCGTGCCTCGCCGGACGCCACGCCGCGCCCAGCCTGCAATTCACCCGCCAGCGCGAACACCTCGTCCGCGCTGGCGGAGGTGGCGACGCCGGGACACTCGCGCCGAAACTCCGCGAGCGTCCGTGAACTGAAAGAGGCGACCGTCACCCTCTCCGACGCGCGGCTCTCGCCGAGCAGGCGGCAGAAAGGTTTGACGAGCGAGGGTTCGGCCTGTTTGATGTCTATGTTGAGCCGCGTGCGCGGAAACGCTTCGAGAACTTCGCGCAACGTCGGCACGGTGATGCCCTTGCCCCTGAAGGGATGCGTGCGCCCGCCATCCTTCGTCCAGCTATAACCGGCGTCGAGTCGCTTCAATTCGGCGAGCGTGAGCGCATTCACGCGCCCCGCGCCGTTCGTCGTCCGCTCAACCGTGGCGTCGTGGATAACGACGAGCGCGCCGTCGGCCGTCGAGTGCAAGTCCATCTCCAACACGTCCACGCCGAGCGCGACAGCCCCCGCAAAGGCGTGCGCGGTGTTCTCCGGCCACAGCCCCGCGCCGCCCCGGTGCGCCATCACGAGCGGGCGGCGCGGGGCTGCTGCTGCGGGGCGGTCTTCGGAAATCCGCGGGTCGCGTTCCTGCATAACGGTGCTCCGCGCGAATCCGTAAAGCGCGATGGGCAGCGCAACCGCGCCGAGCGTCAACACGAGCCATACCGCGCCACGTTTCGTCATTAAACTTCCATCTCCCAAGCCGGGACTCTCTTAATCGAGTCTTCGAGTTTAGCACCCCGGCCGCCGCGAGTTTCACCGCCGGGGCGTTGACTTCGACTCGGCCGCCGTGTTTGACTCGGCGACGAACCGGACAATAATAAATTTTGCATCCGAGCGAACAGGGGGGCGCTAACCGGGCGCGCGTGCTCTGGCGAACGCGCCTTTATCAAACAACATGGCCGAAGAACTTTATGATTGCATCGTGATCGGGGCGGGGCCGGCAGGACTTTCGGCCGCCCTCTTTCTCGCGCGCTATCGCAGGCGCGTGCTCACGTTTCATCACAACAGCCCGCGCAATATCTACTCGCACGGCGTCCACGGCTTCCTCGGCCACCACGGCATCCTGCCGACCGAACTGCTCGCGCGCGGCCGCGAAGAGGTGACGATGCACGGCGGCCTCGTCATCGAAGGCTGCGTCACGAAGATCGAGCGCATCGACGAAGAACGCTTTCGCGTCTCGACCGGCGACGAAAAGATCGTGGCGCAGTCGTTCGACGCGCGCCGCCTGTTGCTCGCCACGGGCTTGCGCGATCTCACCCCCGACTGTCCCGGCTTCCGTGAGTTCTACGGCGTCTCCGTCCACCACTGCCCCGATTGCGACGGCTTCGAGGTGACGGGCAAGCGCGTCGCCGTCCTCGGTCGCGGCAAGAGCGCGGCGGGCTTCACGCTCGGCATGCTGGCATGGACGGACAAACTGACGCTCATCACCAACGGCGACCCCGGCGACATCTCGGACGAGCACCTCGCCAAGCTCGCCGAATTCAACATCCCCGTCACCAACCAGTCCATCGCCAAACTCGAAGGCGACGCCGAGACGAAACAACTCGAACTCGTGCGCTTTACGGACGGCGACGCGCTCGAATGCGACGCGCTATTCTTCAACCTCGGCACGGAAACCGCTTCAAACCTGCACGAGATGATCGGCTGCCGGATCGACGAAGACAGCGAACTGGTCTGGGTGGACGAAGACCAGCAGACGAGCGTCCCCGGCGTCTACGCGGCGGGCGACCTCACGCCGAAATCGCAACTCGCCGTCGTCGCCGCCGCCGAAGGCGCGATGGCGGCCATCCATCTCCACAAGTCGCTGATACCCGAGTCGCAGCGAGTCTAAGGGGAAAGGCAGTTTTCAGTTTTCAGTTTTCAGTTTCCGGTTATCGGTTTTCAGTTGCATGTGACAATCACGCGACTCGCTATAGATTTGGATTGAACAGATGACAACTGACGATGGGCAACCGATCTCTGAAAACTGAAAACTGAAAACTGAAAACTTCCTCCTCAATTTCGGAAGTTCTGCGTCACCATCAGGCCGCGCCGCCCGCCGTCCATGACGCCGATGCCGACGCGGCCGAATTGCGGGCGCAGGATGTTGGCGCGGTGGCCGGGCGAGTTCATCAGGCCGGTGTGCGCGATGGAGAGCGTGGGCGCGAGCGCGAGATTCTCGCCCGCCGTGCGGAACGTGACGCCGCCCTCGCGTATGCGCGCGAAGGGGTCGCGGCCTTCGGGCGTGACGTGCGAGAAGTAGCCGCGCGCGAACATGTCGGACGAATGACGACGCGCCACTTCCCTGAGTTCGTCGTCGGCCGCGAGCGGCGCGAGCCCTTCGGCGGCGCGTTCACGGTTGACGAGTTCAAGCATCTCGGCCTCCAACTCGGGGCGCGGTTTCGTCTCGGCAACTTTGAAAGGCAGTTCGACGCTCTCGTTCGATTCCGGTTTGACCGTCAGACGGTTGAGCGTCTGCGCGATGGCGTCGTTGAAGACGGGCGCGAGCGCGCTCTCCAGTCGTTCGGTCGAGTTGGCGAGGCTGTTCGCAAGCGCGCTGGCGCGGGCGCGCTCCTGCATCCCGTCCGGGAGCGGCGCGGCCAGAAGCAGCGCCGCGGCGATTGCCGCCGTGATGAGTCCGCTCGCGATGCCGGGCACGATGCCCGCGACGCGATTCAGAGGCCGCACGTGAACGTCCTTCGGCAGGCGGCGCAGGAGCGCGGAGCCGAGCAGTTGAATCGTCAACCCCGCGCCGACCGCCACCAGCAGGAAGGCGACGGGTCTGTCCCAGGCCTCCGCCCAGTCGAAGTGCGGCGCGAGCCATCGCGCGACCGGCTGGTAGAAGCGCAAGCCGAGCAGCAGGCTCCCGATCCAGCGCAGCAAATCGAGCAGGCCGAGGATGAAACCGCGATACCAGCCGTAATACGCGCTCAGGAGCACCAGCACGATCAGCAACAGGTCAATGTAGTTTACGCTCATCGCCGTAGCCCCGTCCGCCCGAAGGACGTTTTCATAATTTGATTGACTTCAAGCATCGAAATTTAATATCCCGAACGTACACCTAAGAATTGTCGGAAGCGTGACGCCGAGCACAGATAAACGTGACGATTGGCGAGAGCAGCCCCGAAGCGTCGCCGCGCCGGAAGCCCGCACTTGCCGGGCACGCTTATCGCCCGCGGAGTTTGATACTGCCGGGCGCGCTTATCGCCCGCAGAGTTTGATGCGGCCGGGGTGTCCACAATTATTATGATCCTGATCGTTAATCTCAACCTCGCCGTCGATCACATCGTCGAAGTGGATGGGTTGCGCGCCGGAGAGGTGCAACGCTCGCGCGGCACGCGGCAACAGGCGGGAGGCAAGGGCGTCAACGTCGCGCGCGTGCTCAGGACGCTTGAGGAGCCGTCGCTGCTGCTGGGCTTCTGCGGCGGGCGCGCGGGCGACCTCATCACGGAGGGTTTGCGCGCGGAAAACATCGAGGCTCTCCCCACGCGCGTCCGTGCGGAGAGCCGCACCTGCCTGATCGTCAACGACCACGCGAGCCGCCTCCAAACCGTCATCAACGCGCCCGGCGCGCTCGTCAGCGACGCGGAGTGGCGCGACTTCGAGGCAATCTACACGCGCGAGCTTCCGCGCGCGGAGTTGGTCGTCATCAACGGCAGCCTTCCCCCGAACCTACCCGCGGACACTTACGCGCGCCTGACGGCGGCGGCGCACAAAGCGGGCAGGCGCGTGCTGCTCGACTGCGCGGGCGCGTCGCTCTCGCACGCGCTCGGGGCGCGTCCCTTTCTCGTTAAAATCAACGCGGCGGAAGCGGCGGAACTATCGGCCGCGCCCGTCGCGGGCTTTTCCGGCGCGGCGAGCGCGGCGAGCCGCCTGCGCGAACGCGGCGCGGCGAACGTGATGATCACTCTGGGCGGTCGGGGCGCATTGTTTGATTTCGCGGGCGCGCGCTACAAATTCATTGCGCCCGAGGTGCGAGCGGTCAACAGCGTCGGCAGCGGCGACGCCGCGCTGGCCGGACTCGCCGCCGCGCTCCTTCGCGGTGAGACGGCCGCGGAGGCGGGCGTGCTGGCCGTCGCGGCCGGGTCGGCCAACGCCCTGCACGGCATGGGCGAATGCAGCGCGGCGGAGATCGCGGAGATGCGAGAGCGCGTGCGTTATGAAACGGGAGAGTTTTAGCGTCTGAATTTTCGGTGAACCCTACCGGGCGAGACGGACTTTTCAGTGAACCCAATCGGGCGGCACGAACTCGACGGCGACCACTTCCCCGTCGGCAACTCGCGCATCCTTCGGCAGGCGGTAAGTGACCAGAACGGGATTCGAGCGAGCGCGCAGGCCGCACTCGACGCGGCCGCGCACGTCCGCCGTGTAGCTCACGAAGCGTATGCGGTTGAGCGCGGGGCTGCGCAATTTCAGCATGCCGTGCGGCGTCTCGACGAGAAGCACGACGCCCTGCGCGTCCTCGCATTCGACGCTCACGAGTTGACCGCACGCCTGTCTCCCGTCGAAGCGCAACAGCTTGAACTGCGGGCCGGGCTGCGGCATGTCGCAGGGTTGCGTCTCCTCCTGCGCGACGTTAGTTGTTGTTGCCGCTGCTTGAGCGACATTAGTAGTTGTTGCCGCCGCTGCTCCGCCCTCCGTCGCCGTCGCGCCCTCCGCACCGCCGGACACTGCGCCCGCGCTGCCCGGCGCTCCTCCCACGTTGCGCGGCGCTTCTCCCACGTTGCGCGGCGAACCGCCGGCCGCGCCCTCCGTCGCCGTCTCCGCACCGCTCGACGCGAGAGCGTTCGACGCATCGTCCGGCGTGATGCTCTGCGCCCTGCGCCGGGCAGCGGCGGCCTGTTCGACGCTCGACGCCAGTTTTTCGAGCAGCGTTTGCGCTTCGGCGCGCGTCTGCGCCGAACGGCGGTCGCGCGCGAGCGGTTCGAGTATCTGACGGGCGCGGTCGAACTCCGCGCGCCGCGCGTGAAGTTGCGCCAGCAACAACTTGAACTCCTGCCTGCGCGGCGCGAGCGTCGCGGCGTGGCCGAGGAGCGCGAAGGTTTCGTCCACGCGCGGGCTGCGTTCGAGGTCTACGCGACCGAGAAGCGCGTAGGCTTCGAGGAAGTCGGGCGCGAGTTCGATGGCTTTTTTTAGCTCGGCGCGAATGAGGCGCGTCGTCGCGGCGTAGCCCGCCACGGTCTTCTCGCTCTCCAAGCCCTCGTTGCGAAGCAAATCCGCGTAATAAAAATGCGCGAGATAATTGTCGGGCGCGACTTTTACAGCCCGTTCCAGATGCTCTCTGGCCTCGCCGAAGCGATTTTGCCGCAGGCGCAGGAGACCGAGCGAAGCGTGCGCCTGCGCGAGATTCGCGTCGAGTTTCAAGGCGCGATAGAGATACTCTTCGGCGTCTTCCGGCCGGTTCGTGTGCAGCAGCAGATCGCCGAGCGCGGCCTGCGTCTCGGCATCGCCGAGCGCGCGGGTGGACGGTTTCGCGCCCGGCGGCACGGGCGAGTCGAAAGTTTCGCGGCGTTCACGGTAATGCGCGGCGCGGACGTAGGCCGAAAGCGCGACCTCCATCTGCTCGAAGCCGACTTTGAACGCCTCGCGGAAACTCTCTTCGACGCTCGTGCCCGCCGATGCGAGTTCGAGATAACGCGCGAGTTGCGCCTGCCGCAGGCCGCTCACGTCGCTCAACAGGTAATGCACGAACGCCCATGACTGCGCGTAGAACAGGGCGTGCTTGTCCTGCTGTTGATAAAGCTCGGAGGAGGTATCGGCCGACAGGAGCGTCCTGAGCGAGAGCAAACGCCCGCCCGCCAGCGTGTCGAGGCGGTGCGTGAGTTCGCGCCCCACACGGACGCTTCGCCTGTCCGCCGACAACTCGAATTCGCTGTAGTACTGCGCCAGTCCCTCGTTGAACCAGATGGGCGCGCCCGCGTAGTTGTTCTTCACGAGCGCGTGGACGTATTCGTGGAAGAGCACGTGGAGCGGGTCGCGACCGCCGCCGCTCTGTGAGAGCGTGATGTAGTTGACATCGGGGCTGAACTGGAAGTAACCGGCCACGTCGCGGCGCAGGTCGCCGCCATACGTGGGCTTGAAAAACTCGTAATCGCCGTCGTTCTCGAAGAGGATGACGGTGACGGGAATAGACACGTCAAACCCGTCGTGCGCCCGCAAGCGCGAAAAGATCGCGCGGAGTTCTTCAAGACGCGTGGCGGCACGCCCGGCCTCGGCCTCGCCCGCGTTGCTGACGACGACGAAATTTTCCGACCTCGC
Source organism: Pyrinomonadaceae bacterium (assembly GCA_035645695.1). Taxonomy (GTDB): domain Bacteria; phylum Acidobacteriota; class Blastocatellia; order Pyrinomonadales; family Pyrinomonadaceae; genus JAIVJZ01. The sequence continues at coordinate 26,870 of DASQMC010000054.1, forward strand.
GCTCGTCCAACCCTTGCCCTCCGCGCTTCCTGCGCACAACAGCAGGGACACGAACGCCAGACACACGGCGGCGAAGGGGCGGACGGAGCTTGGGAACATCTTGGTTTTCATTTCTACTTCAAAGGGATGACGTTCGCGAACGGGAGACGCGCCCTACCGGCTTGCCCGCTATTATACTCTTCCCCGGCTCGCCGCAAAACTTTCACCACACATTCAAACTAACCTCTGCGGCTCACGGTTGACATTCGGGCGCGCGCGCCGGAAGATCATTGGATGACGAAGGGGCAAAACATGAGTGCAGCGGAGATCAACGAGACGGCGACCGAAACGAAGCCAAAGGTGACGGATTTTGAACTCGCGGAGCGCAGCGCGGCGGGCGACCGCGAAGCGTTCGAGCAGTTGTATCACCGCCACTTCCGGCGCGTCTTCGCCCTCTGCCTGCGCATGACTACAAACCCCTCGACCGCCGAAGACCTGACGCAGGAAGTTTTCATACACCTCTTCAACAAGATCGGCAGTTTCCGCGGCGACTCGGCTTTCACCACCTGGCTGCACCGCATGACGGTCAACCACGTCCTGATGTACTTCCGCAAGAGCAGCACGCGCTCCGAGTTGCTGACGATGGAGGGCGAGACGCCCGTCCAGATCGTGCGCGGCACGGAGAATCAGGACAAAATGCCCATCGTTGACCGCATCGCGCTGGAAAAAGCCATCTCGGAACTGCCGCCCGGCTACCGCAGCGTGTTCGTCCTCCACGACGTGGAGGGCTACGAACACGAGGAGATCGGGCGCATGCTCGGCTGCTCGACGGGCACGAGTAAATCGCAACTGCACAAGGCGCGTTTAAAATTAAGAGACCTCATCAGGCGACAGGCCGCGCAAAATTAGCATCTTACGTGCGCCAGATATTTTAAGCCCCCTCCGGGAGACACCCTATAAATGGAATGTGAAGAAAGTTTGCCCTTGCTGAGCGAATACCACGCCGGTGCGCTCGACGAACCGACCCGAAACGGGGTGCGCGAGCACCTCGGCTGCTGCCCTCCCTGCGACGACGTGTATCACGATGTCGAAACCATCGTCGCCTCGGCGAGTTCGCTGCGCGAAGAAGAAGGCATTTCGTTTCCGGACGAAAGGGTCGTCTGGCAACGCATCCAGTTTTCCTGAACTCACGCCCCCGGCCGCCTGATGCCGCCCGCGACACACCGCGCGGGACGCCCTCGCGTCCACGGAACTTTTCCCGGTCGCCGTTTTCAGGTTGCTTCCCGCGAGAATCTTTAGAGAGTCGTCGTTTCTTTCAGAGGACGTTCCCACGTGACCCTTTCGCACCCACTTTGGCAGCATTTCGTTGGATTTACGCCTTACTTCCCTCACATAAAGGGGTTAATTTCCCCCACGATAAAACTTTTTAATCTTTTAATTCATCTAACTCCTGTAACGGTGTAGCGCAAAAGGGGTTGCCTCGCACGCCGAAGGAGTTTATGCTACAGGCAACGTGGCCTAATTAAATAGTTTATCGTAGAGGCGGCACTTTTACACGCATCGTGCGCTAAAGAGCGGCAGGCGCAGAGGTTAATGGCAAGTATGATTGAGAAGGACAGAGCGGACGACGGCCTTCGCCCGGTGGGTTTCGGTGGCGGCGACAAATACCTTTCTTTCGATGGGGTCGGCGAAGAGCAGCACGACGACGCCATCTCCACCAGCAAACTCGAAGACGTTTTACAAAAACTCGGCGGCGCGAGCCTGACCGAAGCCGACTCGGACGAACTTTTGATCGAAGAAGTCGCCGCGGTCGCCGCCGACGAGACGGACGACCCGCTCGACGCCGAAGACGAACTCGACCTGTCGGCCGGTGTGGACGACAAATCGAGCGACCCCGTGCGCACCTACCTGCGCCAGATGGGAACCGTCCCTCTCCTGACGCGCGAACAGGAAGTCTCCATCGCCAAGCGCATCGAACGCGGCCAGAACCGCACGCACAAGTCTCTGGCGCGCTCGCCCATCGCCCTCAAAGGACTCTTGCAGATCGGCGAAGACATCGACGCCGGAATGCTCAGCATCCGCGACGTGGTGGCCTTCGCGGATCAGGCCGACGTGGCCGACCTCGAAGACAAGACCGAAGAATACCAGCGCTGGACGCTCGAAGGCATCGAGCGTGTCAACACGATCTTTCAGCAGGGCTTGAAGGATTGGGAGAAGCTACGCGCCGAACAACAGGTCACGCGCGGCAAGCGCAGCAAGAAACTGATGCGGCTGCGTCGCAAGGTGGCGGGCGCGCGCCTTGAGATCGCGCAGGAGATGAAGCAACTCACGCTCAAGGACGCGACGCGCCAGCGCCTCATCGACGCCATCGCCGCCGTCCACAAAGACATCCGCACGGCCGAGCGCGACATCGAGAAATACACGGAGAAACTTCACGCGAAGCGCATCAAGCCGGAGCAGGAAAAAGACTTCAAGAAGCACATCAGCGCGGCCAGGAAGCGACTCAAGGAGATCGAGGCGGAGCATCAAGTCTCCATCCTTGAGATCAAACGCTCGCACCAGTCAATCGCGCGCAGCGTCGCCGAGACCATCGAGGCCAAAAGCGAGTTGACGGAAGCGAACCTGCGTCTCGTCGTCTCGATTGCGAAGAAGTACACGAACCGCGGCCTACAGTTCCTAGACCTCATACAGGAGGGCAACATCGGTCTCATGCGCGGCGTGGAGAAATTCGACTGGCGGCGCGGCTACAAGTTTTCGACCTACGCGACGTGGTGGATTCGACAGGCGATCACGCGCGCCATCGCCGATCAGGCGCGCACGATCCGTATCCCCGTCCACATGATCGAGACGATCAACAAACTCGTCCGCACCTCGCGCGCGCTCGTGCAGGAGTTGGGGCGCGAGCCGACGAGCGAGGAGATCGCGCAGAAGGTGGATATGCCCGTCTCGAAGGTGCGCAGCGTCTTCAAGCTGGCGCAGCAGCCGATCTCTCTGGAGACGCCCATCGGCGAAGAGGAAGATTCGCACCTCGGCGACTTCATCGAGGACAAGGGACGCGTCAACCCGGCCGATTCTGTCGTCGCCGCGAATCTCAGAGAGATCACGGACGAAGTGCTGGCGACGCTCTCGCCGCGCGAAGAGAAAGTGATCAAGATGCGTTACGGCCTCGGCCCCGTCGGCGAGGAGCACACGCTCGAAGAGGTAGGCAAAGACTTCAGCGTCACGCGCGAACGCATTCGCCAGATCGAGGCCAAGGCGTTGCGCAAGCTGCGTCACCCCTCGCGCTCGCGCCTGCTCAAAGCCTTCATCGAAGGCGTTCAGCACTAAGAGAGGCGTCCAGGCGTTTAAAGAACCGTTCAAAGAAGCGAGGCCGCGAAGTTAACTCATAAAGTTAACTTCGCGGCCTCACTTCTTTGAACTGCTCTCTAAAGATGAGTCTCGTCGGTCGCGCCGGAGGTTGATCAGGGTCTGTTGGCGTTTGCGCCGCTGCCGCTGTTTCCGCCTGCGCCCTGCCCGGCGTTCTTGTTGACGCCCGTCGGTTCGACGTTGGAATTGCCGTTGACGGTCGTGCGGGTGTTGCCGTCGCTCGTGCCGCCGATGCCCGTGTCCCTCGGCCCGATCCCTTCGCGGCTGCCCGTGCTGTTATTACCCGTGCCCGCCGTGTTCGCGGCGTTCGCGTTACCGCTGCTGCCTGCGGGCGAACTGGCTCTCTCCGCGGTGCAACCGCCCGAGAGCATGAGAAGTGCGAGCGTGGCGAGAAGCATGTAAGTGCGTCGCATTGAGTTCCTCCTATTGGCCGAGCCTGTTGATGAATTGAACCGGTTCTCACACGCGCCGTCAGTTGTTCGACGCTTGCTCCACGTCGAGCAATTGGCGGCTTTCCATGAGCCGTACCCCGGCGGCCGCCATCTCTTCGAGGGCGCGCGCCGAGTCGCCTTCCTGTACCTCCACGCCGCGGCAAGCGTCCACTACGACCGTCGTTTTAAAGCCGAGCATCACGGCGTCGAGCGCGGTGTATTTCACGCAGTAATCGGTGGCGAGCCCGACGACTACAACATCCGTCACGCCGCGCTCTTTCAGATAATCGCCGAGCCCTGTGGCGCGCCGGTGCTCGTTGTCGAAGAAGCCGCTGTATGAATCGATCTCCGTATCCGTGCCCTTCAGGAAAACGCGCGCGACGCGGCTCGTATCCAGCCCCGCGACAAACTCCGCGCCCGCCGTCTCCTGCACGCAATGCGGCGGCCAGAGCGAGGCAAAACTCGAATGCCCCGCGGGGTGCCAGTCCTTCGTCGCAATGATGAGATCGAAATGCTTTTGCAGTTCGTTGACCACGGGCACAACGCGGTCGCCCTCGCTGACGGCGAGCGAGCCGCCCGGACAAAAATCGTTTTGAATATCTACAAGTACGAGTGCGCTCTTTTTATTCACGATTGATTATCCTTCGCCTTCCCTCATCTCTCCTGCGGCGCTGCGGCGGCGGCCTCGCCTTCCAACACGCGCACCTGCTGGCCGACGGCGAGCCTGCCCGTGCGTATGACGCGCGCGTACAGCCGCGACTCGCCCGCGTGCTCTTTCTGCGAGATGCGATTAAATTTCCCGTCGCCGAACGAGCCGCCGATAGTCCGGCACGGTTGAGTGTAAGAAGTGAGTTCGATGATCACCTCGTCTCCCAGCGCGAGACGGCGACCGGGCACGAGTTCCGACCAATCGAGCCCGGCAACCGTGACGTTTTCGCCGACCGATCCCGGATAGATGGGATGGCCTTCGGCCTGCAACGCCCGAATCACTTCGAGCGAGTAGAGGCAGAGAGCGCGCTGCGGGCCGCCGTGAAATGGCCGTCGCTGACGGTCGCCGACAATTCCGGTGGGCGTCAGTTGCGCCGCTTCGACGGGCAGCTTCGGCACGCCGCCGCCTGAACAATTCAGTTGGTGGATGTGGCCTTGGCTGCCGGGCATGGCGTGTCAGCTCGCGTCATCTTTCAACTGCGCGGGCGTCTCGTCGTCGCCGATCAAATGGTTCGATTTGTCGCGCGGCAGTTGCGCGGGTTTCTGCCCCGCCGCGCGCTCGGCGACGGCCTCGTGCATCTCCGAGCGATCACCGTCTTTGCGTTCCCCATCCTTCTTCTCGCGATCATCGTTCGACATGATTTCCTCCTCCTACCGGCTCGTCAAATCAACTCAAGCGGCGACGCCGCGTTGAACTTCCCGCACGCGCTCGATCAAGCGCGGCAAGTCTTCTCTCGTGTAGACGGGGATGCCGCGCGTCAAATTCCCGTCGAGCGCGCCCGCCGTCCAGGCATCGAAACGCTCGCGCGCGTCTCCCCTGCTGCGCGCATCCTCCTCGTCGTCGAAGAGGTAGAGCGCGGACGTTTTTGAGAGTGCGCGTCGCGCCGACGGTTTGATCTTCTCCGCACCCGAAGCGCGCGCCGCCATCAACATCAAATCGACTTCCACGAACTGCACGAAACTCGTCCCTTCGATGAGCACGCCGCCCGACCGCACGCGCGCGAGGGCAGACCTGATGCCGCGCTCGACCTGCTTGTCCGTCACCACGACCCAGTGGACGTTCTCCGCCCCTGCGTCCCAGTAACGCCCAGTGTCTTTGCCCTGCGCGTAAGTTTCCGCGCGCCCGGAACGAATCAAGGGTTCTTCCGAGAGCAGATGGCTCACGCAACACGCGTGCGGGTCTTTGCCGCACGAACGATAATGCCCGCGCGTGATCTTGATGGCCTCCCAGCCGGGTTGAAGCGCGCCGAGCAGTTCGCACATCAAAGTGGTCTTGCCCGCGTTCGAGTAAAAGCCCCCGACGCCGACGGTGGTGAAAGTCATAGTCCCTCGGAAAACTCTCTCAAACCGGATGGAGACATTATGCAATCTCGCCCCCGCTAAACGGAAGCGTGCGGCGAACCTCCTCTGGGCGACGATTCGGCCGCCCCGCGCCGCACGCCGCCGCGCCTCCACTTGGCAACGGACGCGCACCCGCTATAGATTAGCTGACTGCAACTTAGTTCACGCGAAATTGAAAAGACTCTTATGACGAACGACAACGCCGCGCCGCACGCATCGCCGCCGCCGCAGGCCGCGCTCGAAGGGTTGATCGGCGAGACGCTCGCACGACACGGGGGCGACGCTTTGCCCGCCGGTACAAGCCCCGCGGCGGCCGCGCGCCTCTGGCTCGACGCGGGCTTCGCCGACGCCGAAGAAATTGACGACTGGCTCGCCGCGCATTGTTTCGCTCCGCGCCACGCGCGGACGCTCGACGAGGCGGGCGTCACTCCCGAACAGGCCGCCCTGCGCACGCGCAAGGGGCGCGCCCCGTATGAAGAGACGGTCGCCTACAAATTCGCGCACGGCGATCTCACGCTCGAAGAAGCGCGCCGCATTATCAACAGCGATTTTTGGAATTCCTGAAGGAGTTGGCAAGTTCGATGACGAACCGGACACGTTCCCTGACAGTTCTCTGTATCGCCAGTTATGAAAAGGGTCAGGAGTTTATGCGCGAGTGCAAGCGGCAGGGCTGCCGCGTGCTCCTGCTCACGTCGCACAGCATCCGCGACGGCGACTGGCCGCGCGCCGAGTTGGACGAAATCTTTTACATGCCCGACGATAATCACAAGTGGATTCACGAAGACGTGATCAAAAGCGTCTCCTACGTGGCGCGCACGGAGGAGATCGACCGCATCGTCCCGCTCGACGATTTCGACCTGGAGATCGCCGCCGCCCTACGCGAGCACCTTCGCGTTCCCGGCATGGGCGAAACCACGACGCGCTACTTCCGCGACAAGCTCGCCATGCGGATGCGTGCGCGGGAGGCCGGAATCAATGTCCCCGAGTTCGCGCACGTGCTCAACTACGAGCGCCTGCGCGCGTTTATGCGCCGCACTCCCGCGCCGTGGTTGCTCAAGCCGCGCTTCGAGGCTTCGGCCACCGGCATCAGGAAGATCAGAGAGGCCGACGAACTCTGGCCCGCGCTCGACACGCTCGGCGACCGCCAGTGTTTCCACGTCATCGAATGCTACGTGCCCGGCGACATCTACCACGTCGATTCCATCGTCTACGAAGGGCAAGTGCTGTTCGCCGCCGTCAACCGTTACGGGCATCCGCCGCTCGACGTGGCGCACGGCGGCGGCATCTTCACCACGCGCACCTGCGTGCGCGGCACACGGGACGAGACGGCCTTGCAGGAGATCAATCGCACGGTGCTCGGCGCGATGCGCCTGCCCTACGGCGTCTCGCACACGGAATTCATCAAGGGGCGAGAGGACGGCGAGTTCTATTTTCTCGAAACGGCGGCGCGCGTCGGCGGCGCGAACATCGTGGAACTCGTCGAAGCCGCAACCGGCATCAACCTCTGGCGCGAATGGGCGAAGATCGAGATCGCGGGCGGCAAGCCCGGCGAATATCAACTGCCGCCGCATCGTGCGGACTACGCCGGACTCCTCGTCTCGCTCGCGCGCGAGAAGTACCCGGACACTTCGCATTACGACGACCCCGAGATCGTGTGGCGCATGAACAAAGAGTCGCACGTCGGTTTGATCGTCAAGTCGCGGGAGGCGGAGCGCATCGAGTATTTATTGAACGATTACTCGGAGCGCTTCTACCGCGATTTCCACGCCGTCCACCCGCCAAGCGAACGCACGACGAACTAGACACAGGAAGGCGCGTAAACTAAAAGACGGAAGCCGGGAATGCGGGACAGAAAACGCCACGTCGTCTGTTCCGCATTCCCGGCTTTTGCCCGTGTTCCCGGCTACTATTGCGCCCGTTCGAGCGGGGGCGCGACGGCGATGAACTCCTCGGCGAACCGCCGCGCGTAGCCGTCGAGCAACTCGCGCACGCGAGCGTGGTCGGGCGAGCGCACGACGAGGCCGACGTGGTAAGGCTTGCGCACGCGATAGACGATCTCCGCATCCGTGTAGCCGGAAGTGTCCGGCCATTCCTGGCGCGCGAGCGAGAGCACGATGCCGCCGTAATCTTCGCGCGCGGGCTCTGTTTCGTACGGGTGCGCGTCGTCGCTCAATTCGAGCTTCGCCCATTCGCGCCAGAGATTGATGCCGCTCGCCGTCTCCAACGCCTCGGCGATGTACGCGCCGCCGACGCGCGCGGCGATTTCGAGGAAATAAAATCGGTCGTCGGCCGCGCTCTTGATGAACTCCGCGTGCGTCGCCCCGCGCCGCAGGCCGAGCGCGTCGATAACCTGCCGGTTGATCTCCAGCAGTCTCTCCCGGTCTGCGCTCTCTCGTTCGAGCAAGTGAGAGATGAAGACGCCGCCATCGTGCGCGACGTTCATCGGCGGCCGCCCGTAGACGCTGACGCCCGCGAACGACGCGCGCCCGCCCGAGACGATTGAATCGACGTGATAGACCTCGCCCGCGACGAAACGTTCGAGCAGGTAAAAGGACGACTTTTCGTTGAACCACTCGCGCGCCTCGAGCGCGTCTATCGCGCGCCAGACCTGCTCCGCGTCGTGCATCTTCTTGATGCCGATGGCCGACACGTCCGTGCGCGGCTTCAAGACCCACGGCGCGGGCACGCGTTCCATAAACTCATGCAACTCCGCGTAGTTGAGCACATGAACGAACTCCGGCACGTTGATACTGGCGGCCTGCGTCACGTCGCGCATCGCCAGCTTGTCGCGGAACAGGCGCGCCGCCGCGCTCGTCATGCCGGGCAGACGCAGGTGTTCGCGAATCAGACCCGCCGTGATCACGTCGAATTCTTCAAGCGCGACGACGCGCGCCGGTTTATGCCGTCGCGCGATCTGTGTCGCGGCATAGACGAAATGATCGGGCGAGGCGTCGTCCGGCAGGGTGATGAATTCGTCAATCGAATCGTGCGGCCAAGCCTCCGCGCGCCACTTCTCTTTCGTGATGAGAAAGACGCGGCAGTTCTGTCGCTTGCACTCGCGCAAAAACTCCGCGCCTTTGAAATAGCTGGCGAGGCAGACGATGCTGCGCTGAGATGTTTCGGTCACGGGCGATCTTCTCTCGTCTCTCTGTGTGCGGGCGCGGGAGAGCAGGCACCGATATTTGCGCCGCTCTGGAATTATCGACGGGATTATATAACGGGCGCGCGGCAAAGAGGCACTGGCGGCAATCTGCTTTGGAAACTGAGAACTTTTCGTAACGCAGGCATGGGGAACGCCGTGCGGAGCGCACGCGGAAAGACAAGTTGAGATTTCAAATTCGAGATTGGAAAGATCGGTTGAGATTTCCAATCTCAGATTTGAAATCTGAGATCGGAAAAACCGTTTGAGATTTCAAATTTGAGATCAAAAAGACCGTTTGAGATTTCAAATTTGAGATCGCTCTTGCCTTTCCCCGTGCGCGCTACGGCGCTCCCTGTGCGCCCGCGTCGATGAATCCTTAATTGATCGACTTACCGATACAGGCCGCATTGATCGACTTACCGATACAGGCCGCCGGGCAACCTGATGCGCGGCGCGAGGCGTTGAAGCGCAAGCGTCGTCCCGGCCGCCGCTGCTTTTGGCGGCGCGCTCGCGAACTGCTACTCTAGGCCGCAACTTCAAAGAAGGGAGGCCACTGATGCGTCTGACTGAGATGGTCAACTGCGCCGGTTGAGCGGCGAAACTCGCGCCCGGCGCGCTCGCCCAGGTTCTGGGCGGACTGAACATCCCGAAACATCCCAATCTGCTCGTCGGCATCGAGACGGCGGACGACGCCGGGGTGTATCAACTGACCGAAGACCTCGCGCTCGTCCAGACGGTCGATTTCTTCACGCCCATCGTTGACGACCCATACGACTACGGGCGCATCAGCGCGCTCAATTCCATCAACGACGTGTGGGCGATGGGCGGCAAGCCCATCACCGCGCTCGCCATCACCTGCTTCCCGAAAAAGGGCTTGGACTTCTCCATCCTCGGCGAGATCATGCGCGGCGGGCTGGACGTGTTGACCGAGCACAATGTTGCGCTCGTCGGCGGCCACAGCGTAGACGATCCGCAGATCATGTTCGGCTACGCCGTGACGGGCACGATCAACCCGCGCCGCGTCATCACGAATCGCGGCGCGCGCCCCGGCGATGTTCTGCTCCTGACGAAACCCATCGGCACGGGCGTTATCTCCACCGGCATCAAGTTCGGCAAGGCGAGCCGGGACGTTATGGAGGCGTCGCTCCAAACGATGCTGCTCGCGGGGCGTGAGGCGGCGGGACTGATGCAGGAGTTCGACGCGCACGCCGCGACCGACGTGACGGGGTTCGCGCTCCTCGGCCACGCGTGGGAGATGGCGCGCGGCAGCGGCGTGACGATTGAAATCGAGGCGGCGCGCGTGCCGCTTATCGCGGGCGCGCACGAACTCGCCGCGCAGGGTTTGTTGACGAGCGGCGACAAGACGAACCGTCTCTACGTCGGCGACGACATCGAGATCGGCGTCGAAGTGGGTCAACCGCTCGCCAGCCTTTTCTTCGACCCGCAGACGGCCGGTGGCCTCCTGATCTCCGTCGCCTCTGCGCGTGCAGAAGCCCTGCTCGCGCGCCTCAAAGAAGTTTACCCGGACGCCGCGCGTATCGGCCGCATCGGCGAGCGCGGCGCGCATTCAATCGTGGTCAGATGACCGACGCCCGCTTCGAGTCGGGCGCGCCCGCATACGCCGCTTACCTACAGACCGTCGAGGGGCGTCTGCGTCTAGACATCGCGTGGGAAAACTTTCTCTCCGCCATCGAACAGGCGCGCGACGCGCGACCGGAGCGCGACGCGCCCGGCGCGACACACCAACGGGAAGACGCGCCCGACGCGACACACCAACGAGAAACTACATCCACCGCCGCCACTGAAGAGGAACGCGCACGCGACACAGAGGCACGCCACGACCGCGACGCGGAGGCAGGCCGCGACCGCGCGCAAGATTCCGGACGCGCGCTCGATCTCGGCGGTGGCACGGGTGCGCTCGCCCTGCGCTTCGCCGCGCTCGGATGGCGCGTTTCAGTCGTCGATCCGTCGGCGACGATGCTCGCGATTGCCGCCGATGCCGCCCGCGCCGCAACGCTCGGCGCACGCGTCACCTTTCATCAATCCGTAGCCGAAAACGCTCAAGAGCTTTTCGCGCCGCGGACGTTCGACGCGGCGACCTGTCATAACGTCCTCGAATACGTCTCCGACCCGCGCGCTTGCCTGCGCGCGCTGGCCGCGCTCGTCAAGCCGGGCGGGATCGTCTCGCTGGTGGCGCGCAACCGCGCGGGCGAGGCCATGCGCGCTGTCCTGAAGGCTCACGATCTGGACGAAGCGGAACACGCTCTCACGGCCGAGCACGTCAACGAATCTCTCTACGGTGGCCCCGCCAGACTTTATGACGCGCACTCCCTCGGCGAGTTGGCGACCGGCGCGGGGCTGCGCGTGATCGCGACGCGCGGCGTGCGCGTCGTCGCGGATTACCTGCCCGCCACGCTCTCCGGCTCGCCGGAAGCTTACGCGCGCCTGCTCTCGTTCGAGCGGACGCTCGGCGCGCGTCCCGAATTCGCGGCGGTCGCGCGCTACACACAGATCATCGCGCGTGGCTGAGGCCGGGCAGGGGCGGCAACGGCGCGCGGCTTCCGCTCATCCTAGTTAACGCACAATAATTTTAGAGCGAAACGCGATTTACGTGCGCCTGATCCAACTCTCCGTGCCCCCTCTGTGCGCTCTGTGTCTGCGGTGGTGAATGCTTACTTGACTAAGATTCACCACAGAGGCACAGAGGACACAGAGGGGGCACAGAGTAAAGACACATCGAATCGCAATTTGTCATAACGGGAGATACCGATCTGCAACGAAACGCGCTGACACTTTTCATTAAAACCATTCTTTGCGTCGCGGCATCCTTCACGCTGCTCGGCGCGTCGCTCGCTTTCCAACAACCCAAGCCCGCGCCCGGCAAGTCGAAGCCCGCCGTTTCGTCCTCGCCGAAGCAAGCCGCGACGGCGGAAGAGTCGGAGAAACTCGACCGCCCGGCGAGCGACCCTTACACGGGCAGCCTCTCGATCTTCGAGGACGCGAAGCGCGATGAGAAACTTCAGATCAATCGCGTGATGGACATTTTGCGGATCAGGGAAGGCTCGCGCGTGGGCGACATCGGCGCGGGTTCGGGCTGGTTTACGGTGCGCGCAGCGCGGCGGGTCGGCGCGCAGGGCGCGGTCTACGCGGTCGAGATCAACCGGGAATATCTCAAGCACATCGAAGACCGCGCGGCGCGTGAGCAACTTGCGAACGTCCGCGCCGTGCTCGGCAAAGAAGACGACCCGCTGCTGCCCGCCGCAAGCGTTGACGCCGTGCTCATCCTGAAAACTTACCACGAGATCGCCGAACCGATTCGCCTCATGCGCAACTTGCGCCGCTCGCTCAGCGCGGGCGCGCTCGTCGGCATCATCGACCGCAACGGCACGGGCGACGACCACGGGCTGGACGAACGGAAAGTGATCGCGGAGGCCGCACGCGCGGGCTTCGCACTCGTCGAACGACACGATTTCGTCAAGCCCGACGGGATGGATTATTTCCTAGTCTTCCGCGCGCGCTCTTAGTCTTCGTCAAGTGAATTGATGCTGCCCCCATGTTGCCGCCCTCTCGTGTTGCAGCAGCGCGCTGGGGGCTGCGTGAGAAGATGTTTCGCCACTCTCTCCTTTGTTAAGGAGTATGGCCGCGCGCGAAAACGAACGGGGCGCGCGAGGTGAGCGGCCGGTCAGGTGCGCTCCCAGGCGACGCGCGCGGCGGTGTAGAGGATGCGCGTCCCGGCCAGGATCGTGCCCCGCAAATTGCCCGACACTTTCGACTCGCCGCCCGCCCGCCGTCGATGTTCGACCGGCACTTCGAGAATGCGCAAGCCCGCGCGCGCCGCACGCATCTGCATCTCCAGATTCCAACCGTAAGTCTCTTCTCGCATCGACAGGCGCGCGAGCGCGTCGCGGCGGATGGCGCGAAACGGGCACATGTCCGTGTAGCGCACGCCGTAGAGCGCGCCGAGCAGCAGACCCGCGGCGCGCCCCGCGAAGAGTTGTTGAAAGTTCATGCTGCCCTGCTCTCGTCGTCCGCGCGTGCGCGACCCCGTGACGAAATCGTGCGTTCCCGCTCTCACAGGCTCGACGAGACGATTCATCAACTCGGGGCAATCGCTTCCGTCGCCGTCCAGAAAAACTATGATCTCGCACTCCGCCGCGACCGACGCGGCGCCCGCGCGACATGCGCGCCCGTAACCGCGACGCGGCTCGGAAACCACACGCGCGCCCGCCTCTCGCGCGCTCTCCGCCGTGCGGTCGTCGCTACCGTTATCAACCACGATCACCTCGGATGCGATCTCGCGCGGCACGGCGCGCACGACCGCACCTATCGTCTCCTCCTCGTTCAGAGCGGGGATGACGACCGAGACGGGCATGGGCATATTTGTAAGTGTGTTCATATCGAAATCAGGCGCAGCCACGCTGTCAACTATAGCCATCTGCAATCACATGTTGCTTAGGTTTTCTCTGTGCCCCCTGCGGTGTCCTCCGTGTCTGCGGTGGTGAATGCTTGATCAATCGACACTCACAATCGCAGACACGGAGGACACCGCAGGGGCACGGAGGCAAGCACGCTATTTTGCCGCCACGCGATGCACGATGCCTTTCGCGCGCAGCAGAGTTTCAGCCGCGGCGAAGTAGTCGCGCACGTCCATTTGCTGACCGATCCATTCGATGTAGCGGCGGATGCCCGTTGCGAGCGACACCTGCGGCTCGTAGCCGGCGGCGCGGATAAGAGCGGTGTCGGAAATGAGGTGCCGCATCTCGCCGGGGCGAAACTCCCCCTGTGCGACCGGGTGGATCGAAACGTTCAAGGCATCTGAGATCAAGCGCGCGATCTCGCGTATGCTGGTCGCTTCCCCGCTGCCGACGTTTGCGGCGAGGCCGTCGAGTTTATCGGTCGTCGCGGCGAGGAGGTTGGCGCGGGCGATGTCTTCGACGAAGCTGAAGTCGCGCGTCTGCTCGCCGTCTTCGTAGAGGACGGGCGGCTGCCCGTTCAGGAAGCGCGTGCAGAAGATGGCGATCACACCCGTATAAGGGTTGAAGATGGACTGGCGCGGCCCGTAGGTGCATGAGTAGCGCAGGGCGACGGTGGGCACGCCCGTCTGCCGTCCCCACGTCAGCACGAGGCGTTCCTGATCGACTTTCGTGATGGCGTAGACGGTTTCGCCGCCGATGGGCGCGCGTTCCGGCGTGGGCGCGGGCGTGGTCGGGCGGTCGCAATGCGGGCAGTGGACGCTGAAGTCTCCGCGGCGCAGTTGTTCGACGGGACGCACGGCGGGAAAGACCAGGCCGTGTCCGTCGGCACAAACACCCGCGCCCTCGCTGTAGACCGCCTGCGACGAGGCGACGACGATTTTTTTGACGGGCAAATTCTCGTCGCGAATCACTTCGAGCATCTGCGCCGTGGCGAAACTGTTGACGCCCACGTACTTTGAAATCTCCGGCATGTAGCCGCCGTAGGCCGCCTGATGAAAGACGACATCGACGCCGTCGAGCGCGGCGGCAATGAGAGCGCGGTCACGCACGTCGCCTTCGACGAACTCGGCCGCGTCGTTGACCCACGCGGGGCGACCCTGGCGGTGTGTGTTCGGCTCAAGGTTGTCGAGTATGCGCACGCTATAGCCTTCATCGATCAGGAGATCGACGATGTGCGAGCCGATGAGTCCGGCGCCGCCCGTCACCAGCGCGCGCCGACCGTTGCTTAATTGTCGTGTCAAACAGTCTCTCCCTCCCTTTTACATTTACCGAAACTTTATCACATCGCCGCCCGCTCTTTCATCGTCCTTCGACGCGCCGCGCCACAAGTAACAGGCAATGAGCAGCGCGGCGCAGGGCAGGTAAATGGACGCGTTGATGCGAAGCATTTGCGCGTGCGCGTCGCCGAGCCACGTGCCGTAGAGTATGAAGGCGGCGACCGTCAGGCACAGGAGCGGCACGAGAGTTCGCGCGCTTGCGATGCACAGGAAAAGGATGAGCCACGCGAAATACCATGTGTAATGCGGCGATAACAGGACGGTGAACGCCGTCGCGAGGAGCGCCGCGCGCCCGGCGTAGTCACGTTCGCCCGAGTCGCGTCTGAGCAAACACCAGGCGGCGAGCGATCCCATAACCAGTAGCGCGAACGCGACGTAGGCCGCGTTCGCGGCGCGCGATGTGCCGAAGAGAGCCTGCGCGACTTGCACCAAAAA
>DASQMC010000055.1:0-6791 GCA_035645695.1 Pyrinomonadaceae bacterium
GGCGGCACGCTTCCGTCGTTTGGCGCGTGATTATGAAAGGTTGCCGGAGACTGTGGCTGGCTTGCATTTCTTGGCCTTTGCTATCTTGATGCTCAAGCGTCTGGCTGATGTGTTAGCTCAAAGTTCATAACAGGCTCTAGATAATTCCTCGCTGACCGGGAATGAGCGCGCCCTGCTGCGCTGCCGGATCGCGGCAGACCTCATACACAAGGGGCAATATGAGACCGCGCGCGAGGCTCTAGGCGAACTCTGGCAGGGGATCGGACAGAGACCGGACGTTGGAGAGTTGCCGCCCATGACGGCCGCAGAGGTTTTGCTTCAATGCGGCGCGCTCATGGGTTGGCTAGGGAGCGTGGGGAATGTGGCGGGCGCGGAAGAACAGGCCAAAGACCTGCTTACGGAAGCCTTGCGCCTTTTCCAATCTCAGGGCGAATGCAGGAAAGTGTCCGAGGTTCAGTACGAACTCGGTTTCTGCTACTGGCGGGCGGGCGAACACGACAACGCGCGCGTCGTCATGCAGGAGGCATTGAGTCCTTTGCGGGACGAAGACGTAGAGTTGAAGGCGAAAATCCTGATTCGACTCACGGTGGTTGAGATATGGGAGAATAAGTACTACGCGGCGTTGCGCATTCTCGAAAAGGCGGAATCAGTTTTCCAGTATGCGAACGACGCCCTAAAAGGCAGATGGCACGGTCAGATGGCCTTAGTCTTGATACGACTTGCGCCATTGGAGGGGAATAGCGATTACACTGACAGGGCGATCATAGAATTTACCGCCGCAATCTATCATTACGAACTGGCCGGGAATGAAAGATACTGCGCGCTCAACCTCAATAACCTTGCCATGACGCTCTACAAGTTGGGGCGACACAGTGAAGCGCACGAACATCTTGATCGGGCGCAACTGATATTCACGAGACTTAAAGACACCGGCAACCTGGCGCAGGTGGACGAGACGCGGACGCGGGTGTTGGTTGCGGAGCGAAAATACAGGGAAGCGAATCGCATCATCGGCAGCGTCATTAAGACTTTCGAGGCGGGCGGAGAGTCAGCCTTACTCGCCGACGCCCTGACCCTTCAAGGCATCATTTGGGCGAGACTCGGCGGCTTAGATAGCTCTGCCGACATCATGCGGCGGGCTATGAACATAGCGCAGCAATCCGGCGCGCACACGCAGGCCGGACAAGCCGCGATGACGTTGATAGAAGAACACGGCGCGACGTGGCGGCTGTCCGTGTCTGAGGTGGCACAGGTCTATATGCGCGCCCAGGAACTGCTAAAAGGCACGCAGGACGCCGAGGACATAGAGCGGCTTCAAGCGTGTGCCCTGAAAGTGATCCAGAGGCTTTCGGGTATGCAGTTGCACGAAAAGAACTTTACTTTTTACGGCGCGGTGCAGGAGTTAGAAGCGAGGCTGATAGAGCAAGCTTTGGAGTTGGAAGGCGGAAGCATCACACGCGCCGCCAAGAGGCTGGGGTTAAAACGCCAGTCGTTCGCACAGATGCTGCAAACACGGCATAAGAATCTGTTAGACAAGAGGACGCCACCTAAGAAACGGCTGCGCAGCATCATTAAAAAGCCGAAAGAATAGCATTTCCGAGCGGTTAGTACACGCGAGCATCACGCTCACACTCGACACTTATTCTCAGGTCTTGCCGACGATGCAGGAAGGCGCGTCACAAAAGCTATAGGCGATGCTTTTCAAAAAGGCGAAGCGGGGTTAACGGCTTGCATGCGACCGGCAAAGTCGCGGGCGAGCCACTTTCCGGCTCGCCCTTGACCTTGCCATCGGGCGAACTCGCGTGAGAATCTTAGGGGCTAATTATGAAGCGAATGCGAGCCGAAAATGGCAACTCCAACGGCACACACTCCGAAGCGTCAACCGAACCTTGCACAATCATCGTCGGCGATGCGTTGACGGAACTCGCCAAATTTCCCGACAACTTTTTTCAATGCTGTGTCACAAGCCCGCCTTATTGGGGATTGCGCGACTATGAAATCGAGGGGCAGATAGGCGCGGAAATGTCCCTTACCGACTACATCGAAAAGCTGGTTTCAGTTTTCCGGCAAGTCCGCAGAGTCTTAACCGACGACGGCACGTTTTGGCTTAACATCGGCGACTCTTACACAAGCGGCGGGCGGACGTGGCGCGGCTCGGATAAGAAGAACCGGGCGCGAGCAATGAGCTATCGCGCCCCTACGCCGGAAGGTCTAAAGCCGAAAGACTTAATCGGCGTGCCGTGGCGCGTGGCGTTCGCGCTTCAAGCTGACGGCTGGCATCTTCGGTCGGATATTATCTGGCATAAACCGAATTGCCAGCCCGAATCCGTCAAAGACAGGCCGACGCAAGCGCACGAATATCTATTTTTAATGTCCAAGTCGGAGCGGTATTACTACGACCACGAAGCCATTAAAGAGCCGACGAAGGAGAATAAGGGGCTAAGGAATAAGCGCACGATTTGGTCGCTCAATACGGAAGGCTTCAAAGACGCTCATTTCGCAGTTTTCCCGCCGTCGCTCGTCAAGCCGTGCATTCTCGCCGGAAGTAAGCCCGGCTCATTGGTGCTTGATCCGTTCTTTGGCTCTGGCACGGTCGGCGAGGTTTGTATCGAACAGGGAAGGCGGTGCGTCGGGATTGAATTAAATCCCAAGTATGGGGAAATCGCTCGAAAGAGGCTCACGCAAACGAAGGTCGCTAACTTAGCTTTCAGTTATTAAATCATCAGCGGGGAAACTCCACCTTGCATGAACGATGCAATTTTCAATGTTGATGGCTTTGATTTGTAACTTGCGCTCCGTCCCGCCGTCGAAATAAAGCTGAAAAAGTAAGTTGCCTTTAGCATCTCGCACGTCGCAATAGCCGGGCTTTGGATTCTGTTTGCTTTCGTGCATCATGCGGAGAGTTCCACCCGCCGCCCGTTGTAAAAGGGCTTTCGGTATCTCTACCAATTCATATTCCCACCCGGCAGGGGCTTTAGAAACGGTGCGAAGGACAAGAATCCGGTCATAAGATTTCATGTGAGAAAAGAACCGTTCCCGCAGACCTATCAAATCCTTTTCATCGTCTCCCCATTGACCTTTGCCCAGCTCCATAAACTTTGAGATTAGGACGGAGTTTCGCTTAATGCTCTTATCCGCCTGAGTCTTGAGCGAAAACTTGACGCCTCCTATTGTAACGTCGTGACCAGAATTACCCTTCGGAGCAAGTTCAGCGCGCACACCGCAATGATTCGATGCCCGCTCTAGCAGATATTCAAACTTATCTTTCGAGAATGGTTCGCGTGAGAAGCAATGATGAAGGCGTAAGGCGTCGCCGACTTCTTGAAGCAAGCAATCAGAAACGAAGTCTGACCGTTTGTCGCGGTCGTATGTGCGCGCCCTGCGAAGCTGCTTAACGATTTCTTCGATCCACCCTAACTGACTCTCCGACAATTCCGGCAGCAACGTCGCCAGATGTTTGATGCGTTCCTGTTTCTCTTTTTCAGGATTATGGGACATGCTAGAAGTCTCTCCGCCGATTCACTCCACACCGCCGAAAGCTGCGACGAAGGACATTCTAAACATAGTTTCCGGGAATTTGGCAGACCACTGGCAGACCAAACGACTAAGGGCAGCCTATAGGCTGCCCTTAACTTATTGATTCAATTGAAGGCGGCGATCGGAATCGAACCGATGAATAAAGGTTTTGCAGACCTCTGCCTTACCACTTGGCTACGCCGCCGCTGGGGAAGGGAAAATCGAAGAAAGGCGAAGGACGATAAGGAGTGGCCTCGCTTAACTTTCGCCCTTCGCCTTTCGACTTGAACTTTTTGGAGCGGGAGACGAGATTTGAACTCGCGACTTCGACCTTGGCAAGGTCGCACTCTACCACTGAGTTACTCCCGCTCAGCAAAAAGAGATTTTACCGATTCATCCACGCTTGTCAAGCGAAGCCCCGGACGAAATTTGACAAGCATGCCCGCGCGCGGTTAATTTCCTCCGGTCAGCACCAAACTCCTTAAGTAAATTCAGTCTCGTTGATGCTCGACCGGACTGTTAATGATTCGACACGCGCGCTTCCCCAGCGTCCGTGCGGAAGAAAGGCCTTCGCTATGTCTTCGAGAGATTTTCTGTTGCCGTCGTTCAGGCGCGCGGCAGTGTCATTGTGCGCGCTGTTACTGCTCGCCTGCGGGGTTGCAGGGCAAGGTTACAGGAAGCCGCCGCAGGGCGTGCTCGACGTGTTGAACTCGCCCGTCACGCCGTTGATCTCGATCAGCCCGGCGCGCGATCAGATGTTGCTGGCGACGGGCGTGCGTTACCCGCCGATCAGTGATCTGGCGCAGCCGATGTTGAGGCTCGCCGGTTATCGCATCAACCCGAACACCAACGGGCGGCACCTCGCTCCTTATTTCGTAACGCTCTCTTTGAAACGTATCGCCGACGGCGCGGAGACGAAGATCGAGTTGCCGCCGGGGGCGCGCGTGAGCTACCCGCAGTGGAGTCCTGACGGGCGGCGTTTCGCCTTCACGAACACGCTGGCGAACGGGATCGAGTTGTGGGTGGGCGACGCCGCCACGGGGCGCGCGACGAAGATCAAAGATTTGATGCTCAACGCGGCTTACGGCGAACCGCTCCAGTGGATGCCGGACAGGCGCACGCTGCTCGCGCGAGTCGTTCCGGCGGCGCGTGCGAAGCTCGCGCCCGCGTCGAACGTGCCGCGCGAGCCGAACATACAGGAGAGCGCAGGCCGCGCCGGGCCGGTGCGCACGTATCAGGATTTGCTCAGGACGCCTTACGACGAGGAACTGTTCGACTACTATGCGACGGCGCAACTCGCGCTCGTCGATGCGGAGAGCGGTCGCGCGACGAACGTCGGCGAGCCCGGCGTCTACGAGGAGGCCGCGCCCGCGCCCGACGGCCAGCACCTGCTCGTCGCGCGTATCAAACGCCCCTATTCGTTCCTCTACCCGGCCAACGATTTCCCGAAGGATGTGGAGGTGTGGGACACGCGGGGCAAGTTGATTCATAAGGTGGCGAGCATGCCCTTGCAGGATCAAGTGCCGATTGACGGCGTGCCTACGGGGCCGCGCTCGCCGAGTTGGCGACCGACGGAGCCGGCGACGCTCGTCTGGATCGAGGCTCTGGACGAAGGCGACCCGAAGAAGAAAGTCCCGCACCGCGACCGCGTGTTGATGCTCAAAGCGCCGTTCACGGGCGCGCCCGTCGAGTTGTTGAAACTCGAAGATCGCTATGCCGGGATGCAGTGGTTGGAGCGCGGCGGACTGGCGTTTGCGAACGACTACAACCGAGACACGCGTCGCGTCCGCACGCAACTCGTCAACGCGGACACGCCGAATGTTGCGCCGCGCCTCGTCTCGCATCGCAACGTGCAGGATCGCTACAACGATCCGGGGCAGCCCTTCACGCGCGTGCTGCCCACAGGCCACCGCGCGGTCATCTACAACAACGATTGGATCTTCCTCTCCGGCACGGGCGCGTCGGCGGAAGGCGACCGGCCGTTCCTCGACCGCATGAGTTTGACGACGCTCAAGGCGGAACGCCTGTTCCGCAGCGACGCCAAGAGCTACGAAACGGTGGTGGCGCTTTTGAAAGACGACGCCACGCAGTTCGTCACGCGCCGCGAGACGCCGATTGAGCCGGGAAATCTCTTCCTGCGCACAATCACGGGTGATGCGGCGCGTGCTGCTGCTCCGGCCGCGGGCGAAACGGCGTGGCAGTCAACCTTGAAGCCGCTCACGCAGTTCCCAGACCCGACGCCGCAACTGCGCGACATACGAAAGCAACTCGTCACCTACAAGCGCGCGGACGGCGTGCAACTCTCCTTCACGCTTTACCTGCCGCCCGGCTACAAGGAAGGCACGCGCCTCCCCACGGTCGTCTGGGCTTACCCGCTGGAGTTCAACGACGCGGCCACGGCCGGTCAGGTCTCAGGCTCGACCCAGCGTTTTACGACCATCGGCGGCCCGTCGCACCTGTTCTTCCTGATGAACGGTTACGCCGTTTTGGACAACACGACGATGCCCGTCGTCGGCGACCCCGAGACGGTCAACAACACTTACGTCGAGCAGATCGTCTCAAGCGCGAAGGCGGCGATTGACAAGGCCGTGGAGATGGGCGTCACGGACCCGGAACGCGTCGGCGTGGGCGGCCACAGTTACGGTGCGTTCATGACGGCGAACCTGCTCGCGCACAGCGACCTGTTCCGCGCCGGAATCGCGCGCAGCGGCGCGTATAACCGCACGCTCACGCCTTTCGGGTTCCAGAGCGAGCGGCGTGTTTTGTGGGAAGCGCCGGAGATGTACATCAAAGTCTCGCCGTTTATGAACGCGCACAAGATCAAAGAGCCGATCCTGTTGCTACACGGCGAGGCCGATAACAACACGGGCACGTTCCCGATCCAGTCCGAGCGCATGTATCAGGCCATACGCGGCACGGGCGGCACGGCGCGTCTCGTCATGCTGCCGCTCGAATCGCACGGCTACGCGGCGCGCGAGACGACGGAACATGTGCTCTATGAAATGCTCGACTGGTTCGACCGGCACGTGAAGAACGCGCCGCCGCGCACGCAGGAACAGAAAGCCTCTGCGGCGAAGTAATAAAGATCGCCTGCGCTTTAAGTAAGAGCCAAAGCTTGATCGAGCATGGAACCTGATCGGGCTTTGGCTCTTTTCAGGTTAGCCGGGGGCAGCGTCATTTCACGCGGAGGCGCGGAGATCGCGCGGAGGACGCGGAGGCTTGAAAGTCCTTCAAGCCTCCGCGTCCTCCGCGCGATCTCCGCGCCTCCGCGTGAA
>DASQMC010000056.1:0-19775 GCA_035645695.1 Pyrinomonadaceae bacterium
CCAGCCAACTGCTGGTGCGATGCGCGGCCTTGAACCGGATGACGCACGAAGGGATGCCCGACAGCTACAAGGTCGTCGCCTAAGATAGGTTCAGTTCGAGGGTCAGCTTCGCTCATCCTCTTTTATGCAACAACGTCTCTCAAATCTCAAATCTCAAATTTGAAATCGTCTGAACTATGACGATGAAGCGGAGGAGTTCTTTATGAAGTACAAGCGCTTTGAGGAACTTCCGGTCTGGCAGGCGGCTATCGAGTTGGGCGTCCAAATTTACGCTTTCACCTCGGGCGATAGATTCAAAGGTCAATCCAGCCTCCGCGACCAAATTGAGCGCGCCGCCGTCTCCGTCTCCAACAACGTCGCGGAAGGCTATGAACGCGGCACGACTCAAGAGTTGTTGACATTTATTTACATCGCACGCGGCTCGGTGGGAGAAGTGCGCTCGATGCTCTGCCTGTTCGAACAACTGCCTGTGTTTAGTGATCTCAAATCTGAAATCTCAAATTTGAAATTACTGGCCGAAAACATCTCCCGCCAACTTCGCGGATGGGCTGACGCGCTCCAAAACTCCGAAATCAAAGGCCAGCGTTATCTCAACGAAAAGACCCGTCGCGTTGCACAGGCCACGCGCGACCGGGAAGAATTCCGCGAGGAGCTGCGACGTGCGCAGGAAGCGAACATGGCGCGTCCCAACGCACACGCAGGCAAAGACGATTAGTGTTGGTTAACTCGTTCTGACTTGAGATTTTTCTGCGGAAGGAATGACAGTTATTGCCGTCTAAAGCCACGCTAAGCAACAGCATCGAGCCTGACACGAAAGCGCGTACAAACCGTCGCGCGTTTCTCAAATCCTTCGGCGCGGCCGCGCTCGGCGTTCCCTTCCTGCTCAAGAGCTCGACGGCGCAGACGGCGCGGCGGCGCGGCGGGGCGCATTCGTGCGTCGTCGTCGGCGCGGGTCTCTCCGGCCTCGCCGCCGCCTACGCCCTGAAAGCGGCGGGCTGGGACGTGACCGTGCTCGAAGCCAGAGAGCGGCACGGCGGGCGCGTCCAATCGTTTCGCTTCGATGAGAACCGCGAACTCGTCTGCGAACTCGGCGGCGAATGGGTCGGCGCAAGCCACGAACGCATTCTCGCGCTCTGCCGCGAGTTTCAACTCACGCTCAAGGACCATCGCTTCGAGGCGTCGCTGATGCGCGACGGTCGCGTCTCCCGCCCCGGCTCCTGGGATTTCTCGGCGCAGGCCAACGCCGCCTTCGGGACACTCAAGAAAACTTATCAGGGCTATAATCAGCGCGAACGCGAGCGGCTCGACCGCCTCGACTGGTGGACGTGCCTCGAAGAGATCGGTTTCAACGAGGACGACCTCCTGCTGCGCGACCTGCAAGACAGCACGGATTTCGGCGAGTCCATCCGTCACGTCTCGGCCTACGCCGCCGCCTCCGAGTATTTCGAGTCGAGTCCCGCCAACGAGATGGACTTCAAAATCGTCGGCGGCAATTCGCGCCTCGTCGAAGAGTTTGTCAAACGCATCGGCGACGATTCGATCCGCACAGGCGCGCCGGTCGCGGAGATACGCCAGCAGCACGGCGGCGGCGGGCGCGTCACGGTCAGGACGGCTGCCGGCACGCTCTATCATGGGGACGCCTGCATCTGCACCGTCCCGGCGCGCACGCTCGACCGGATCAAGTTCGACCCGCCGCTCCCCGCCGCCCAGCGCGACGCCGCCGACCGGCTCCAATACTCGCGCATCGTCAAAAATCAGATTCTCTTCGACGAACGCTTCTGGGGCGCGGAAGACTTCTCGCTCGTCAGCGACGTGACATCGCACTACTATTTTCACAGCACGCGCGATCAACCGTCGGCGCGAGGCATTTTGTGCAGCTACGCCATCGGCGAGAAGGCCGACGTGCTCGCCGCGCAATCCGATGCGCGCCGCATGGAAATCATCACGCGCGACATCATGCCGCTCGACGCACGCGCACCGAGCCTCGCGCGCGCCATACAATCGATGCCGTGGCAGCGCGACCGCTACACGCAGGGCGCATACGCCGTCTATCGCCCCGGCCAGTGGTTCACCGTCCGCCCCACGCTGCAAAGGCCGCACGGCAAAGTCCTCTTCGCGGGCGAGCACCTCGCCGACTGGCAGGGCTTCATGGAGGGCGCGGTCGTGACGGGCGAAGAGGCTGCGAAGTCTCTCGTCGGCGCGACGCGTGCGCGGCGCAGGGCATAAGCCGCGCCGTGCGGTTTCGCACCGGATCGCTCGCGGCGGCATCAGAGTTTTCGTTAACGGCGCAGACAGTATTCTTCAACGAAGCACACGAGGCAACATGTCAAATCCGGCAATCGATCAAGTCAAACTCATACGCGGGCTGACGCTGCTCGCAGCCGTCTCCATCGTCATCGGCAACGTCATCGGGACGGGCGTCTTTTTGAAGGCGCGCGTGATGACCTGCAACGTCGGCACGCCGGGCATGGTCGTCGCGGTCTGGGTCGCGGCGGGGCTGCTCTCGCTCGCGGGCGCGCTCACTTACGCGGAACTCGCCGCGATGATGCCGCGCGCGGGCGGCGAGTATGTCTTCGTGCGCGAGGCTTACGGCGCGCGGCTCGGTTTCCTCTACGGCTGGATGCAAATCTTCATCGCCAAGACCGGCTCGCAGGCCTCCGTCGCCGTGGCCTTCGCCATCTTCCTCAACATACTGACCGGCGGCGCGCTCAACACGACTCTGTTCACGCTCAATCTCGGCGGCTACGCGCTGCCCTTCGGCTATTTGCAGGTGGTCGCCCTCTCGGCCATCGCCATCGTCACCGTCATCAACTGCGCGGCGGTCGTGGTGAGCGGTCATATTGCGACCGTTTTGACGGGCGTCAAGATCGCGCTCGTCCTGTTCGTCGGCGTCGGCGCGCTGCTGTTCGCGGGCGGCGGCGATTGGTCGCACTTCGGGATGGCGAACGCGGGCGGCGCGTGCGAGGGCGTGAGCGCGGGCGCGCGCGCCGGGGTTGCAGGGTTCGGCGCGGCCATGCTCGGCGCGCTCTGGGGCTACGACGGCTGGAACAACCTGACGCTCGTCGCGGGCGAGGTGAAGAACCCGCAGCGCAACATCCCGCTCGCGCTCATCGGCGGCATGATCACCATCATCACGCTCTACGTCTTCGTCAACATCGCCTACTTCTACGCGCTCTCGCCGACCGAAGTGGCGAACGTACCGGCCGCCTCTTCGGTCGCCTCGGAAGTGGCGCGCACGTTCCTCGGCCCCTTCGCCATCAGCCTGATCGCCGCCGCGCTGCTCTTCTCCTCGGTCGGCACGCTCCACACTTCGATCCTGACGGGCGCGCGCGTCCCCTACGCGATGGCACGCGACGGGCTGTTCTTCCAGAACCTCGCGCGGCTCTCGCCGAAGACGCACGTCCCCGTCGGCGCGCTCGTCCTGCAAGGCTTCTGGGCGGGACTGCTCGCCCTCTCCGGCTCGTTCGACACTCTGACCGACTACGTCATCTTCGGCTCTTGGATTTTCTACGGCCTGACGACGGCCTCCGTCTTCATCTTCCGCCGCCGCATGCCCGACGCCGAACGCCCCTATCGCGCGTGGGGTTACCCGGTCGTGCCCATCCTCTTCCTGCTCGTCACCGGCTGGCTGCTCGTCAACACGCTCCTGACGACGCCCGTGCAGGCGCTCATCGGCCTCGGCCTCATCCTGCTCGGCCTGCCCGTCTACTGGTACTGGGCGCGGCACAACAATCGCATCGAGGCTCAAGCCGCGCTCGCCGCTAGAGATGAGAGTCCGAGAGAGTGACAAGTGATTTATCAGATTGAGTTCAGACCGCATGCTATTAAAGGCAATAATATAGTTGACTCACCTGACGCAGATATGACAAGAGGACATTACCCGGCAAGCGGTGGCCTTTGAGCTGCGGAGGAGTCGGATTTTTTCCGGCTTAACCTGTGTGGCGTGTAGTTAAATGCGGGGTGCTAACAGAGCATCCTCCTAAACCGGGAGCGGCTTCTAACACATATTAGGTGTGTCAGGCCGAATCAATCGGCTTTTGTCAGTCCATTACGTAGTTAGACGGAACGTGTCGGCCTTTCACGCTCTTATAGAGCAGTTAGGCCGAACCTATCGGCATTTCACGCTCCACAGCGGAGCTAGGCCGAATCATTCGGCACAATATGCGTTGGGCGGCTGCTTTGATATGCAAATAGATGATGAGAGCCGGGATAAACTTAATGACGAGCAGAGCGGACGCGAATCTTTGTTCTCGGATCGAGAGCTATTCCCTGGGGGAGTTGCGCCGGTGAGTGCAGCCCCGGGTGAGTCCCGCTCCTGCGTCGCCTGCGACTATGAAGGCGGTAGCGCCGCCGATCGGTGCCCCCGCTGCGGGGAGAAGATGCTCGGCGCAGAATCATACCGCCGGCGGGGCTGCGCCCTAGTCATACTCGGGCTCTTCCTCGTGGCCTTCACCGGGTGGTTCATTATCAAGGAGGCCAACAGGCC
Organism: Pyrinomonadaceae bacterium; assembly: GCA_035645695.1. Taxonomy (GTDB): domain Bacteria; phylum Acidobacteriota; class Blastocatellia; order Pyrinomonadales; family Pyrinomonadaceae; genus JAIVJZ01. Next base: position 4,487 of record DASQMC010000056.1, read on the forward strand.
AACGGCCCCGGGGGCGCTCGGCTCGGCGGTAGGGGATACCGTGTCGCCCGCGCCATGGCTCGCCTTCCTGGGGTTCTTCCTGTTTTTCGGCGTGGTATCGATAGCGAGCGGCGCCTGGGAAATGGGGCACGGGCGGCCGAACCCGAAACTGAGGGCGATAGTGCTCGCCCTGTTCGCGGTGTTTATGGCAGTCGCGGGCATCGCTTCGTTCTTCCGCTAATGTCAAGAAGGGGGTTAGATTGCTCGACCGTCGCCGCCCAACAACGGCATGCACCCGACCGCCGACACGACAGTTGTTATGTACTTTCAGAGATGCGGGGCGGCGGGTGATGCCGGGCGTTGGGCCGCCATCGTTAAGGGTTTATATAAATATGGATTTCAAGGAAGCTCGGGCTTTAGGGAATGAGATATATGAAATAGTTAAAGCCGGCGGCGACCGGAGGGTGCCGCTGGAAGAACTGTTCAAGCGCTACCAAGTCGCTGACCTCGATGACGGTCTGATGAAGAAGGCGCGGAGGTGTAAGGCAGGGACGTGGCTGGTCTTGAAAATATTAGACCAGCCAAGGTACACGACCGAAACAATCGCCGGCAGGGATGTAGGCCATTACGGCAGATCGCGGGAAACGCTCGAGTGCTGCGGAGACCTCAACCTCCTCGTGTGGAAGTATGTCTCGTGGACTGCCGGCAACTCGCGGTGGGGCATTAGGGAGGAGAGCTACTCGACCTACGACCTGCTGACGCACGAAGATGCGATAGCGTGGATAGAGCGGTTGCACATACCGCCTGGCGAGTGAGGGAGCGCGGTGAAAGGCTGAGCGCACCCATATTCCGGCGGCGGCCCAACAAAGGCATGCACCCGACCGCGAATAGCCCGGCTTTCATGCGCGAGACGCCCGCGATTCAAAGGCTCGTCGCGGCGGGTGATGCCGGGCGTTAGATGGCCTACATTTTCCAACCCGGCAGTTCAGAGGCTTGTCCCAGGCGGCATGCGCGGCTTCCAGCCGTGGCTCGCAATTCCGCTTGACTCCCAACTTTCCCGTGCATACAATCCGCCAACCTCGACGGCGTAACCTTTTAACTCTGCGACTCCCGCTTCCGAGCAGTCCTGCGCGGGACGACCCAGAAACTCAACACCATCAGCATCAAGCAGACCCAAGAAGGAGGCCCCCAAACTATGAGCCCCCCCTCAAACCGCGCTTATCTTGCTGCGCTGGCGCTGGCCGGCCTGCTGTCTGTCCCCACCACGCCGGCCTTTGCCAAAGCCACAGTCAACAACGTCAGCGTAGACATCAACGTCACCGTCCACGGCTCGAACATCGGCGTCTCAGACGAGGTCATCGACGAGGCCGCAGAAGACCTGCTCGAAGCCGCCGGCATTAAGGTGATTGAGAACGGCGCCGGGGAGGGCGTCGTCGAGCTTGATATCCATATCTACGCGGATGACGCGGATGATGACGATGACGGCGTGGCCGACAGTGGCGAAGAGGGCGACGACGGCGACGGCAAAGGCTTCATCGTCCGGTGCGATTGGGACGACGACGAAGAGGATGAGGCGAAGAGAGATGTCGCCAGCGCCGACGACATTGACGACGTAGTCAGGGACATAGTTAAAGACTTCATTAAGTTCATTAAGAAGTCGGACTAGTCCGCGAACGACTCTTGGCGGTATCAATCTACGTAGAGAAAGGGGGCGGCTATCCGCCCCCTTTCTCTACGCCGCGCCGGAAGAGAGTGAGGCTTTCGCGCGAGTTGTTGGAGCGGCGCGAGCATGTAAACCACAGCGCCATCTAACAACGGCATACACCCGACCGCGAATAGCGCGACTTTCATCGAGAACTTGCCGCTAATCACGTCTCGTCGCGGCGGGTGATGCCGGGCGTTATGCGGCTCACTGGTTGATTATGAAAGGATAAATATGTTTCTTGCTAAGAAAGTAATCTCGCTTCCAGTTATGGTGATGGTTCTCGCTTCCGCTTTTTTGGCGCAAGACTCAAGTTTTATGCCTGCATATCCGAAGCGCGACTTCAAACACAATGGCAAGATTATCTCTGAATATAAAGTTGGAGATGGAGGTGCTGAAACATTCGTCGAGCTAGAACCAGTATTTATTGAGTCATCGGAAAAGGAACGCACTTCTTTACGCTTAACGGTAAGATACGGATATGAAGGGAAATCACCCACCAAGCCCACAAGCATTTCCATAGCATTCTTAGCTCTGTATCCGGAATGTAAAATTCCTGATAGACCAGAGATGTCTATGCTCATGGATGGAGAGTCGGTGAAGTTTGAGTTCAAGCCCTTTCTACGACGCCTAGGTCTGGAAAGTCCAGAAAGCCAGAAAAGAAAGCCTGATGAAGGAGGCGTTTTCAAACCTGATGAAGAAGGAGTCGTTTTCCGCTTTAATGAAGTGAAAGGTAATAGGTGTAATGAAGTAGTTGCAATGTTTATCTCCCAGAGAAATTTTCTTAGAATCGTGAAGGCTCAAAATGTGGAGGTGCAAATAGGCAACTTCAGGTTCAAATTAAAGGAGGCTAATCTGGAAGCTATGCGTGACCTTGCTAGTCGAATGGCAGTCTAATCAGTTGCGTGTTCGTTAACGTCGCCGCATAACGCTCGGCATGCACCCGACCGCGCATAGCGGGACTCTCATGCGCGAGACGCCGTGCCTGTTTCGTTGAATGCGCGGCATCTAAATTCCGGCGTTATGTCGCTTCAAATCATCTGGTGAAAACTGTTTCCTAAAAACTTATGAAGCAAAAGTCGCCTACCAAACTCGACGGATATAACCACGTAATAAAAAAGTCCGAGCTCAACGGATTTACTTTAACGGAAGGCATTTATCCGCCAAAATTGCGGCAGGCTCGTCACACTCATGAAGCCGCTCACATCAGCCTTATACTTGAAGGTGGCTATACGGAACGGCATACGAAGCAAACGTGGGACAGCAGAACAGCCATCCTTGCTTTTCGTCCGGTCGGGTTAACGCACTCGATTGATTTCGATGATGCCGAAACGCGCATTTTCACCGTTGAAGTTAAATCCCGGTGGTTTGATTATGTCGGCGAAAAGCCGGCGGTGTTAAATAGTCCCGTCTATTTTTCCGGCAGTTGGCCGGTTTTTTTCGCCACACGGCTTTTCGGCGAATATCATCGCGGCGATTTGACTTCGACGCTGGCGATGGAGGGTCTCGTGCTTGAAATGATAGCGGCAGCATCGAATGACAGTACGACTGGACGCGAGCGCAGAAAATCGCGCTGGCTCAATCAGGCGCGCGATTTTCTTCACGCCGAATTCGCGGGAAATCCGACGATTGAAGAGGTCGCAAAAATTGCGGGTGTGCATCCGACTCACTTAGCCCGCGTTTTTCGTAAACAGTTGGGTTGCACCATCGGCGAATACCTTCGCCGCCTACGAGTAGAATCCGCTTCTCAAAAACTTGCTTCGACCGATGCCCCACTCGGTGAAATTGCGGCAGCGGTAGGTTTCGCAGACCAGAGCCACTTTTCCAGAACTTTCCAGACTTATTTGGGCGTAACTCCAGGCGACTATCGGAAAATTAGATGTCCCCGCTAAACCGCTTCAATAATGCTTGCCTCATTCAAGACAGCTTAATACAAGCGTGCTAGAAATGCTTGCTATGTGTTTTTTAAAAATAATCACCAAAAATTTTTTCTCGTTAATAATTATTTTTGCTTTAAGCCATGCGAACGCCGCGCTTGCACAAAGCGATAAAAGTTCCAAGCCCCCGAAGGACATCGTTAAAGGCGAAAACGGCGCGAAACTCGACCGGCTTTTGACCCGATATACAATGTATGGCTTTTCCGGGGCTGTGCTGGTAGCGATTGACGGAAAAATCATTCTCAATCGCGGTTATGGTTTAGCAAACCGGGAACAAAATCTGCCGAACACCTCTGATACGCTTTTCAACATCGGTTCTTTAACGAAACAGTTCACCGCCGCCTCCATCTTGAAGCTTGAAGCGCAAGGGAAACTAAACACTCAAGATTTGGCGAGCAAATATCTGGGCGATTTTCCGGCTGACAAAGCAGGTATCACGCTTCATTTTTTGCTGACCCATACTTCCGGGTTGATTTCCGACGGCGCGAACGCGCAACTGCCGTTGGGGAATCGGGACGAATACGTCGAAGCCGTGAAAAAGACCAAACTGCGCTCCGCGCCCGGCGAGAAATTTTATTATTCAAACGTCGGTTACAACTTGCTCGCGGTGATTGTCGAAAAAGTCTCCGGAATGCCGTTTGAAGATTACCTGCAACAGAATCTTTTTAAGCGGGCGGGAATGAAAAACACGGATTTTGTCAATAAAGGTCGGCTGAATGAATCCCTGATGAGCATCGGATACGAGCCTACAGCTATCGGTTCGGGCATTCTTTCGCGGGCCGAAGCAGCGAAATTTTCAAAATGGGATGACAAAGGCGCGGGCGGAGTTTTGACAACGACAGGCGATTTATTCAAATGGCATCTGGCACTGGAAGGCACGCGCATTTTACCGGCGACCATCAAAAAGAAACTCTACACGCCGTTTTTGAGCGACTATGCCTACGGGTGGGAAGTGAAAAAGACGAAACAAGGAACGCTCGCCATCCAGCACGGCGGCGATGTGCCCGGATTTCAAAGTTGGTTCGCTCAATTTCCCGAAGAAAAACTCGTCGTTGTGATGCTCGTCAACAACCGTATGCGCTGGCGTACCCTACTTACAAACACACTGACCAGGGCGGCTTTCGGACAACCTTACGAAACGCCGCCGCCGCTTATCAAGATGGATAGCGCCACGCTTGCGCGTTACGCCGGAGTTTATGGACTTTCGACGGGCGGACAACTGCACGCCTGGGTCGGCGACGGTGTTTTCTTCGTTGGCGCAGAGGGTCAAGATGCAGTCAACTTGTTGATCCGTCCAAGCGAGAAAGACATTACCCTTTACGATGAGTTAAACAGGAGGGTCGCCGGTATTATCGAAAAATTTCGACGGGGAGATTTTTCTCCGCTCCAGGAATTTTCAGGAACGGCGAATCCTTCGGAATATGCCGTCTCAGTTAAACAGTGGTGGGAAGATAACGCTCAAAAGAACGGGACTATAAAGTCTCACCAAATACTTGGGACGGCGCGGAGTCGTACCGGACACGCCGTGACGTTCATTCGTGTCGAATACGAAAAAGCGACTAAAGTGCTGCGCCTGCTCTGGCTGAACGATAAAATGAACGGTCATGGCTCGGGGGTGCCGCGCCCGGCCGTCGCGCAATACCTACCGGAATCGCCGACACGATTCACCTCTTTCGATATTCTCACATCACAACTCACGAGTGTCGATTTCGACTTGAAAGCAAACGGCGTCGTCGAAAACTTGATCGTTCCTTCCAAAGAAAAAAATGTAGCGGCCAAACGCCTTAAGTAAAAGACTGAACTTAACCCATCGCGCATTCAATTCCGCTACGGCCAAGTTTACGATGAGAGGCACGCTAACTCGCTGTCGGGTACATGCCATTGTCGGGTTGCTTTCTTACTTCTTATTGGAGCTTACTTATGACCGTTGCACGACGCACGAATGGACGAACGATGGTTCAGCATATGTATAGGTTGGCATTCACGTTGTTTTTGATTCTATTGTCGGCGTGCCCGTTTTTTGTTGGAGCGGTGACTTTTGAGATTTTTCTTCTTGCCGAGATTCTCTTTATTCCAGTCTGTTTGTTTGCACTCTATTCGAAGTCCGAATTTGCCAAGCGACTTGCTATGGTGATGACCTCCGTTGCCGTCACCGTCGTATTCGCAGATGTCCTGTTAAGATTCGTGCGACCTGTACCAGACGCGCTGGTGCGGGGAATGCCGGCACTGCCGCCGCTAACTCGATACCTTCCAAATCTCGATGTCGAAGGACATCGCTACAGCGATTTGGCGTTTATGACAAACGATAGTTCGCTTGTCGAACCTAAGCGCATACGGCTGATAACCGATGAGCACGGGTTTAGAAATGATCGTGTTAACACCGACGCACCCCTGGATGTGATCCTGCTGGGCGATTCGTTTACGGCTGGGGCAGTCAGCCATGAGGATCTCTGGAGCAGCATCCTGGCGCACGACCATCAACTTCGAACCTATAACCTTGGAGCCCCTGGAGCGGGGCCGTTTACAGAGTATGTGAATCTTCTGGTCGAGAAAGACAGGCTCAGAACTCGCCAGGGGACCTTTGTCCTCTGGCAGCTATTCGGCGGGAATGACCTGGCCGAACATTATGGGCCAGTGCCGGTCGAGCATGTGCCACGCAACGACTGGTGGGATCAATTTATCTACAAGGTGAACTCTGTAAGATCGCGCTCCCCACTTTTTCGACTAACACATCCGATTTCGCAGAATGAAGAAGTTGTGAGTTATGAGTTTCTAAATAGAAGGAGACTCCTTTTTCACAAACCTTACATCGAAGCAGGCGCATTGTCGGTAGATCAAATTCTTCATCATCCGAATTACGAACCGTTGAAGGCAACCATCGGCGTCATGAAGAGATTTGTTCATGCCCAGGGGTGGCGCCTGGCAATCATTGCCGCTCCGTCGAAGGAAGAGGTCTATGCTTGGGTTTGGCGGCGGCAGCTTCCGTGGTCTACGCCCGCGGAAGCCTCGTCCTTTTCAATGGTGCTGCAAAGAATCTGTAACGAAGAGGGCATACCGTATCTCGATCTTAAACCGCCCATGGTAACTGAGTCGCGCCGCGCGTATGAAAATCGCGGCCATCTTCTGTATTGGTACGATGACACGCACATGAACCAATTTGGCAGTCGATACAGCGCGGATTTGATGTATGAAAAATTTCTTAAAGATCAATAACAATTCGCGGTTCACGCTTAATGCCCCGCCTGCCAGGCCTTGAGCGCGTCCACGGGGTAGATCAACATCAGGACGCTCAGCAGCAGGCTGTCTCTGATCCAGATGAGCAGCACGATCTCCGTCAAAGCGAAGACCGCGAGAGCGCGCCGCCAACCGAGCAGGCGTGCCAGCAGAAAGCCGAGGGCGCAGGCGAGCATGTCGCCGAGCGAGTTGAAGATGGTGTCGCCCTCGTAACCGAGCGCCATCGTGTTTTCGCGATAACGACCGACGACGAACTCCGTGTTCTCGAAAATCTCCCACAGGGCTTCCGCCGCCACAGCGAACCACAGCCGCCACGGCCACGAGAGACGTGCCGACGCGCCCCACCATGCCAGCAGTCCGCAGAAGACGAAGCCATGAAGCATGTGCGTGAAGCTGTAGGGGTCTAACAGGTGCTGCGAAGTGTTCGCGCTCCACGCTTCGCTCGTCCACAGCAGGACGCGCCCGCAGGCGCAAAACCACGCGCGCCCCTGCCGTCCGAGTTGGATCGCGGCGGCTATCGTCACGGCGAGGACGGCAAGCCACGGCCAGAGTTTTTTCGACATGATCACGAAGACGACTTTTCCCTTCCGCTATCGCTCACGCTCAGCCAACGCTTCGCGCGCCACTTCCCGATCGTCGAAGCGAAACACTTCCGTCCCGATGATCTGGTAGTCCTCGTGCCCCTTCCCCGCGATGACGACCACGTCGCCCGCGCGCGCCTCCGCCACCGCGCGGAAAATAGCCGCGCGCCGATCCGCGATCTTCAAATAGGGTTTACGCGTCGCGCGTCGCAGACCCACTTCCGCATCGGCGAGGATCGCTTCCGGGTCTTCCGTGCGCGGGTTGTCGGAGGTGAGGATGACGATGTCGCTGAAGGTTGCGGCGGCCTCGCCCATCGGCGCGCGCTTCGTGCGGTCGCGGTCGCCGCCGCACCCGAAGACCGTGATGACGCGCCCCGCGCCCGACACCACATCGCGCGCCGTCGCGAGGACGTTTCTGAGCGCATCGTCAGTGTGCGCGTAATCGACCACGACGGCGAAGTCTCCGGCCGCGTGACCGACGCGCTCGAAGCGGCCGGGCGCGCCCACGCAAGTCTCAAAGGCACCGACGGACGCTTTCGTGTCGTAGCCGAGCGCGAGGCCGCACGCGGCGGCGGCGAGCATGTTGTAGATGTGCGGCCGCCCGACGAGCGGCGAGCGCACGACGACTGTCTCCGCATCCCGCGCGCCGAGCGTGAAGCGCATGCCTTCGAGCGTGTATTCAACGTCGCCCGCCCACACATCGGCCGGGGCGTCGAGCGCGAACGTGACGACGCGCGCCCCGCCGCCCTTTAGTTCTTCCGCGAGCCGCGCGCCGTAGGGGTCGTCAACGTTGACGACCGAGACGCGCGGGCGCGCGCCCGTGCGCCCGTCGAAGAGCCTGCGCTTGGCATCGAAGTAGTGTTCCATCGTGCCGTGATAGTCGAGATGATCCTGCGTGAGATTGGTGAAGACGGCAGCGTCGTACTGAAGCGCGTCGCAGCGGCGCAGGTCCAGAGCCTGCGACGAACTCTCCATCACGGCCACGCTGCAACCGGCCTCGACCGCGCGACGCAGGAAGCGTTGCACCGCGCTCGCCTCCGGCGTCGTGTGCTCGGCCTTGAAATGCTCCGTGCCGATGCGATAGCCGACCGTCCCGAGCACCGCGACGCGCTCGCCCGCCGCTTCGCACACCGCAGCCAGCAGGTGCGCAGTGGTCGTCTTGCCGTTCGTGCCCGTGATCCCGACGAGTTTGAGTTCGCGCGAGGGATGCCCCTGCACTTCCGCCGCCGCCTGCGCCAGCGCAACGCGCGCGTCCGCGACCTCGATCCACGCGCCCACGAAATCCGCCGGGCGCGGCTGCTCGGAGATGACGCCCGCCGCGCCCTGTTCCATGACCTGTTCGACGAAACTATGCGCGTCGAACTTCGTGCCTCGAATCGCCACGAAGAGACTACCGCTGCGCGCCTCGCGCGAGTCGTGCGTCACGTCCGAGAGGAAGACCGCGCCCATGTCGCCCGCGCCCGACAGTTCGCCGCCCGTTGCCCGCGCCACGTCTTCCAGAGTCACATTTTTATTCCTTCCGTTTGCGTCCGGCATTGAATTTTTAGCTGATCCTTTCTCTCTCGCTCATAGCCTCTTAACTGTTTGCGACTACATGAAACTTTCTTTCCTCTGTGCCCCCTCTGTGTTCTCTGTGTCTCTGTGGTGAATGCTTACTTAACCAACATTCACCACCGCAGACACAGAGAACACCGCAGGGGGCACAGAGAGAAATCCGATTGCGGAACGCTATAGATTATAATTCACGTGCCGCCTAAGGGCTGCGCGATGTGGTCGCCCGCGCGCTTTTCGAGTCAGTTTACATCCACGGCGCGAAAGCACATCGATCCGCGCCCGGCGTTTGTGAGGGTACAGGCGGCGGCCTCGCCCGGTTTCTTACAATTTCATTGCGCTTTTCTCGTGGCATTGACTTCCGCGATTCGAGAGGTTAGCCTATGCGCGTTCCCATTAAACCCCCATAGCACATCGTCGGAGCGCAGGTATTGCGCCGATTCGCTCGCGCGCTTCCGGCTCTCCATTTACGAAGAACCACGGGGAAGGAGTGTTGACGTATGAAACGAAACCTCGCTTACATGGCGGCCACATTGGCTCTCGCCATCACGGCGCTAATCGCACCTATCAACTACGTCTCACCGGCGAAGGCCGGTCAGGGGCAGACCACGCAGGCGTGCGAAGATTGTAAGGCTGCGGCTCAGGGTCGCCTGTCGGCCTGCGACGCTGCGGCGAGAAGCGACAACGACCGGCGCACCACGCGCGGGCAGTGTGTCAAGACGTTCGAGGCGGAAGTCAGAGAGTGTCCCTGCCCGCCGGGACACAACAATCCGAATAGCACCCCGCGCTAATTTATCCACGCGGGTCTCAGGATCGAGAGGGCGATGTTCGAGGTTTCGAGCGTCGCCCTCTTTTTTTCCGCGCAAACGGGCGTTAGACTGTCGGCGGCCTGAATATGAGACTTCCGTTAATCTCCCACACGCTCGAACCGCGTCGCCTCGAACGGCTCTGTTGGCTTGTCGCCGCCGCCCTCGGCTTCCTGCAAGCATGGGGACGACGCCACCATAGCGGCGACGGCGTGGCCTACATGGGCGCGGACGGCATCTCCTACCTCGACATCGGCGACACCTACTGGCGCGGCGATTGGGCGGCGGCCGTGAACGCCATGTGGAGCCCCGTCTATTCGTGGCTGACGGGTCTCGTGCTCCGCCTATTCCAGCCGTCGCCCTTCCAGGAGTTCACCGTCGTCAGGCTGCTCAACTTCGCGCTCTACCTCCTGTCGCTCGTCGCCTTCGTCTTCTTCCTGCGCCAGCTCGAACGCTTCCAACAAACGCGGGCGCGCGATGGCGACGACGACGCTCAACCCGACGACCGTCCCAATGCTCGATCCGATACGGGCGCGCTGCCCCGCCGGGCGTGGCTTATCTTCGCCTATGCGCTTTTCATCTGGACATCGCTCTCGATGAACCGCGTCGCGCGCACCAGCCCGGACGTGCTCGTCTCGGCTTTAGTCTTCCACGCCTCCGCCCTGTTGCTGCGCATACGCATGCATCGCGCCGGGTGGCTCACGTTCGCCCTACTCGGCCTCACGCTCGGCGTCGGCTACCTGACGAAGACCTTCATGTTCCCGCTCGCCTTCGTCTTCCTCGCGGCGGCTCTCTTTTCCTCCGGCGAGGTGCGGCGCGCCGTACCTCGCGTCGCGCTCGCGCTCGTCGTCTTCCTCTCCGTATCCGCGCCGTTCGTGGTGGCTCTCTCGCGCGCCAAGGGGCGTCCGACCATCGGCGATACGGGGCGTCTCAATTACGCATGGCACGTCAACGGCGCGCAGCCCTTCATCCACTGGCAGGGCGAACCCGCAGGCCACGGCACGCCCGCGCACCCGACGCGCAAACTCCTCGACTCGCCCGGGCTTTACGAATTCGGCTCGCCCGTCGCCGGGTCGTACCCGCCCTGGTATGACCCGACTTACTGGTACGAAGGCGTCAGCGCGCGGCCGAGCCTCAAGGCTCAACTCAAGACCATCGCGCGCAACGCGCTGCTCGCATACCAGTTTCTTTTCTACCGGTTCTTCCCCGGCGCAATCGTCGCCGCGCTCTTCATCCTCTTTTACATCAGCCGCCGCCGTCCCCGCGAGATAGCGCGCGAGGCCGCCCGCTACGGGTTTCTTCTCGCGCCCGCGCTCGTCGCGTCCGCCTGCTACATGGCTATCCATTTCGAGCAGAGATACTTTGCGCCCTTCGTCGTCGTTGCCGTGCTGAGTCTCTTCGCCGCCGTACGGTTCCCTCACACGCCGGACGCGCGGCGTCTCACGGCCGCGCTCGTCATCGTCACGCTTGCGTCGTTCGCGCTCTCGCTCGGCTACTACAGCGCGCGTGATCTCTACTCGGCCGTGCGTGATCTCGCGCCGGGGCGCGGGGCGAGCGTTGACGTGCAGTGGCAGGTGGCCGAAGAGTTGCGCCGGATGGGCGTCGGGACGGGCGAGCCTGTCGCCTCAATCGGGAACACAATGTTCCACGCGTGGCCGCGATTGGCGCGCGCGCGCGTCGTGGCGGAAATTTCGACGCGCACGGGCAGCGATGTGGATAAATTCTGGGCGGGCGACGCCGCGCTCAAAGCGCAGGTCATCGAAACTTTCACACGCACCGGCGCGCGAGTCATCGTCGCCGAGGGAATCCCTCAGTGGGCTTCCGGCACGGAAGGCTGGAGAAGAATCGGGGCGACGCATTTCTACGTTTACGCCCTTGCGCGTCCCTGAGCTGGATGCTTGAAAAGTAACCCTGTGGATGTCCCGTCAGGGACATTTGAGAATAGCCCAGCCATTCATGGCTGGGGGTTAGTCAGCGTATCTTCAGATAGTCCCGTAGGGACGATTGAATAGTGATGAATATTCAATCGTCCCTACGGGACTCACACATTACTATTCAACTTAGCACCCGGCACTAAAGTGCCGGGCTATTCTCAAATGTCCCTGGCGGGACATCGACGGCTTTACGTCCCTTCGGGGCGACGGGTTCGCCGCCCGAACTCTAAACTTTTATATAAATCTTGCGCCGGTAAAGAATCGCCATCAGGCCGAGCCAGATGAGCACGTAGACGAGCGCGTAGATGAGCGAACTGTTGGCGGGCGCGGCGGCGAGCGGGGCGAAGATGTGTTCGTAGATGTAGGTCTGTAAGTTGCCCGTCCGCCCGTCGGCGCGCGGCAGTTTCCAGAGATTCATCAGTTGCGCCGCCAGCCCCGACAGCACGAAGACGGCCAGTGCGTTCACGCCAAAGACGCGGAACGGCAACGCCCAACGCCTGTACTTTTTGATATCGACCAGCCAGTAGCAGAGCGCGAGCAATTGCAAGCCCATCCCCGTCGTGAAGAGGACGTAGGAACTCGTCCACAGGGGCTTGTTGATCGGAAACCACCCGCTCCATATCCACCCGGCGACCACGCACGCGACGCCCGCAACGAACAACCCCGCCACTTTTTCGTGCGCCTCGCGCGTTTGTCTGAGCCAGTGCCCGGCGAGCACGCCCGAGAGGGTTGTGGCGATGGCGGGGATGGTGCTCAAAAGTCCCTCAGGGTCGTAAATCCGCCCGCCCCCCTTCCAGATGTGGTTGCCGAGCACGACGCGATCCACGAACGACGCGATGCTTCCCTCTTTGCTCAAATCTCCGGCGGCGTAACCCGGCGCGGCGATGAACACGGACAACCCCCAGTAGGCCGCGAGCAACGCGACGGCGATCACGCCCTGCGTGCGCGCGCTGGTTTTGAGAAAGATGATGGCCGCGAAGAAGTAACAGATCGCGATGCGTTGCAGCACGCCGGTAAGGCGAATCGTGTGGAGGTTGAAGTAGGGGAAGCCGGCGAGCAGAAAACCGAAGGCATAAATGAGCACGGTGCGCCGCAGGATTTTCCAATAGAGATCGCGCTTCATTCCGCCCGCTTCGACACGACGCGCGAAGGCGAGCGTGATCGAGACGCCGACGATGAACAGGAAGAACGGGAAGATGAAATCGGTCGGCGTCCAACCGTGCCACGCGGCGTGTGCGAGCGGCGGGTGGATCGCGCTCCAGGTGCCGGGGTTATTGACTAGGATCATGCCCGCGATGGTGATGCCGCGAAACACGTCGAGCGAAAGCAGACGCTCCGCCCCTCGCGCGCCTCCGCCGCTGCCGTCGTCTTCCCGTGAACTTTCTATTGCCGCCGCTCCTGACATCGCTAATCCTCGTCTCCGTTCACCTCGAAGCGTCTCAGGTGCGCCCGTGTGCGCGTCCGTTCGCAAGGGCGTCCGCGACGCGCACCGCGCGGAGCATCCACGCAATTCGCCGTGCGGAATTTTCTCTCGCTCATTCCCGCCGTGCTCATGGCGACGGCGTGGGCGTAGGCTCCGGGCGCGAGCCGAGGCCGACTTCTTCCGGGTTCGGGAGCGTCGAACTCTCGCCGTATTCGCGCATCACTTCCTCCATGGCCTTGCTGCGACCGAGCCACGTGGCTATCGCCGCGTCGTAGCGCGCGAGGACGCTTTCGAGCCAGTAGGGGCGGTTCTCCGCGAGCCATTGTTCGCGGTAGCCGGCCTTGAGCGCGGCCAGTTCTTCGGCCATCTCGCGCAGGTTGTTGTAGATCGCGCCGTGGTAACGCCTGAGCCGGATGACCTGCCTTCGGTCGCCGAGATTCAGATAAGCCTGCCAGTAGTCGCGGCTGAACTCTTCGACGACCTGCATGCGCCGCCCCATGTGGCCGAGCCGCTGCGCCGCGAAACGCGCCGACGCGATCATCGGCCGATTGCGCCGCGCGAGCGCGCCCTCGCGCGCGAGAATCTCCTCCGCGCCCTCGACGGCAAGGCGCATCTGCCGCGTCTTCTCGCGCGAGGCTCGCGCGCGTTCCTGAAACGCGTTCGTGAACGGTTCCTGCCAGAACAGGGGGTTCGTGGTGTTCGTGCCGAGCAGGGTGTTGACGCTGCCGAGCGCGCGCAAAGCGCGCACGAACGAGTCGCCTTCGTGACGGAAGAATGCCCAATCGAAGTTGCGTTCAAACTGCGCCACGTCCAACTGCCCCTCCTGCCACGAAGCCGCCGCGCCGAGCACCACGCCGTACCACGTCATCTCGAAGAGCGTCTCGCCGTCGTCGTCCCAATTCGTGTTCAACATGCCGAGCGCGCCCGCCTTCTGGCCGTCGCGCACGAAATTGACGATGTTGCGCGCCGCGTTGTCGAGGTTCGGGAAGACCTGATTCCAATTCGAGACGCCGGGACAGACGAACTGTTCCAGCCCCGCATCTTTGAACGGCTTGATGCGCGCCGTGAAATCGTCGCGCCCGCCGTAAGACCAGTTCATCACGATCAAATCTTTCGGGATGCTGCCGATCTGTTCCGGATGGTTGAGCGCGATGTCGCCCCAGAACATGAGGCGTCGATTGTAAGGCTGCAAAGTTTCGCGCACGCGCCGCAGGTAATCGAAATAGACCGGGCCCGCGCCGCGCGCCTTCACCTGTTCGCGGCTCTGCCCCCGGCCGAGTTCGAACGTCTCGTCCGCGCCGATGTGAAAAAATTTTCCGGGGAACAACGCGGCTAGTTCCCTGTACCAGTCTGCAACGAGACGAATAGACCCTTCCTGTCCCGGCGCGAGCACGTCGCCGTAAGGCACTTCGGCGAGTTCGTTGTACTTCTCGAATTTGAGCGCCTTGTGCAGGTGGCCGAAGGTCTGCTGTTCGGGCACGAGTTCGATGTGATAGCGACGCGCATACGCGACGAGTTCCCTGATCTCTTCGGGCGTGAGCGAACCACCCTCGGGCGCGATGAGCGGGTGCGACTTGCTCGCGAACGTGTGCTCCATATAAAAGGAGTGCATGTTCATCTTGAAGGCCGCGAGCGTGCGCAGTTGCCGCTTGATGTATTCGACGGTGGGGACGGGGCCGCGGCTGATGTCGTCCGACAGGCCGCGCCAGCGCATCGTCGGGTAGTCGGTGATGCGCACGCCGGGAATGAACGCCGACGGCGCGTCGCCGCTGACGAGTTGTTTCAAAGTCTGCAACCCGTAGAAAGTCCCCGCCGCCGTCTTACCCGCGACGACGACCTCCTCCGGGCTGACCGAGAGCACATACCCTTCGGCGTTCAACTCAGGCGGCGCGCTCACATTCGCGCGCTTGAGCGCGGCCTCGACGGGCGCGAGATCAATTGTGCCTATCAGAATCGTGCGCCGTGCGCGCGGGCGGCCGATGGAGAGCTTGAGCGCACCGGCCGTTTCACGAACGTCGTTAATAAAATCCTCCGCCGCGAAACGGTCATCCTGCGAGCGCGCGTCGGCGAGCGCGAGGCGCACGTCCGGCGTCAGCGGAAACAGTTCGCCGGTCGGTCTCACCTGTTTCGGCTGCGGGATGA
>DASQMC010000057.1:0-1859 GCA_035645695.1 Pyrinomonadaceae bacterium
GAGGTGAGTTTGCCGTAGCGCGTCTGCCAGAGTTCCTGCCCGCGCGCGAGCGGGATGAAGGCTTTCGGCGTCGTGCGAAATTGCTTCCAGTAGTCTTCGTCCTGTGGGCGCACGCGCGCGAGATCGAGCGGAAAGGGCGGATCCCAGTCGGACAAACTTTCCGTGCCGCTGATGCCGGGGTATTCCGGCGTCAACTCGCGGTCTGCCGCCAGCCCGCGCATCGGCACGACGCCCGCCAAAACAAACTCCGCCGACTGCGTCTCCAGACGCCCCTCCTCGCGCCACACGTAATAATCGAGCGATACCCTATCGCCCACCCGCGCGCCCAGATCACGCGCCGCCCATTCATTCAACAGGATCGGCGTAGCTTCGTTCGCGCCCGACCCGGCAGGCTCATGCGCGTCAGAACCGGCAGGCTCATGTGCCTCAGGCTTCCGCGCGACAACCCCCGGTTCCAGCCCCGCCTCGCGCCGCAAACCGGCGAAGCTCTCCACGTCAACCGCCGTGACGAGCGAGTAAGGAATCTCCTTCCCGCCCGCGCGGATCGAATTGGCGAGGTATGAATAGACCGACGACGCGCCGAGGTCGAGACCGTATGCCGACTCCTGCGCCTGCCGACCGAGCGCATCGCCCACGACCGCGCTCTCCGTTTCGAGCGACAGGGCGTGCGCCGCGTCGAGCACGCGCACTTTTATCCCGAGGTCGGCCAGCGTAAACGTCTCGCGCAAAATCCCGGTTATCGCCGCCGCCGTAGACTGCGCCGCGCCCTCCGCGTCTCCCGCCCCGCCTCCCGCTTTCGTCGAGAGCAGGAGCGTGTTGACGCGTCCCTCCTGCTCCGCATCCTTTTGCACGCGCTCCAGTGGCACGAACACGGCGCGCACCGCGCCCTGCTGCGGTCGCAAACTGAACTCGCCGAGGTCTTCGGCGGCGGCGAGCACGTCGCGCACCGTGAGCCGCATCGTGCGCCCCGCATCCTCCTTACGCCCGTGCAGCGATTCGACCGGGATGGCCGAAGGCTTCTCGATGCGCAGTAAAATTTCACCCCCCGCGCGCGCGCCCAACTCCGACGCCAGCCCCGCGCTCAACAACGCTTCGCGCGCCCCAAGATTTCGCCGCCCCGCATCGACCCCTTGAAATTCCCAGAACCGCTCGTCAACCCCGTACACCTGCACGCCGCCGCCGCGCCGCCCGCTCGCCTCGTCAATCACGACGCCCTCGAACACCACGAGCGGGCACACACCCTCGAACGAAGCATTCGCGAACCGGGGATGCAAGCGCAACTCGCCCGCCAGTTCTTCGCGGAAGAAATTCGAGGCCGAAACCACATATGCCGTCCGCCCCAAACGCTCCAACACGAGCTTGCGCAAACTCGCGCGCACCGAATCGCCGACGATGAGCGCGCCCGCCAGCACGGCCACCGCAATCGCGACCCCGCACACCACCGCCGCGTTCGTGCGTCGGTAGTAAACGAGATTGCGCTTGAGCAGCGTGGCGGTCTTCATTGAACAGTTTTCAGTTTTCAGTTTTCAGTTTTCGGTAGCCGGTTTTCAGTTTTCAGTTTTCAGTTTTCGGTAGTCGGTTTTCAGATTTCAGATTTCAGATTTCAGATTTCAGATTTCGAGGGTAAGAGGCGGCAGCGGTCAACGGCTGATTGTTTTCGTCTTGACCGCCTTGAGCTTCGATCTTCGGCAACTCGCGGAAGAAACGCTTGCTACTGAAAACGACGTTGTTGCATAAAAGAGGATGAGCGAAGCTGACCCTCGAACTGAACCTATCTTAGGCGACGACCTTGTAGCTGTCGGGCATCCCTTCGTGCGTCATCCGGTTCAAGGCCGCGCATCGCACCAGCAGTTGGCTGG
>DASQMC010000058.1:0-12222 GCA_035645695.1 Pyrinomonadaceae bacterium
GGCGGCACGCTTCCGTCGTTTGGCGCGTGATTATGAAAGGTTGCCGGAGACTGTGGCTGGCTTGCATTTCTTGGCCTTTGCTATCTTGATGCTCAAGCGTCTGGCTGATGTGTTAGCTCAAAGTTCATAACAGGCTCTAGAACAAACAAAAGTCTGGCGATACAATAAAGTCATGATGGATTGGTCTTCATGCCCCGCCGTCGAGCGGGATACGGAAAAGGTGAGCGGCTCGTGGGTCTTCCGCGGCACACGCGTCCCCGTCGTCGCTCTCTTCGAGAACCTTGAGGGGGGCGCCACAGTTTCCGACTTCCTGTCGTGGTTCCCCGGCGTCACCCGCAAGCAGGTGGAGGCCGTCCTTGAGTACGCTATCCAGAGCCTGCAATCGGGTCGCCAGGCAGCCTAGTGATGAAGCTCCTCTTCGATCAAGGGACTCCCGTCCCCCTACGAAATCACCTACCGCGCCACACTATCGAGACTGCCCATGAAAGAGGGTGGAGCGATCTCAAGAACGGTGACCTCCTCTCCTGCGCCGAGGCTGAAGGTTTCGACGCGCTAGTTACGACTGACCAGAACCTACGCTATCAGCAGAGCCTGTCAGGCCGCAGGCTCTGCGTGGTCGTGCTGATGACGACGAGTTGGCCGCGAATCAGGGAGCACGTCAACCTTGTCGTTCAAGTAGCGGATAACTTACGGCCAGGCGCTTACGAGGAGGTCACCTTCCCGTAAACCCCGGCCGGGCGGCGAGGCGAACAGGCAGGAGAACACAAGCTTGACTTGAGATTCTTTTAAGGCGGTCTAGTTTTGACCCTCGCTCAATTTCTGTTTGCCGGCGAGGGCGTACTCAACCAAGCGCCGAACAGTGTTTGCCAAGGGGGACACCTTTCACACTCTATTATTACAGGCGGGCGGCTCCGCTGCCCTACAGCGACGAGGGATGGTCCGCCGTGAGAAGGTAACCGATGGCGGCGGCCAGCACAGTCAGCGCTCCGTAGGCGAGTTCGCGAATCCCGATCTGCTTGGCGCTCGCGCGCTGTGCGGTTTCGGAGAATCCGAACACGGCGCGCAGCAGCAGAACTAAAAGGGCCGGCACTGCGGGAAGCGGAGCGACCTTCAACAAGGCGAGCGCAACGACGATCCCCAACGCGCAAACGTGCGAGATGAACACTGGAGATAGGCTGGGAGTTTCGCCGTGCTTGAGTTGCAGACGCGCGCGGACGTAGAGAATTGTCGGGACGACGCGAGACGCGAGAATAGCCCACAACCCGAACGCCGCAGGGAGCGGCCAGCCGCCAGCCAGCGCGATGCTCGTCGAGACGGCGGCCAGCCCGAACGACCCGGCAAGCTCAGGCGCGAGAGCGCGGCTTCGTCCCGTCGCGTCGTATGCGAGTTGCACCGCCGCAAACGGCGCGGCCAGTAGTAGAGGGATGATGAATTGATAACTCGCGGCGGTTGTTGCCGCCGTCAGCAGACCCGCTAACGCGAGACTGGCGTAGAGCAGTGCGAAGCGTTCCGCGACCGCCGTGCGTGGGAAGCGTCGCCCGCGCCTGCGATCTCCCGCCGCGATCTTGAACGGGTGACGCGCGAGAAACGCGCCGAGCGTGGCGACGGCGAGAAAGAAGCCCGCAGGCGACGGCGCGACCAGCAGGCCGAGCGCGACGGGTTCGAGCGCAAGCCCCCACCCGCCATGTTCGTTCGGCAGCGCGACGGTGCGGACGCGGACGCCTGCTCCCGCCGCGCCGACCTCACCCGCATCATTATTTCGGTCGTGACATTCTTGTAAAAACGTCCGGCTCATCAACGCTTCTCGATTTGAAAACTTAACGCCATCTAAAACCGCTTCGTCAACTCGGCATAGAAGAATCTCGCCGCAGGATTCGCGCCGCCCGCCGGGTAGATGACGGACTGCACACTGCCGCCGCGCACGCCCGCGCCGTAGAACGTCACGGTCGTCGTGGGCGTGACGCTTACGTCGGCGCTCAAGTCAAACAGCGTCCCCATCCCTTTACGCCCCCCGCCCGGTCGCCCGGCGTAGCCGAAAGTGCCTTCCTGAAATGCGCCGCCGCCCGTGTACCAGAGGTCGTGACGGTTGCTCAGCCTCAGATGATGAACGTCGGCGCGCAAGGCGAGGCGCGCGTGCGGCTTGAGTTTCAACTGAGCATAGATGTCCACGTTGTTCATCATGTTGTAGAAGGGAAAGCGCGCGTAGATGCGCGGCGTGGGGAGGGGTTGGAAGAAAGTCGTGTGGCGAGTGTCCGCCGGGTCGCCGTCGCCCGTCGAGCGCGAGTAACCGGCGCGCAACCACGGTTTGAACTTCGAGCCTAAATTGCCGCGCGGCTGGAAGCCGCCCTCGAAAACAACTGCGCCCGCCCTGTGATCCTGATTGCCCCAGCGTCCGAACTGCCCCACGCCCCATGCCAACAGATCAACTGTCCCGCGCGCGGTTTTGACGGCGGCGATATAGTTGCCGCCGAAGGTCGTCAGGCGAATGTTCTCCGCGTCCGCCCGTCGAAGGGCGACGCTCCGGTTGTCGGTTTTGAGCGCGCCGCGCCCGTCGTGATAGTGCAAGGCCAGCAGGCGAAACTCGCTCGCTGCCCTTTTGCCAGTGAGGGGTTTAGTGTACGCGCCGTACCAGAAGTCAACGTCGAGTTCCTTGAGACCCCGGAGTTGGAACACGCCCTCGGTCGGTCGCCCGCCGACGAAAGTGAAGTTGCCGGATTTGGTGCTGCGCACGTACTGGATGGCGTCGAAACTGCGACCCACGTGCGAGAAGCCGAAGTGGCCGATGAGGCGATGCGCGATGTGGTCGCGCTTCAAGGCGGCGAGCGTCGCGTCCGCAGGCGTCGTCTCCGCGCCGTCAGCGAACTCGAAGCGACCGGCGCGCACTGCGCTCGCCTTGTCGCCGAAAATTCCCTTGACGCGGACGTAAGCCTGCTTGAGCACGGCGCTCGCGTCCCGCCTGCCGTTTGCGGCGAAGTAAGAAGCGCCCAAGCCTAACTGTCCCTGCGGGGCAGGAGCGACGGCGCGCTCCGGCAAATTGACGAGCACTGGGAACTCGCCCTCGACCTGCCAGTCGTATCTCTCCTTTTGCTGGCCGAGGCTCAGGCGCAACGTCGCCGCGCCGAACGTGTAATCGTCGTCGAAGCCCGGTGTCTCGAACCAACCGTAGTTCTCGACGCGCAGGCGAAGGCTGCCGGAGAAGTTTACGCCGCCTATCTTGCGTTGCTTCGGCGGCTGTGGTGCGGGCGGTTTGGAAACCGCCGCCGGAGTTGATTTCTTCTCCCCGGCTTCGACTTTGGATGTGTTGTCGGTCAACTTCGTCGCCGTATCGGTCGTCGTTTGTGCGAACGAGACGAGAGAGGCGAAGGCCGCGACGGTGATGAGCGCAAAGAAACGCTCGATGAAATCTTTCAATGGGGCGTGTGCCCTTCGCGCGTTCGTGTCGTTCACTTTCATTGGTTCACACCTTGAAATTGCGTCAAGCCCCCAAAAGTCTTTCAGTGGCCGAAGGCGACCGCCTGTGGACGCTCGCCGCGCGCGGGGCGCAGGAAGACGAAGTAGTTGATCGCCAGACAGGCGGATGCGAAAACGGCGAGCAGGATGAAGCCCGGCCAGTAGTTGCCCGTGGCGTCGCGTATGACGCCGAGCAGGAGCGGGGGGAAGAAGCCGCCAAGCCCGCCGAACGCGCCGACCAAGCCCGTCACCGTGCCGGTCTCTTTCGGAAAGTGTTCGGGGACGAGTTTGAAGACCGCGCCGTTGCCGAGGCCGAGCGCAGCCGCCGCGCCGAGTGCGCCGACGGTGAACGTCAACATGAATGGGCAGCCCATCAGCAGTCCGAACACGGCCACCGCCGCGAAGACGTAGAGCAGCACGCGCGCGCCGCCCCACTTGTCCGCGAGCCAGCCGCCCAGGGGGCGCACGAGCGTCGCCGTGAGGACGAACCCAGCGGTGCGCGCGCCCGCGTCCGTCGCCGTCAGGCCGTACATGTCTTTGAGGAGCGTGGGCAGGTAGATCGAGAAGGCGACGAAGCCGCCGAAGGTGACGAAGTAAAAGAGCGAGAGCAGCCACGCGAGCGGCGAGCGGCGCAGCACCGACAAATTTTCGGCGAGCGTCTTCGGCTTCGCGGTCGAGGCCGCGTCGCGCGCGAAGAGGTAGAAGACGACGCCCCACACGAGCGAGGCGGCGGCGAAGATGTAGAAGACCGGACGCCAGGAGCCGAGCGAGAGCGCAAGCACGGGCGCGCCGAAGACCGCGAGCGACTGCCCGATGTTGCCCATGCCGTAGACGCCGAGCGCCGCGCCCTGTTTCTCCGGCGCGAACCACTTCGACGTGAAGCCGACGCCGACCGAGAAGGTCGTGCCCGCCACGCCGAGAAAGAGTCCGAGCCAGAGGAGTTGCGCGTAAGAAGTCGAAAAGCCGATACCGATTGCCGGAATCGCCGCGAGCATGAGCAGCGCGGCGAAGACGCGACGGCCGCCGAAGCGGTCGGCCAGCATTCCCGCCGGAAGGCGACCGAGCGAGCCGAGCAGGACGGGCATGGCGATCAACAAACTCTTCGCCTTCGCCGACAGGCCATACTCCTGCGTGAAGGTCGGCGCGAGTGCGGCCACCAAACCCCAGACCGCGAAGGAGACCGCAAAGGCCGTCGTGGAAAAAAAGAGAGCGCGCGCCGCGCCCGGTTTGAATGTTTCACTCATCGATCAATCGCTCCACATCATTAAAGAGAATAAATACGGCCGGGCACGCGCCCGCCAAAATTCTCTATGGCAAGGTGCGTGCCTCATAAAAAAGTTTTGAAATTTACGTGGTTACGTGAGGTTAGTGCGGATTTCCACCCGCTGCGAAACGGGTGGGCGGGGAATTTTTCGACGCGTCGCGCGTTTGGGAAGAGGAGTTAAGAATTTGCCGTTAAGAATTTGCCGGTTTGCCTTCGCGCGTCTCTTCGTCGCAACGCTTGCAGTCGAGTTCGAGGCCGAGACGCGAGGCGCGTCCTTCCTCGGTGAGTACCCAGGGACGCGTGTTGAGCGGCGGGTCGTGGCGGACGTGCTGGAAGTGGCCGTAAGTTAACTCCACGCGCCAGTGTGATTCGTCGTCCCGGTCGTAGCCGACGATCTTGCGCTGCATAAACTTGATCCCTTACTTCTGCGTTCGGATGTAGCCCGTGCTCGTGTAACGGCGCGAGACGGGCCGCCACCAGAACACGATTGAGAGCGCGACGAGCCAGCAGACGCCCGATGAGACGACGAGCGGGACGAGTTTGGAGTAATGACCGGCGAGCGCGGCTTCGACCGCGGCCGACAGAATCCAGAGTTGCGCGACGTTGATCATCACGAGCAGGATCAGCCGCGCCTGCCAGACCGCGCTCTGCCCGCTATTGCTGCTGGCGTGTTTGCGTTCCGACGCACGCGCCCTTGAAGTCTGTGATGCGCTTTCAACTCTCATGTTCGACGCCTCCGGCCTTCCTGCCCGTCGCCCACAACTCGCCGTTGGCGCGCACTTCGAGTTCGATCCGGTCGAGCGGTCGCGGCGGCGGGCCGTAGAGTACGTTGCCGGTCTTCACGTCGAACGCTCCCTCGTGGCAGGGGCATTCGAGCCGCCCGTGCTCGCGCGCGAAATAGACGGGGCAGGCCAGATGCGTGCACTTCTGCCCGTAGGCGTGATACTCACCTTCGCCGTCGCGCACGAGAATCGCCGTGTCGCGCTCGGTCGGGTAGCGGAAATTGAGCGACGTGCCGGGGGCGAGCGTTTCCGCGCCGTCCACGCGCGCGGGCGCGAAACTCGGCGTGCTCCGCGCGTCGAACGCGGCCTTCGCGCCGAACCCGGCGGCGCTCGCGAAGAGAGCCGTCGAAGTCAGCGCGAGGAAGTTGCAGAACTCGCGGCGCGTGACCTGCGCCTCCTCGTCGCGCTCGTAGGGGAAGTCGTGCTGGTGCGGGGCGGTCGCCGCGCGCACGTCGCTCTCATCCGACCGTTCAACGCCGCCGCCGTTCCCCAGCACGCGCTTAATTGTTTTACCGAGATTGCCTGCGCTCATAGTTTTATCGAGTGGGAAGCATGAACCGCTTCGTTCAACTCCTCGTTTGTGATTCATCAACTCGTCACTTGTCACTCATCACTGTTCTCAAAACTCGTTGCTCTTGTCCGAGTGTTCGACCTGTGTGTCGATCCATGATTCGACCGTCTGCCGTTCTTCGGCCGGTCGCCGCAACATGCCCTCGAAGACGCCGCAGCCGTCCACTTCAACCGCGTCCGAATCGGTCGGGAGCATCAGATAAACTTTCGTCTCGACGTGTTGATTGCCGAAGACGTGTACGTTGACCGGCTTCGTGCGACGCAAGGGGACGATCTGCTCGTACTTGCCGAACGAGATCGCGCCCGTCGGGCACACGCTTGCGCACATCGGCTTCAAGCCCTCGCCGGAGCGGTCGTAACACATGTCGCACTTCATCTGGAGGTGCATCTCCGTGTTGTACTTCGGCACGCCGAACGGGCAGGCGTTGACGCAGTTGCGGCAATCGAGGCAGCGCGGCTTCAAGGCCGACATGACGATGCCTTCCTCCGACATCTTGATCGCGTCCGCCGGGCAGACGAGCGCGCAGGTCGGCTCGGTGCAGTGCATGCAGACCGTCGGCATCGTCGCCGTCGTCTCCGCGCGGTCGAGGTAATCGACGTAAATCATCGAGTACCCCTTGTGCGTCCCGCACTCGCGGCACGCGGCGACGCACGAGCGGCAGCCGATGCACCGCTGCGGGTCTATGAACATCGTCTCTTCCATAGTCTTCGACAGTTTTCAGTTTTCAGTTTTTAGTTTTCAGTTTTCAGGAATGAGCCAAAGATAGTTCTTACATTTCAGATTGAACAACGGTGGCGCGATTACTGCGTCTGAAAACTGAAAACTGAAAACTGAAAACTGAAAACTCCTTTCATCTAACCTCGCTGCGCGACATGCCCTTGCGCCGCTCGCCCATGATCGGCAATTGGCGCGAATGAATCTTCTCAATGCGCGCGGCGCACGCTTTAAACTCCGGTATCTTCGACGTGGGGTCGAGCGCCGGGTTGGTCAGTTGATTCGCCGCGAGTTCTTCGCCCCAGTGGTAGGGGATGAAGATCGTGTCGGGGCGGATCGTGCGGACGACGAGCGCGGGGAAGATGCCCTCGCCGCGACGCGAGACGACTTTGACGCGCTCGCCGTCGTTGACCTGCAAACGCATCGCCGTCTCCGGGTGAATTTCGACGTAAGGCTCCGGACACTGTTCGACGAGGAACCCGATGCGCCTCGTCTGGTTGCCGGAGAGATATTGATAGACGACGCGCCCGCTCGTCAGAATCAAAGGATATTCTTCATCGGGTACTTCGGCGGGCGGGTTGTACTCGACCGGGTGAAACTTGGCTTTCCCGTCTAGATGATAAAAACGCTTTTCGAACAGGCGCGGCGTGCCGGGATGCTCCTCCGCCGGGCACGGCCAGAAGACGCCGTTCTGCCGCTCGATCTTCTCGTAAGAGATGCCGTAATAGTCGGCGTTGCCGCCGCGAGAGGCGATGCGCAGTTCGTCGAAAATCTCGCGCGGTGAGTTGAACCCGAAATACTTTTCGCGCCCCATGCGCCGCGCAATCTCCTGCACGATCCACCAATCTTCTCGCGCTTCGCCGGGCGGGTCGGCGGCCTTGTTGATCTTGACGACGCGCCCCTCGCTGTTCGTCGTCACGCCCTCGTCCTCGCTCCACGTCGTGCCGGGCAGCACCACGTCCGCGTAACGCGCGCCTTCACTCATGAAGAAGTCTATGCAGACGTAGAAGTCCAGCCCTTCGAGCGAGCGGCGCACCTGATTGGTGTCGGGCAAACTCACCATGACGTTGTTGCAGATGGATAGAAGCCCGCGTATCTCGCCCTCGCGCATCTTCCCGAACATCTCGACGACCGAGACGCCCGCCTGCGGCAACTCCTCTTCCGGCAAGCCCCACACTTCGCAGACGTGCTTGCGGTGTTCGGGATTCATTATCGAACGCTGCCCCGGCAGTTGGTCGGCTTTCTGGCCGTGTTCGCGCCCGCCCTGTCCGTTGCCCTGTCCGGTGATCGTGCCGTAGCCGCTGCCGGGTCGTCCGATCTGGCCGGTGGCGAGCACGAGGTTGATGTAAGAGAGGACGTTGTTGACGCCGTTCGTGTGGTGCTCGATGCCGCGCGCGTGCATCAACATCGAAGTCCGGGCGCGACCATAGAGGAGCGCCGCCTGCACGATCTTTTCCGCCGGGACGCCCGTTATCTCCGAAGCGACCTGCGGCGTGTAACGAGCCGCCACCTCTTTCGTCGCTTCCCAATCGTTCGTCCGCGCGGCGATAAACGCTTCATCAACCAGGTTTTCCCCGATGATGACGTTGAGCATTCCGTTAGCGAGCGCGACATCCGTGCCGGGCTTGAGTTGGAGGTGCAAGTCGCCCTGCCGCGCGGTCGGCGTCTCGCGCGGATCGACTATGATCCAGCGGCCTCCGTTGTCGCGCTGCTGCCATAAGAATTTGTTGAGGACGGGGAACGTCTCGGCGCAGTTTGCGCCCGCGATGAGGAGCACTTCGGCGAGCGGGATGTCGTCCCACGGGTTGGCGGCGCGGTCGATGCCGAACGCCTTGTTGTTGCCCGCCGCCGCCGAGACCATGCAGAGCCGCCCGTTGTAATCCACATAGCGCGTGCCTAAACCCGCGCGCGCAAACTTGCCCATCAGGTAAGTCTTCTCCGTCGTCAGAGACGAGCCGGAATAGACGCCGATTGCATCCTTCCCGTGCTTCGCTTGCAACTCTTTCAACTTCGAGGCGACGAGATCAAGAGCCTCGTCCCAGGTCGCGCGCTCGAACATGCCGTTACGGCGCTTAATGAGCGGGTGGAGCAGCCTGTCCGGGTGGTGGACTTGCAGGTAGGCCGTCACGCCTTTCGGGCAGAGGCGTCCCTCGTTGACGGGGAAATCGTAACGCGGCTCGAAGCCGACGACGTGTTTGTCCTTGACGAGCAGGTTCATGCCGCACTGCACGGCGCAATAGGGGCAGTGCGTCGGTACGACCTTGTCTATCACGCGGTCGGCGCGCCAGCCGCCGTGCGGCGCGTCGTGCAGGTGCGGCCCGAACCTGGCGACGATCTGTTCTAAGTTTCCAACTTTACCCATAAATTAAATGATGAAGTAGGAACGATGAACGATGAAGTTAAGAGCGTCAGTTGTCCGTGGTCAGTTGTCCGTTGCCTGTGGCAATCACGCTAGTTGTTCAAGACGGTCTTGAACAACTGACAACGGACTACGGACAAAGAACAATCTTTCATTCATCGTTCATCGTTCCTACTTCATCGTTTCTCCTTCCCCCGCCCTCGAACCCCGGAAAACTTCGGCGGTGCGATCCGGCAACGAAGCGTAAGAGAGCCCGCGCATGACGCGTTTGCAGCGCGGGCAATAGTCTTGCAGCACGCGCCCGTCGGGCATCGTGTAGTCGAAGCCGAGTTTTTCGACCACCTGCTTCAAATCGCCGAGCCACATCTCGGAGACGAATTCGACGCCGCAACGCGCGCACTCGGCCTGCGGCATTTCGCGCGCGCGTCGCTGATAGAGTTCGACGCCGATGGAGGCGGGTCGCTGGACGACGTGAAAGAGCTTGCCGAAGGGCAGGTAAAAGAGAGTCATGATGACGAGCGCCTGATGCGTCAGCGAGATGAACGAGTACATGTAACCGCCGAGCCAGAGGCTGGAGACGGTGAGCATCAGCCCCGTCACCGAGATGGAGATCAACAACAGGTGTGGGACGAAGTCGAGCATGTACTGTTGCAGCGCAATCGCGCCGCGATCTCGCAGACGGCGGCGGATGGCGATGGCGCAACCCGCGATGACCATGACGGCGGTGAAGTCGAGCGCGTGGAACATGACCCAGGCCGCGATACTGCGCCCGTCGAGTACATTCAGGGGGAAGCCGAAGAGATAGGTGCGGTAGCCGCGCTCGCCTTCCAGTTTGAAGTGAATCCAGCCGAAGACGAGCGGGAAGGTGATTGCCGCCGAGAGCAGGCAGCCCCACATGATGAGCGCGTGCATGAGCCAGCGCGTAAAGCCGCGCCGCCTGATGAAGCGTTGCTCGACGAGATTATGAGTGATGGTGGCCGCCGCGCTCTTCGTGTTGGCGAGCAGTTTTTTTCGCTGGCGAAAGAGTTGCCAGCCGCGCCGCCAGTAGACGCGGGTGGCGGGACGGCTGAGCCAGAGCGCGTAGCGGTAGACGACGGCTCCGAAGGCGACGACGCTCGCCACCGTGTAGCCGAACAAGGCCGCGTCGTAGTGTTCGAGGTTGCGTGAACCGACGATGACCAGGAGCGTCAACCCGGCCGATGCCGCGAGGCCGTAGATGACGGAAGTGAATTTATCGCGCGTCCGTTCAGTGTGCACCCGTGCCCGCCCCCGCTTCATGATGACGGCACGCCGGGATGCCGCGTGAAATTATTAAGCCCGCGCCGATTCCGCCGATGAAGAGAAGTGCCGTCAGGATAAAGATTTTTCGTCGCATCTTCGAGCCTCATTTTCGCGAGCCGGAAAAAGTCGCACCGCTTCCCCGTGCGCAGAAGCGCATTGCAAGCGACGAGCCAGGAAAGTTTGCGGCGAAAGTTTGGGGAAATCGGGGTTCGATAATTCAGGGAAGGTAACCGGTGGGAAATTCCCCGCTACCGAAAGGAGTTCATTGGGTAAATTTACGCGTCGGGCGACCTTCCCGGTGGCAACAGCGACAACGAGTCGCGTGCATGTGAAGCGCGTATCGGGTCGTAGGCGACGAGTCGGCGCAGCGGGTATGCGAATTGCTTTGAGGGTCAGGTTGTAGCGGAAATACATCCGGGCCGGGTCGCCCGCTACCAAACAATATCTTATCTAAACACCGGAGTGCCGTTATATGGGCGAGCATCAAGTCGAACAGAACACTGACGACCGCGGCAGGCGTGAATTTATGAAGGCGCTGCTCGGCGACCTGAGCGCGCTTGAGCGGATGCTCGACGCGGGAAGCATCGAGAGCGGCGTGCGCAGAATCGGCGCGGAGCAGGAGATGTTCCTCGTGGATTCTCAGTTCCGCCCCGCGCCCGTCGCCGTCGAGACAATCGAGCGCGTGCGAGACCCACGCATCACCACCGAGATCGCGCGCTTCAACCTCGAAGCCAACCTCACCCCGCGCCTCTTTGAAGGCGATTGCTTCCGCCGGATGGAGGAAGAGGTGTTGGATGTCATCGGGCTGGTGCGCGAGGGCGCACGCGCGTCGGGTGCGGACGCGTTGCTCGCCGGCATTCTGCCGACGCTCGAAAGGTCTGATCTGACGCTCGACAACATCACGCCCTCCCCGCGCTACTACCAACTTAACGACGCCGTCATGCGCATGCGCGGCGGCGCGATCAACGCGCATATCAAGGGACTTGAAGAGGTCAACGTCTCGTCCGACAACATCATGTTGCTGTCGTCGAACACGAGCTTTCAGGTTCACCTGCAAGTCGGCCCCGCGGAGTTCGTGCCGCTCTACAACATGGCGCAGGCCGTGACCGCGCCGGTGCTCGCGGCAGCCGTCAACTCGCCGCTCTGGCTCGGCAACCGGCTATGGCATGAGACGCGGCTCGCCCTCTTCCAGCACTCGGCGGACGCGCGCTCCCGCGCGCAGCAGGAGCGCGGATTCCCCACGCGCGTCGGCTTCGGCGAGCGTTGGCTCGAAGGCTCGGTCATCGAACTCTTCCGCGAGGACATCGCGCGCTTCCGTCCCATCATGGCATCCGAGACAAATGAGGATTCCCTCGCCATACTCGCGCGCGGCGGCGTGCCGCGCCTCGCCGCGCTCTGCCTGCACAACGGCACGGTCTGGTGGTGGAACCGCCCCTGCTACGGCGTCTCGGAAGGCCGCGCGCACCTGAGAATCGAGAACCGCGTGCTGCCGTCGGGGCCGACCACGCTCGACGAGATCGCTAACGCGGCCTTCTTTCTGGGGTTGATGACCGCGCTGCCCGAAGAATACGGCGCGATAGACAAGCGGATGACGTTTGACGATGCCAAGTCGAACTTCTGGGCTGCCGCGCGCCACGGCCTGAAGGCGCAGTTCACGTGGGTTAACGGGATGAACTACGGGTCTTCCCGGCTCATCCTCGAACACCTCATGCCGCTCGCCCGCGCTGGACTCAAAGCACGGAAGATTGACTCGTCGGATATTGATCTTTACCTCGGCACGCTCGAAGAGCGCGTCCGCACG
>DASQMC010000059.1:0-27876 GCA_035645695.1 Pyrinomonadaceae bacterium
TGAACTGCTTCGTCAATTTGATCGCCGGACTCATTGCCTATACTTACCGGGAGAAGAAGCCATCACTCAACATTCGTATCAATGAGCAGTTGCAACTCCCAGCAATCGTTTTCTGAGTTCGCTTATCCCGAACTCACGTTAGTATTAGTAGTAGTTGTAATTGCCGCGCGCGGGCGAGCAGGATGAGCGCCCGACTGTTGAAGTTGAGCGCATGACGAAGAAGCTATAAGCCGGACTGCCGTACAATTCATTCGGCGATCCTGCTCGGCGGGTTGGCTTTGAATGCGCTCGCCGGTTGGTGGTGGGCTGACCCGGTCGCGGCTTTGCTGATGGTTCCGCTCATCGGCTTCGAGGGTTATAAGGCTTTACGCGGCGAAAGTTGTTGCGAACAAGGGACGTGTCACTAGAATTGCGTGTTGCACGCCGGAGAAAGTTATAAAGTTATGTTGAAAAGATTTTTGATGAGCCTCGCGTTGTCGCTGGCTGTCGTTTCGGTCGCGGCGGCGCAGGAGGCGGCGGAGCGTGCGGCGGGGAACGCGGCGGTGAAACTGGAGGGACAGGTCGTCTGCTCCGTCTGCTGGTTCGAGTCGGACGACCGGACGAAGACGCCTTACGGCACGGCCTCCGACATAACGTGCGCGGCCGAATGCGCGGAGAAGGGCATTGATGCCGCGCTCGCCGTGCGCGAGGGGGCGGGGAACGCGTTCGCGCTCTACCTGCTCGAAGACGGCCGTTTCGACAAGGGCGCGAAGGACTGGCTCGCCTTCATGGGCAAGCGCGTGGAGGTGGCGGGCAGCCTGCGGCGCGCGGCGGGCGAGAAGAATTACCTCAAGGTTGACTCGTTGAAAGTCGTCGGGGGCGGCGCGGCCGCTTCGGTCACGCAGGACGCGAAAGTGATCGGCACGGAAGCGGCGGAACTCGCCCTCAGAGACCTCTTCGGCGCGGAGCAACGCCTGAGCGCGCTGCGCGGCCGCATCGTGGTGCTCAATTTCTGGGCGACCTTCTGCGAACCGTGCCGCAAGGAGATGCCCGACCTCGCGGCGATTCAGAACAACTATGCCGCGCTCGGCGTGCAGGTCGTCGGCGCGTCGGCCGACGAGGCGGCGGCACGGCCGAAGGTGTTGCAGTTCATCAAGGAGACGAAACTCAACTTTCCGGTCTGGCTCGGCGCGACCACGGGCGACATGGAACGGTTCGGCTTAGCGCCCGCGCTTCCCGGCACGGTCATCATCGGGCGCGACGGCCGCATCGTGTGGCACAAAAGCGGCGTCATCAAAGAGGCCGACGTGAAGAAACAGATCGATGCACTGCTGGCGCAGGCGGCGAAGGAAGAGAAGAAAGCGCGGCGCGAGTTGGCCGCCGCGCATTCCGACCACACGGACGCGTCGAGCGTGCCTTCCTGACCCTCTTGACCCGGAGAGGGCCGCGCCGTGAGCGGGGCAGGAAACGACAGCAAAGAACGTTGGGTTTACGGGATGCGCGTGCTCTCGAAGCAGATTCCGCGCGCCACCGTGCGCGCAACTCTAACTTACAAATTTCACCCGCGCCTGACGGCCGGAGTGGAATATAACCCCGGTGCGGACGAAGTCGCGCCAATCGCCAACCTGCTAATTCTGACCGAGACGAAGCGGCGTCCCGCGTTGATGCTCGGCACGAGTTCCGACCGTATCGGCACGCCTTCCGGCCAGTCGTTCTACATGACGCTCAGCAAGAGCCTGCGGCGCGAGACGGGGTTGCCGATTGCGCCTTACGTCGGCGTGGTTTACGGCACGTTTCAGGACAGGTTTCTTCCGGCCGGCGGTATCAACGTCCAGCTCGGAAAAAACTTCTCCGCGCTCATCACGCATAACGGCATCAACCTCCACCCGATCCTGAATTACACGTACAACCAGCACGCCTTCTCCCTCATCATGGTCAAGAGCAAGTATCCGGGCGTGAGTTACAGCATCGCGTTCTAAATCTCGGGTAAGGGGGAAGGGGCAAAGGGAAAAGGATAAGAGCAAGAGGGCTATCGCGCGGCCTGTGTTTTATATCCTTTACCCTTTCCCCCTTTCCCCCTTTCCCCCTTCCCCCTTTACCGGCTTTTCTGACTTTCCCCTTTCCCCTTTCCCCGTCCGCTTGCTAAGATGTGCGCGCAATAACAACAGCGCGACACAGACGAATGATTTCTCCCCGCCGGACAGCGAGCACGCTTGTTCTCCCCTTCCGGTGTCGCCGCATCATCTTTTTTTGTTGCCAAGGAGAAGAAGCATGGAATTATTTTGGAGACGATTGACCTGCGCTCTGCTGTTTTGCGTCCTCACCGCAGTCGCGGCCTCGGACGCTCAGGCGCAGGCCAGTAAGAAAAAACTCAAAGCAGAGGAGGAGGCGCGCGAGCAGGCGACCAAGGCGGCCAAGGTTTTCCGCCAGATCATGTCCACGCCCGAGCGCGCGATCCCGAGAGAGTTGATCGATAAGGCCGAAGCCGTCGCCGTGTTCCCGGACGTGATCAAGGCCGGGTTCCTGCTCGTCGGCGGGCGCGGCGGGCGCGGAGTGATCAGCCGCCGCATACCCGGCGGGTGGAGCGCGCCCGCCTTCTTTAACCTCGGCGGCGGCAGCATCGGCCCGCAACTCGGCGCGTCTTCGACCGACTTCGTGCTGCTCTTTATGAACAAAGACGCCGTCAACGGTTTGCTCGAAGACAAGTTTGAGATCGGCGGCGAGGGCAGCATTGCCGCAGGCCCCGTCGGGCGCGTGGTCGCCGCCTCGACCGACCTCCAACTCCGCGCAGGCATTCTTTCATATTCGCGCAGCAAGGGTCTCTTCGCCGGTCTCGAACTGAAGGGCGTCGTCATCAACCCAGACAACAAGGACAACGAGGCCGTCTACGGCATGAAGGCCAAAGAACTGCTGACGGGCATGGGGATGCAGCGCGGCGGCAAGCCGTGGATTCCGCCGAGCGTGCGCAGTTTCCCGTTGCAACTGTCGCGTTATTCGGTTAAGTAAGTTCGAGAAAGGTTTGCAGGACTCAATGAAGCATTTGTCTTTGACGAAGGCGTCGTCGCTGTTGCGCGCGGCGCTCCTCGGCGCGCTGCTGATTGTCGGCGCGAGCCTCGCGCCCGCCGCCGACGTGCGCGGGCAGGAGACGCAGCAGCAGCCGCAGACGCAGCAACGGCAGAGGCGCGTGAGCGCGCCGCCGACGAAGCGAGAAGAAGAGGCGGAGCGCAAGGCGGAGAACGCGGCGAAAGTGTTCGAGCAGGTGATGGGCGCGCGCGACAACGCGATCCCGAAGGAGTTGATCGACAGGGCCGAAGCCGTGGCCGTCTTCCCCGGAGTGCTCAAGGCGGGCTTCGTCGTCGGGGGGCGCGGCGGGAGCGGTTTGATCAGTCGTCGCATAAAGGGCGGGTGGAGCGCGCCCGCGTTTTTCACGATGCGGGGCGGGAGTTTCGGCGCGCAGATCGGCGCGGCGAAGACGGATTTCGTGCTGCTCTTTATGAACGAATCGGCCGTGCAGGGTTTGCTCGAAGACAAGTTCGAGATGGGCGGCGAGGCGAGCGCGGCGGCCGGGCCGGTCGGCCGCACGGCGTCCGCCACCACCAACCTCACGCTCGACGCGGGGATTCTTTCCTACTCGCGCAGCAAAGGTCTCTTCGCCGGTCTCGAACTGAAAGGCGCGGTCGTCAACCCCGACAATAAACTGAACGAGGCCGTCTACGGTATGAAGGCCGACAAACTTTTGAGCGACACGACGCAACTCAAAGCGGAACAAGCGCCCGCCGTCGTTCGCATCTTCCCCGTCACGCTCGCGCGCTACTCGCGCCGCTAAAGACGGACGGCAACACGCGGGCGGGCTTCGGCGCAAGCTTTCGAGAGATTTGATCCACAGTCAGGACTAGAGAGAATAGAGAGGAGAGGGCTTTCAACATGGCTACAACAGCAGCAATGAACAATGCCTTTGCGGGAGGGCACGAGGACAAGCATCCGAAAGGTCTCTACGTGCTCTTCGCGACCGAGATGTGGGAGCGTTTCAGCTTCTACTCGATGCTCGCGATGTTTACGCTGTACCTGCGCGACCCGAACGAGGGCTTCGGCTGGACGGCCGCCGAGGCGACGAGTCTCTACGCGAACTATTTGATGTTCGTCTATCTCTCGCCGCTCGTCGGCGGCTTCATCGCAGACCGCTTCACGGGCTATCGCAAGGCGGTGATGATCGGCGGCCTGTTCTTCATCGCGGGGCATTTGCTGCTCTCCTTCTCGTCGCTCACGGCCGTCTATGCCGCGCTCACCTGCCTCGTCATCGGCAACGGTTTCTTCAAACCGAACGTCTCGACGATGGTGGGCAACCTCTACCCGGAGGGCAGCCACCTCAAGGATCGCGCCTACAACATCTTTTACATGGGCATCAACGTCGGCGCGTTTCTCGCCCCGCTCGTCGCGGGCTGGGTGCGCGCGAAGTACGGCTTCCACTATGCGTTCGCGGTAGCGGCGGGCGGCATGGTCATCTCGGTCTGGATTCTGTTCCAGTTCAAGAAGCACATCCACGAACCGGCGCGCAACCTGACGGCCGCCGCGGGTGCGACGCCCACTGCCGCCACGCGCTCCGGCGACACGGCCGCCGACACGGCCGCCACCGCAACGGACGCGCCGCCGCACGGCGTCAGCCATCAGGACGAGGCGGCCACCCGGCAGGGCGTAATGGACGCCGTTCCCGAAAGCAGGCGCATCATCGCGCTCATCGTCATCTTCGCCGTCGTCATCGTCTTCTGGATGGTCTTCCACCAGAACGCTTCGACGCTGACTTACTTCGCCGATGCCAACACCGACTGGACGATGTTCTTCTCACCCGAGACGGCGAAGGAGTCCGGCGGCATCATCTCGAACTCGATCAACCCGTTCTGGGTCATCACGCTGACGTTCCCGCTCGTCTGGTTCTGGGGCTTCCTCGACCGGCGCGGCCTCGAACCTTCGACGCCGACGAAGATGGCCTTCGGCATGACCCTGACCGCGCTCTCCTTCTTTATCCTCTACTTCGCCGCGAAGTCGGGCGAGGCGACCGCGCTCGGCGGCGACCCTTACGCGTTCCGCGTGTCGCCGATGTGGCTCGTCCTCTCTTACTTCGTCGTCACGCTCGGCGAGTTGATGTTGTCGCCGATGGGGCTGTCGCTCGTCTCGAAGGTCGCGCCGATACGCCTGCGCGGGTTGATGATGGGCGGGTGGTTCGTGGCGACCGCGATGGGCAACAAGCTGACGCAGATCGGCGTCTTCTGGGATCGCTGGCTGCACTCGACGTTCTTCCTCGTGCTCGGCTTGATGGCGCTCGTCATGGCCGTCGTGCTGTTCCTGTTGCTCAAGCCGCTCAAGCGTGCGATGCCCGGCGTTTAAAGAGCGGGCAAGGGTGGGCGGAAAGTTAACAATTGCTTGACGCTGCGGCGAGGGCGACTTTAGAATCCGTTGGCGCGCCCTCGCCGTTCGTAGGTGGAGAGACGGCGGGAAGCTCACCCGCTTGCGCTTGAAAGGAACGACCGATTCATGCAACCCCGCACCCAACGCCAGAAGGAAATCTTCGACTACATCCAACGCTTCATCGAGCGGCACGGGTACGAACCTTCCTACGCGCAGATCGCGCGCCACTTCGGCATCTCCTCGAAGGCCACCATCGCCAAGCACATCGAGGCGCTGGAGAAGCGCGGCCTGCTCGCGCGCAGCCACGCGAACGGCTCGTTCGGCCTGAACGTCCACGTCGAGGAGACGGGCGACCGCCTGTGCGAGGTGCGTCTGCTCGGCCGCGTCGCGGCGGGCGCGCCCCTGGAGACGGTTGACGACAACGGCGAGACCATCGGCGTGCCGCGCTTCCTGCTGGGTCGCGTGCGCCCGGAGAGGGTCTACGCGCTGCGTGTCTCCGGCGACTCGATGATCGACGAGCACATCTGCGACGGCGACATCGCACTCATCGAAAACCGTGTGGACGCGCGCGACGGCGAGATCGTCGTCGCCCTCGTCGATGGCTCGCGCGCCACGCTCAAACGCCTCCATCGTTTCGGCCGCGAAGTCGAACTCCGCCCCGCCAATTCGCAACTCGCGCCGATCCGCCTGCCCGCCGCGCAGGTACAGGTGCAGGGCATCTTCCGCGGCCTGCTGCGCCCGGTGGTATAGGCGAAAAAAATAGAAAAGCGTCAGAGGAAAAGAGAAGAGGGGGAGGCTGCAAACGCCTCCCCCTCTTCTCTTTGGCTTTTCCCCTTTACCGTTTGCCGTATCATTCTTATGCGCTGACGGCCGCGCCCGTCGAAGGCGCGGCGGCGTCGGGCTTCTGACCGGCGAGGTGCGCGTGGTAGAGGTCTGCGATGCGCTGCTCGTCTTTGGCGATATCGACGCTGATGTCGTCGAATATCTGCGCCGTCGTCGGGTCGGTGAAACTGTTGGCGAGGTTGAACGAGTCAACGACGCCGGTTTGCAGATCGCCCATCGCGCGGCGCATGAGCGACAAATCGTCGCTCGATTGCAACCAACTCTTGAGCGTCGCCCACGCGCCGCTGCCCGCCGCCTGAAACGATTCCTTCTCGCCGAGCGCGGCGAGGCGCGCTTCGAGCGAAGCGATGTGCTGCGCCTTGTTCGCGCAGATTTCCCTGAAAACCGCGCCGAGATCGGGTGCGGTCGCCTTCTCGGCGTAATGCTCGAAGGCCGTCAGGGCGTAACGCTCGCCGCGAATGGCCGTGTTGAGGCCGTCAACGATCTCGCTTTTCGCCGAACCTCCCCACCCTTCGGCCAACTTCCACCAATCGGCCGTCATGTCCGTCTCGGTGGGCAGGCCGACGTTTTTGATGCTGCCCTCAAGCCCGAGGTGGCGCAGGATGGCGGCCGTGAAGATTGGCACGTCGCCCGGACGCCGCGACGTGAGCAAATTGCCGTCGCGCACGAGCGGCGCATCTTCGTAGTTCGCCCCGGCGTTCTGCATGTCTTTGCGGATGGCGCGAAAGCCTGTGGCGCGTTTGCCTTGCAGGAGATCGCCTTCGATCAAAACCTGCGGCCCGTGACAGACGGCGGCGACGAGTTTGCCTTGTTCGACGGCATCCTGCACGAAGCGCACAGTCTTCATGTTGGTGCGCATCTTGTCGGGAGCCTCGCCGCCGGGGATGATGACGGCGTCGAACTCTTCGGCGAGCGCATCGGTGGTCGTCCGGTCGGCCGCCATCGAGAGCTTCATTTGCTTGCCCTGATATTTTTCGTTGACGCGCGAGCCGAGCACGGTTACTTCCGCCCCAGCCTCCCTCAAGGCGTTGTAGGGAACTAGAAATTCGCTGTCCTCGACGTGGTTCTCGATCAAAATAGCGACCTTCTTCGTGGCGCTTTCCTGCTTCGTCATCGGTTTGACTCCTTCAATAATTCTGTTTCTCAAAAGACGCCGCCGGGTGGCGGTCGTCCGCGTATGTGCCGGTGTAGTGTCCTCGTCACAAATTGGCAAAGACCGTGCCAGCGCACGCGCGGTTGAATGCGGGCAAAAAAGCCCGCGGGGCGTTTGCTTTGTCTGCACAAACCCGTACAGGCGTCCTACTGCAAACGTTCGTTTACGTTACTTGCCGCGCGCGGCGCGATGCACGACTTCACGGACGCGCCGGGGGCAAATAGCGCCGGATCGAACACTTTCTCATTGACGGCCGCGCCGCACATCATGTAAATCTCAAAGCAAGCGAAAACGCGCAGAGTGAAATCGTAAACAGGGAGGCGCAAGGTTGTTTATTTCGCCTTGAACGCGCGAGGTAGTTCATCCAACTCGACACACATTGGGAGGAGAATTCATGCCAAGCAGACGTAAACAATCTAATAGCCAGGGGAATACGGGGAACCAGAACACGGGGAACACGGCGACCGATGCCGGGACGGGAATGGTCAATCAGGCGACCGAGGTAGCGGGCGAAGTGGCCGAGCGCGGGGCGAATCTCGGAAGTTCCCTGCTCGAAACCGTAGCCGACACGGTGGGCAGCATCAGCCCGTCGCTCGGCGACATCGTGCGACCGGGCGGCAGCAGAAAGTCCGGCCGCTCCACGGCGCGTTCGTCCACGGGGCGCAGCGGCACAACGTCCACGTCGAGCGCGGTGAGGAGCATCGCGAAGCAAGCGGGCAAGGCGACGGAACGCGCGGGCAACGCGGCGGAGCGGGAGGGTCGTGCCACGTCGCGCTCCGCGAAATCCGTCAGCAAGAGCATTAACAGCACGGCCAAGTCCGCGACCGGCTCAAGCGGCGGCGGTGGCGGCGGCAGAAGCTCGGCCGGCAAGTCGTCCGGCGGGAAGGGCGGCTCGAAGTCGGGCGGCTCAACATCAGGCGGCTCGAAGTCGGGCGGCTCGAAATCTGGTGGCTCTAAATCAGGCGGCTCTAAATCAGGCGGTGCAAAGTCGGGCGGTTCTCAATCGAGCGGCGCGAGGTCGGGCGGCTCGAAGTCGGGCGGCTCGAAGTCGGGCGGCAAAGGGGGCGGCGGTAGATAATTACGCGACGCTCACGCAAGGCCGGCCGGGCACGCGAAACGTTTCAGCGTTGGACGGGGCGCAACTCGGGTTTTGCGGCGGGTGCGCTCCGTTCAAGGTTGAATTGCCGGGAGTTGGAGCGTGCCGGAGCAACGCGTTCGCGACAAAGCCGCCAAAAGAAACTTGCCGTATAAACGTCTGACGTTTATACGGCAAGAAAATAAAGCCGCCTTGCGGACTTGAACCGCAGACCCCCTAATTACGAATCAGGTGCTCTACCAACTGAGCTAAGGCGGCGCACGTTTTTAGCGAGGCAAGAATACGAAGCGGGGCGCGCGCTGTCAAGCAGGCGTTCAAACGGGAAGGGGAGGAGCGAAAAACAGAGATGGCAAAAGACCCAACGAAGCACAAACAGAACTATCAGATCGACGGCCAGAAGTTGAACGAGTACGAATTTACGCAGAGCCACGGCGCGATCACCGAGGAGGAGCGCAACCGCTTCTCCGAACAGCAGCGCGAGTTCATGGAGCGGACGGGCGCGCCGCAGACCGAGGCCGAACGCATCAAGCAATTGATGGAAGACGTGCACGAGCGCGTTCAACACGAGAAGGAAAAAGAGGCCGCGCGAGAGGCCGCGAGGCGTAGCAATGCTCGCAAAGAGGCGGCAGCGAAGAAGGCCGGCGGCGCGAAGAAAGCTGCGGCCGGCTCGAAGAAGGCGGTCGCCGCTCAGACGAGATCGACGGGCGCACAAGGGGCGTCGAAGAAGGGCGCATCGAAGGGCGGAGGGAAGGTTGCGTCGAAAGGTGGCGGGAAGGCTTCCGCGACGGCGGGCGGCGTGAAGAAGGGCGCGCAGGGATCAACCTGGTCGGGCGCGAAGAAGAGTGCGGCCGGGAAATCGGGAGTCAAGTCGGGCGCGAAAGGCGGGGCTAAAAACTCCGTGAGTAAGAAGGCAAGTGGCGGGGGCGGTGTTGGAAGCTCCGCCGGTAAAAAGTCCGCCGGTAAAAAGTCCGCCGGTAAAGGATCGGCGCGCAAGGGCGGCGGGCGTTAAGTTACAAACTTTCGGTGGGGCGCAAAAGCGACCGGGAGTTTCAAGCAGACGGCGACGAGCCGAAAAGGAGTAGACGGATGGCAGGACAAGGTGAGGAGCGTGAATCGCCTGCGACGGCGGGCGGCGGGCAGGGGAGCGAGAACCGAGGAACGGCGGCGGGTGCGGGGCACGAGGGCGAGCCGGAGGCCGAGCAGGAGTCTGCGGCGGCGATGGACGCGGAAGTGCCGCAGCCGCCAGACGCTTCGGAGACCACCGAGGGACAACCCTCCTGAGTTCTTCCGGCAACTAAAACTTGAAAACAAAGAGGGGCGAGCGGAGAAGTCTTAGAACGCGCTCGCCCCTCAAGCATGTTGTACCGGGGAAGGCGAAGTAAGTTAAGATGAGTCGGCCGACAGTTGCCATCGCCCGCTGAAAATTCTCGTCCCAAATACATGATGAAAAGTAGTCTCAGCGCAGCCCGCTTTCATTCGACCGGCTTCGGAGCGGCTGCCAGCGCGCGTCGCCTGCGCGCGTTGTTGATGCTCGTCCTGTCTCTTTTCGGCGGCACGCTTGTTGAAGCCGCCGCGCAAAAGAGAGGGGCGTCGAAATTGCCCTCGCCCGATAAGATCGTGGCCGATTATTTGAAAGCCTCCGGGGGAAAGAAACGACAGGGCGGGATGCGCGACGCGACCTACGAGTGGAGCGTGCAACAGGAAGCGAACGGGGCGAAGGGAACGGCGCGCACGTTCACGAAGTTTCCGGCCGCGACGCGCACGGACATATCCCTCGAACACGGCGAGACCAACGCGGCAGCCAACGCCCGCTCCGCATGGGTGCGACGCGACAGCGACAGCAACAGCAGCAGCAGCAGCGGCGGCGGGCTGCGCACCCTGACCGATGCGGAAGCAAATGTCGCCAAGCTGCTCTCCGCGCTCGACGCCAGCCGTCTCGTGGATTACAGGAAACAGGACGTGCTCGCGCGGACGGTCGAATTCTCGGACGGCGGCGGCACGCTCGAACCCGCATACGTCGTCGAATTCTCAAGGCGCAACGGCGCGCGCCTGAGTTACATGTTTGCAGTGAACAGCAAACTTCCCTTGCAGGTCGCCGACGAAGCGCGCGGACTCACTATTCGTTATAAAGATTACCGCCCCGTGCAGAACGGCCTGCTCGAACCGCACCGGGTCGAAATCAGGACGCGCGACGCCGCGGAGACGCTGGCGTTTACTTTGAATAGCGTGCGCTATAACACCGGACTCGAAGACGCGCTGTTCGAGCC
The DNA here is from genome assembly GCA_035645695.1 of Pyrinomonadaceae bacterium. Classification (GTDB taxonomy): domain Bacteria; phylum Acidobacteriota; class Blastocatellia; order Pyrinomonadales; family Pyrinomonadaceae; genus JAIVJZ01. The sequence goes on from DASQMC010000059.1 coordinate 10,742, forward strand.
GCCGAGCGACGAGTCTCTGAACATCTCCGAACTGCTGCGTGCCGTCGCGCGCAATCAGGAGCAACTTGACCGCCGCGTGGGCGATTACACTTTTACGCGCACGGAGACGGAGCGCGAGATCGACGACAAGGGCGTGGTGAAAAAAGAGAAGACGCGCGTACACGAGATTTACCCGGTGGCGGGCGGCGGGCGCGCACTCAAGTTGCTCAGCGAAGACGGCGTGCCGCTCTCGCCGGAGCGGCTTGCGGAGCAGGAGAGAGGGGTCGTCGAAGCTATCAAGCGCATCGAACGCGAAAACGCGAAACGCGAGCAGAAGTTGGAACGCGAGAACGCGGCGAAGGCCGAGCGGGCGCGCAAGCGCGGCGAGACGGGCGCGGGCGCGGACGGCGACGATGAGATCGGCGTCGGCATCTTCCTGCGCGCCAGCGAATTCGTCAGCCCGCGCCGCGAGCGTTTTCGAGAGCGCGACGCCATCGTCTTCGACTTCCGCCCGCGCCCGAATTTCAAAGCGACAACGCGCGGCGAGGCCATCATCGGCAAACTCGCGGGCGTCGTCTGGATCGACGCCGTTGACAAACAGGTGGTGCGCCTTGAAGCGCGCCTAGCGGAAGGGTTCAAGGTCGGGGGCGGGCTGGTCGCGTCCGTGCGCCCCGGCTCGGCCGTCGTGCTTGAGCAGACGCGGCTCGCGGACGGCGTTTGGCTGCCGCGTTTCTCGCAGATCAACGCCTCGGCCAAAATCTTCTTCTTCGCCGGATTTCGCCTCGACGCCATACGCGAATACAGCAACTACAGACGCTTCAGCACGAGCGTCGGCGACGCGAAAGTGGAACCGCCGCCGCAACCCTCCCCGACTCCGCCGGACGAGTTATGATGAAAAATTGTATGCAATCAACTCTCTGCGTCTTAGTCTCGCGACTGTCGAGCGTGGTGTGTCCCTCGCTTCCGCGCGCGGCTACTCTGCTGAATCTCGCACTCTGGCTTGGTGTGTGCGTAACCGCCGCGCCCGTGCGTTGCCAGCAACCCGCGCGTCCGTCTTCGTCAGAAGCACGCGCAAAGGCCGAGATGCCGGCAGACCTGACGAAACTCGATCTACGGGCGTTGATTCGTGAGGTGGCTGAAAGCGAGCGCGAGATGCAGCCGCGCCGTTTCGAATACACCTGGACGGCGAAGGTGACGACGCGCGAGCCGCGTAAGCACGGCGAGGCCGCGAAGGAGTCGGTTGAGATTTACGAGGTCTACCCGGTGCGGGGCGAGTTCGTCAGGAAGTTGGTGAGCGAGAACGGCGTGCCGGTGTCGCCTGAGGAGGCCGAGAAGCAGTTCAGGAAAGTCGTGGCGAATCTCGAAAAGGCCGCGCGCGCCGAAGAGAAGCGACGCGCACCCGAGTCGCCGCCGGCACGCGCGGCGGCGGATGCGAGCGGCATCCCGGGCTTCGGCTTTCAAAACGGGTTCAAGTCCAGAAGCGGGCTCAGCACGCGCGAGTTTTCATTCGCGCCGTGGAGAGTTTTACGCGCCGGTGAATTTTTCGCCCCGCGCCGCGAGAGTCTCAACGGGCGCGAAGTGATCGCGCTGGATTTCCGGCCGCGCGCCGATTTCATCCCGGTCAACGACTTGCAGAAGCCTTACGGCAAACTCTGCGGGCGCATCTGGATAGATGTTGCCGACCGCGCGCTCGCGCGTCTCGAAGCGTGGCCTCTTGCGCCGGACATGCCGGGCGCGCCCAAATTGGCGACGCCGCTCGCGCGGCCGAACGAACCGTCCATCATCTACGAGGAGACGCGCCTGCCCGACGGCATGTGGCTCGAAAGTCTGGTGCGGATTAAGACCACCGGAGACAAGGCCGTCTTCAACGGCATCGAAGTAGACATCACGAAACAGATCGGCGACTTCAAACGCTTCGAGGCCAACGCCGGGGACGCGAAAGTCGAGCCGCCGCCCGAGCCTTCGCCGACTCCGCCGGACGAACAATGAAGCTGTCAGCCGTCAGCCGTCAGCTATCAGCAAAATGCGAACAGGAGTTGTTATTGAGAGATTTCAGATCAATCAAGGCATGGGAGAAATCACATCATCTCACTTTGGCGATTTATGCCGTCACTAAAGGTTTCCCGCGAGACGAATTGTTTGGATTGACAAGTCAGATACGACGCGCATGCGCCTCTATTCCCGCCAATATTGCCGAGGGCTGCGGCAGAAGCGGAGAGGCGGAACTTGCGCGGTTTTTTCAAATTGCGTCAGGGTCTGCAAGTGAGCTTGAGTATCATTTGCTTCTTGCCCATGATCTTCATTTGATGGGTGACGCCGATTACGCGCGGCTGGCGAACGAGGTGACGGAAGTGAAACGCATGCTCACTGCTTTTATACAGAAGCTGAGGGCTGAAAGCTGAAGGCTGAAGGCTAAAAATGAATGAAGTTGTAGTTATCGGCGGCGGGTTTGCGGGGGTCGAGGCGGCGTGGCAGGCGGCTGAGAACGGTGCGCGCGTGCGCCTCTACGAGATGCGCCCCGTGCGGCAGACACCGGCGCACCGGACGGAGAGGTTGGCCGAGATCGTGTGTTCCAACTCGTTGAAGTCCGACGAGCCCGGAACCGCGCCCTACCTGTTGAAGGAAGAGTTGCGGCGCGGGGGTTCTCTGGTGTTGGAAGTCGCGGCGGAGACGCGCGTGCCTGCGGGCGCGGCTCTGGCGGTTGATCGTCATCGCTTCGCGGAGTTGATCACGCAAAGGATCGAGGCGCATCCGAACATCACTTTGATCCGCGAAGAGGTGACGCGCGTGCCCGAAGACGCGCTCGTGATCATCGCCGCCGGGCCGCTCTGTTCCGACGCGCTCGCGGAGGAGATCGTGCGCCTGACGGGCGACGGGCAGCTTTATTTTTACGACGCCATCGCCCCAATCATCGCCGCCGATTCCATCGATTACACGGTCGCGTTTCGCGCCGCGCGTTACGACAAGGGCGGGGACGATTACGTCAACTGCCCGTTCGACGAGGAGCAATATCGCGTCTTTTATGAAGCCCTGAGGGAAGCCAGGAGCGTGCCGCTGCAACGCTTCGAGGAGACGCGCTGGTTCGAGGCGTGTCTGCCCGTCGAGGAACTGGCGCGGCGCGGCTACGACACGCTGCGCTACGGGCCGATGAAGCCTCGGGGCTTACGCGACCCGCGCAACGGGCGCGAGCCGTTCGCCGCCGTCCAACTCCGGCAGGAAAACCTGATGGCCGACGCCTACAACCTCGTGGGCTTTCAGAATCATCTACGTTACGGCGAGCAAGCGCGCGTGATTCGTTTAATTCCGGGGCTGAAACGTGCGGAGTTCTTGCAGTACGGGCAGATTCATCGTAATACTTATATTCGCGCCCCGCGCGTGCTCGAAGCGACGATGCGGATGCGCGAACGCCCCGGCGTCTACTTCGCCGGACAGATCAGCGGCGTCGAAGGCTACGTGGAATCGGTGGCGACGGGCTGGCTCGCGGGGGTCAACGCGGCGCGACAGTTGAAGGGCGAGACCCTTGTCGAAGCGCCGCCGAAATCGGCCACGGGAGCGCTGGCGCGCTACGTCTCGTCGGCCGTGACAGACAACTATCAACCCGTCAACATCACCTTCGCGCTCCTCGAACCGCTGCCCGAAGCGGATCGCAAACGCGTCCGGCGCAAGCGCGAGCGGCATCAACTTCAAGTCGAACGAGCATTAACAGAGTGGAACAACTGGCTGCACAATCTTCACAACGGCGACTCCGCGACGACTCTTCCACCCGCGCCGCGAGCCGCAGGCGGCTGACCCTGCAACGGAACGCTGAAGGCATGGCGGCGGGCGCGGCGCGGGACAGCCTCGCCCGCCGCGCCGCGCGCGTCTTCATCGTCGGAACTCTTCTTCTCACTTTTGCTTCGCACATGTTCGCGCAGTCGGGACGCCGCAGGGCGGAGCCTTCCGCCTCGCCCGAGCCTAATGCGCAGCGCCCGCGTCGCGCCACGCCCGCGCGACCGGCCGATAACATCCCCGGCCAGCCCGCGACGCCCGATGCGCCGGGCGCGAACACCGCCACGCCCACGCCCGAAACGAGCACGCCGCGCCCACAGTCGAACGAGCCTGCCGCGCCAGCCACCACGACGGCGGGCGATGATTCGGCGGTCGAAATCGACGATGGCGAGATCGTGCGCGTCACGTCGAATCTCGTGCCCGTCTCGGCGACGGTGACGGATACGCGCGGCAAGGCCGTCACCGATCTCACCGTGGATGATTTCGAGTTGCGAATCGACGGGCAGCCGAAGCCCATCGGCGGCCTCAGCCACGCGGAGACGCCCGTGCGCATGGTGATGCTGTTCGATAACAGCGACAGCATTCGCGCGTCGCGCGAGTTTGAGAAGCAGGCCGCGATGCGTTTCTTCAAGAGCGTGCTGCGGCCGGTCGATCAGGCGGCGATTTATTCGGTCGGCACGGTCTTCGATCTCGTGCAGCCGTTGACGAACGACGTGGACAAACTCGTCCGCACCATCGATCATTTCGACAAGCCGGAAGGCGCTACCAAACTCATAGATGCGATGGCGCACGCCGCCGAATACCTGCGCCTGATGCCGGGGCGCAAGGTGCTCGTCGTCGTCTCCGACGGCGCGGACACGGTGAGCGATCTCAGCTTCGACGACGTGCTGCGCCGCATTCTCGCTGCCGACTGTCAGGTCTATGCGGTTCAGACGGGCGCTTTCGAAAACGCGAATCTGGTCGATCTGATAGCCCTGCGCAGGCTCGAAACGTTTTCCGAGCGGACGGGCGGCGCGGTCTACATCCCGAAGTCGAACGGCGAACTCGACGCGGCGTTCGCGCAGATTTCCGCCGACCTCGCGCAACAGTACGTGCTCAGTTATTACCCGACCGACGAGGGGCGCGACAATCGTTTCCGCGTCATCAATCTGCGCGTCAAGACGCGCCCTCAATTGCGCGTGCGCGCGCGACGCGGCTATTACCCGCGTCGCAGCGCGCAGCAGATCTCGTCCCTACCCGAACGCTATTCGAGCGCGAGCGGCGAGGCGGAAGCGGTGTCCAGACGCAGCGAGCCGCCCTCCGATCTCAACCCGCCGTTCACCATGCCGCGCGAGTTTGCGGTCAAAACGGAGCGTTCGACCGTCACGCTCGGCGCGCCTGCGCACGGCAGCAAGAACATGGACGCGGACACGAGCGGCGACCCTTCTTCGGCGCGCGTCGAAACGGACGTGCGCGTCGTTAGCCCGCCGGTGAAGACATTAGAGGTGAAAGCGGCGTCGAACGTTTCGCCGCAGAATAACGAGCCGCAGAATAACGAGCCGCCGCCCGGTTTGAAACCGGAGACGCCGGATGCGAAGCCCGGCGACTCGTCGCCGCCTCCCGCCGCAACCCCGAACGAACCGGCGCCCACGCCCGCGCCGACTCCGACCGCAACTCAGAACTCAAACAACGCCCCGCCGCAGCCGCCGCAACAACAGCAACAGTCGAAACAACCTTCGCCGCAGCCCGCGCAGGAGAGCGTGCCGAAGACCCCGCTCAACATCGGCCAACTCAACTCGAAAGCCCTGAGCATTCCGAAACCACTCTACCCTGACATGGCGCGGCGCATGAGGGTCGAGGGCGCGGTGAAAGTTCTGTTGACGGTTGACGAGAGTGGTAAAGTGATTTCCGCACGGGCGGATGGCGGTCACGCGCTGTTGCGCGAGTCGGCGGTCAACGCCGCGCGGCTGGCGAGGTTTACGCCCACGCTCGCGTCCGGCCAGCCCGTCGCGGTCTCCGGTTTCATCACTTACACGTTCAAGCTGTAGCTACTAAAGCGACCCGTATGATCGAACAACTCTTCGAGCAGTTCTTCGAGCACCTGCGTTACGAGCGCAACGTGAGCGAGCACACGCTGCGCAATTATCGTATTGACCTCGGCCAGTTTTATGACCACCTCGCGCCGCCGGATGCGACGACGGGCGCGCGGCGCGAGTTCGACCTCAAACAGATCGATCACATCACGATCCGCGAATGGCTCTCGACGCTCCACGCCGCCAACAAAAAGAAGAGTTCCATCGCGCGCAAACTCGCCGCCCTGCGCACCTTCTTCCAGTTTCTTTTGCGCGAGGGCGTCGTCGATATGAACCCGGCGAAGCTCGTCTCCACGCCGCGGCTGGAGAAGAAACTCCCGAACCATCTCTCAATCGAAGAAGCCATCCGCTTCATCGAGACGCCCGACACGGAAACCGATCTCGGAAAACGCGACCGCGCCATCCTCGAATTCCTCTACGGCACGGGCGTGCGCGTCTCCGAACTCGTCAAGCTGAACCTGCGCGACATCGACTTCAAAAACAAGCTGGCGAAAGTTACGGGCAAGCGGCGCAAACAGCGCATCGTGCCTTTCGGCGACCCGGCTCTGCACACGCTCATGCAATACCTCACGGTGCGCGGCGCGTTCCTCAATAACGCGCCCGCCGCCGAACGCGACGACGAGGCCGTCTTCCTTAACTATCAGGGCACGCGCATCACGACCCGCTCCGTCGGGCGCATGGTGGACAAGTACATATTGATCTGCGCGGGCGTCCACAACATCAGCCCACACTCCCTGCGCCATAGTTTCGCCACGCACCTGCTCGACAGCGGCGCAGACCTACGTCACATTCAGGAATTGCTCGGCCACGCGCGCCTCTCCACCACACAGATCTACACGCACATCTCCATGGAAAAACTGATCGAGGTTTATGATCGGTCTCACCCGAAGGCTTAAGGCCGGGTGAAAGGATAAAGGGAAAGGGGGAAGGGATAAAAGCAACTCGCCGGTTGCTCTTTACCTTTCCCCCTTTCCCTTTACCCTTTGCCCTTAAGTTTTACAACGTTGGGATGTCGTCGAGTCCCTGTTCTTCTTCGAGCCGGGATTGACAGGGGGCGTCGTAGCGCGCGGTAGGGACGGCTTCGAGGCGGCGTTCGTCGATGGCTTTGCCGCACGCCTGGCAGATGCCGTAAGAGCCTTCTTCGATGCGCAGGAGAGCCTGATCTATGTCGGCCACGGCCTGCGATTCGCGTTCGCCGAGGCGCAGTTGAAGTTCCTGATTGACATCCTGTAGCGACATGTCAACGCTGTCCTTCACGCCGTCGTCCGCGATCATATCGAGCGCGGCCTGCTGATTATCTCTCACCAGTTCCGTGTGCTGGCGCAATTGCTTCGTAAGTATGCCGCGAAAATGTTCTAAACGGTCTGCGTCCATTAAAGTAGTGCTCCCTGATCTAAAAGGAAGACGCGTGCGCTTCCGATGATGTTGTGTGTCGAACGCCTGAATTATAACACGCGACCGCGCCGCCCGCCGCTCCCTCAAGTCGTCTCAAACACTAAAACTTCAAACACACGGCAAGACGTATTTCGCGTGGTCGAAACTCGTGGATGGAAGTTCGAGGTTTACAATCTTTGTCGCCTACAGTAATTTTGTACACCCTCTCCCGACGCCGCGCGGCCGACCCGGAAATTTGCCGTGCGACGCGCCCCATGTTCGGGTCGAAATCGCCGAACCGTAAAACGGCTTGCTCCCGGTAATCTCTATACTTTGCGCGGCAAGATTCCCCATCATTTTGCCGGAAAGGAGCTTTCAACTTGGACGTGCGAGTGCAAAACATCGTGACCCACATGCGACGCGACCTGCGTGCCAAACTCACGCTCAACGACATGGCGCGCGCCGTTAACCTGACATCTTTTCATTTCTGCCACCTGTTCAAATCCGAGACGGGCACCAGCCCCGCCAAATATCTCAAAGCCCTGCGCCTCGAACGGGCGCGAGAATTACTGGAGACAACCTTCCTGAACACCAAAGAGATTCGGGCGCTCGTCGGACTCAACGACGAGAGCCACTTCGCGCGCGATTTTCGCGTCGCTTACGGCCTCGCCCCGCAGCAATACCGCGAGCATCATCGTGGCCTCGCCGCGAAGAGAAAAGGCGAAATCGAGGAGAGCCGGATCAACTCGTAGACGGCGACATACGCCTGAAGAAACTCCTTGTTTTGCGATACCGGCGAGCGCGTGTCGGAGGCTTCTCCCGCCGGTTCAAAGTCCGGCAGGCGCCTTGTTCACGCCATTTGTTAGACGGCGACGCGCGCTGCTCCCGACACGCAGAACGGCGGGCGTTAAAGAATAGCGGCGCGAAGATGAACGCAGATAAAGACCGTGGGCGGCGAACCTTACAGTTTGCCGCCCACGGTCTTTTATACGTGCGATGTTCGGGCGCACGCTGCAACCCGCGTCGAGCGCAAAAGCGCGTTGGAGAGTTAAAAGCGAAACTTCAATCCGGCCTGCACGAGACGCGGGCTGCTCGGCAAGATGCCGCGCGCGCGGTCTACGATGTAAGTGCGGTCGAAAAGGTTTTTGGCGGTGACGAAAAAGGTAGAACGCAGTTGCTCTACGTTGTAGTTGACGGTCGCGTTCCAGACGGCGTATCCGGCCAACGGGCCGAGTTGCCCGTCGGCTCGCGGCGACGTGCGGAAGTTCAGGTCGTCGCCAAACTGCCTGCCGACATACACGCCTTCGACGAGCGCGTCGATGCCGATGGGGTGCGAGTAACCGATGTTGGCGTTCAACAAATTCTCCGGCGCGTAGGGCAGGCGATTGCCCGTGATGCCGACGTTCGTGAAACCGGCGATGCTGCTGAACCGCGTCCCCGTGAACTTCGCCGAGGGCAGGAACGTGTAGGCTACGCGCAGGTAAAAATTGTGGCGGCTGCCGAGCAGCGTGCCGGAATCTATGCGTCCCGTAAGCTCCGCGCCCTGATGCAGCGTCGAGCCGCCGTTCGTCAGCGCGGAACCGACGCCGCCCGCGAGGCTCGCCGGAACGATCTGATTTTCGTAGTTCATACGAAACAAGGTTGCCTCGAACCTGAGGCCGCGATGCGGCGCGGTGCGAAGCCCGAGTTCGTAGTTCCAACTGAGTTCGGGGTCGAGTTCGATGCTCCCGCCGGTCGTGTTGTTGATGATGTCCTCGGTGCGCGGCGGCGCGAAGCCGCGATGCACGCCCGCGAAGACCGTCAATCGCGCGGCCGGTTGATAGGAGACGCCGAGGCCGGGGATAACTTGCGTGAGCGACGTGCGGCCGGAGACGCCGCTCCCGGCATTGGCGAGCCGGTTCGTGCGCCGAAACTCGATGTGCTCGATACGCACGCCCGGCGTGATGCTGAATTTCTCGAAGAGAAAACGGTTTTGGATGAAGCCGGAATAAGCCCCATTGCGCCGCTCGTTATCTTCTGCGAGAACGCCGTCGCGCGAGTTCGGGAGGTCGCCGTTCTTCTGCAAACGCTCCTGCGTCTCGTAGTGTGCGCGCAGGCCGAGGTCTGTTTCGCTGCGCACGCCGAAGAGCTTGTGCCTGACATTCAAATGCGGCTCGACGCCGAAGAAATAGTAGGTGCGCAGACGCCCCTCGTTGCCGCAGGTCGTGTTGAGATCGGCGAAGCTGCGGCAATCGCGGTCAACGTTCAAGCGGTTCGGGCGTTGGGAGGAATTGCTCGATTGTCGCCACCAGTGGCGACGGAAGTAAGAGCCGTAGACCGTGGTAGCCAGCGTCGTGTTCGAGTTGAAGACTAAGGCGTGCGTGGCCGACGCGCCGAAGCGATCACCGTAGAAACGGTCGTTGAAGAAAGGGTTCGCGCGCGGGTTGGCCGCATACTCGGCCTCGGTCAGCCCGGAGTAGGAAACCTGCGAACGCTCGCGATAGAAGTTGAACTTGCCGGTGAGCGCCTGCCGCGTGCCGAGCGCGGTGACGCTCTTGAAGTTGAAATCGGAGAGGCCGGAGCGGTGCTGTTCACGCGCTCCCTCGCCCTGTTTGCGCGTGATATCGACGAGCAGCCCGGTGTTGCCGAACGTGCCGCCGATGTCGGCATGACCGTTGAAGTAGTCGCGGTTGCCGCCGACGAGCGTGAGCGACCCGGAGGTCTGTTCCGGCGGATTGCGCGTGATGTAGTTGATGACGCCGCCGATGGTCTGCGGCCCGTAGAGAATTTGCCCAGACCCCTTGAGCACTTCGACGCTGTCGAAGCGGTCGATTGGCGGGTGATAGTAAGAGGCATTGTCGCCGTAGGGCGCGTAGGTGAGCGGGATGCCGTCTTCGAGGAGCAACACTTTGGTGGAGCGCGTCGGGTTCAGACCGCGTATGCCGATGTTCGGCCGCAGGCCAAAGCCCTCTTCGTCGCGCACATTTACGCCCGACACCTTGCGCAACGCCTCGCTCGAAGTGAAGACGCGGCTCAGTTCGAGCATCTCGCGTTCGATCACGTCCACCGAACCGGGGATGCGCTCGGCCACTTCGGGAATACCCGCGATGCTGCCGGACATGACCACGACCGCCTCGGCGAGGGAAGCCGCCTGTAAAGTGAGTTCGATGTCGCTGCTCGCGCCCGCTTTGATCGATACCTCCTGATCGACGAGCGCGAAGCCCTTACTCGTCGCGCGCAGATGGTAAGAGCCGGGGGCAAGTTGCCCGAAGGCGAACGTCCCGGCCGCATCCGTCAACGCCGTGCGATCGTCGTTCCGGCTCTCTCGCCCGAGCGTCACGGTCGCGCCTTCGACCGCCGCCCCGAATTGATCGAGCACACGCCCGGACAAAGAGACATCTCTCGACTGAGCCGCCGCCGCACCCCAAGCGCACGCGCACAACATAAAGACCGCCGCGACTCCGAAAAGCGTCCGTGATGCACGGCTCTTCAACGATCCTATCTGCATGATCTCTACCTTTATGAGAACTCTAAACAAGATGGAAAATCTCAGGAAACGTCTGAAATTGAAATCGGATTTCAATTTCAGACGGGATGGCAAATTACTTCTTAAAGTGTTGCCATGTCAAGTGAAAGTTTTGTGATTGGAAGTGAAGCCGGTCTGTGAAGATGAATAGAAGTGAAGCCGGTCTGTGAAAGTGAAGGCCGAGAGGATCAGGATTCCCCGCAGAGAATTTCGGCGGCGAGAAGGGGGATCATTATCTCGTGGTGACCCGTGACGGAGTAGCCGCGACCCGCGCCATCGCTGGTGGGGCGGCGGACGACGTTAGTGAGCGGACGATAGGATTGGATGAAGTCGAAGTTAGCGGTGGTGAAATCGGCGAGCGGGTGTTTGAGATTGCGCACGAGCGTGACGGCCTTCAAAAATATTTCGGGCAGCACGACGGCCGAGCCGATATTCAAATAGACCCCGCCGCCGTTCATGCGCCTGACGAGTTCCGAGAGCAGCCGGAAATCCGTGTGCGAGGTTTGACCGAGACTCGCGCCGTCGGCCGAAGGGTGGAAGTGAGCGATGTCGGCGCCGACGGCGACATGCGACGTGAAAGGCACGCGCGCTTGATACGTTGCGCAGAGCAGCGACAAATGGGCGTGCGGCGGGTTGCGGCGGGAAAGTTCGCGCCCCATCGCCTCGCCGAGACCGAGGCCGTCGCGCCCGCCCGCCCGCGCCGCTGCGTTCAGCAGTTCGCCGGTTTCCTCGGCCGCGCCGAACGCGCCCTCGCCGAGCGTGGCGTCAACATCTTCCGAGGTCGAACCGACGAGCGCGATCTCCGTGTCGTGGACGAGCACCGACCCGTTAGCGGCGACGGCGGATACATAACCGCGCGACATGAGATCGATGATGACGGGCGCGAGCCCTGTTTTTACGACGTGACCGCCGATGCCCCAGATGACGGGTTTGCCCAACTCGCGCGCGCGGCGCACCTGTGCGGCGATCTCTCGAAGCGAACGCACGGCGAGAATGTTCGGCAGCGTGCGAAGGAACTCGCAAAGCGTCGCATCGGCCGGGACGGGATGTGAAAAGTCGGAAGCCGTAACTTTGCTGGGGCGCGAGGCGAGCGGATAGGTGTTTACTTTTTCGAGGTCGAGCGGGCGCAGGTCTTCGTCGTAAATTGACACGGTTAGCGTGGGCGTCCCTTCTTCAATCCTGAGGTTGCCGGTCAGATCATCGTCTCGGCAGAGTTCGCGCGGGAGATGGTCGATCAGTTGCCGGCGACGATGTTCGAGATATGAGCGATCATACCCGGTCGCGACACGAAAAAGCACCGGCGCGTTCAAGTAAGAGAAGGTATCTTAGGCGACGCATCCGGTGCAAACGCGAACAAGGCCGGCGGGCGCGGGAGAAGCGGGCGCGCGAAGCGTGCGAAAGCGCGCTCGCATCCGCACTCGCATCTAGGCGACGTGCTACTGCGTGGTTTCGGCCAGCGCGGATTTGTACTTCGTGTTGGTCTTGCGGTCGGTCAACTCGATGTAAACCCAACTCGGCGGGACGACATCGCTTTCGAGCGCGAACCACAGCTTGTTGAGATCGTTCGGGTCGCCGAAGGCGCAGAAACCGTTGAGGCGTTTGCCGGTGCTGTCGTAAAAGTCCACCCATGTGCGCGACGCTTTATTGTTTTTACCGCACGGCGGCAGTTCCGGCGCGGCGGCGAAAAGCTCTTTCGGGTAAGCGGCGAAATTCTCCACCACGTATCGGTAGCGCACCCATTGCTTGCCGCTGTTTTGAAAAAATTCCGGCGCGGTGAAGACGAGGACGGGATTCGGCAGCGGGCTTTGCGCCGTCGAGTCGCCGCCCGCCGCGAACATCATCAAACCCAGACTTGCCAAAAACACCATGACCTTACGGTTGATTAATTTCATGGTCGTCTCCTTCCTTTCAGGGAACGGCGAGGGGCGAATCGCGATCCCGCCGATCATAAGGTGGATGAAAGACGGCGAACGTATTACCGGGGAATGCCCCGTTGCCGTCGATTTCGGCCTGCCCCGAATCGTCAATGATGAGTTGAATTTCGCCGCCGTCTTCGCAGCGAAAAACAAGCTGCGTCGTCCTGATAGATGAACGTGCGGGAGAACCTGTGCGGACATTGTCCGGCGCATCGTGCGGGCGGATGCGCCGGACGTTCCTGACAACTCAGCGGCCGAAAATCTTTTTGATGTCCGGCGCGAACTCCCTGAGCACGTTAAAGACCATGCCGCTCACGAACGAGTTGCCAAAACGGCGGAAGGTGGCGTCCGTGCCGATGCGGTCGTGGCCGGGCGTGCTCTGTTCCCAGAGGTTCGAGAGCGCGCTGGAGGAAAGTTGCCCGGCAAAGCGGGAGTAGTTAGGTTGAAGTTTGCCGTTGTCGCCGCGCGTGACGAAGGCGCGGCTCGCGGCATGGAGCACGCGCGCACCGACGCCCTTATCCCCGGCGCGCTCGTAGCGCGGGTCCTGGCGGAAAAGGGAAGCGTAGACGCCGCCGCCGAGTAGGTTGTTCGTGCTGCGCCTGCCGAACTTGATGGCGAAGCGCGAGAGGCCGTCGGCGACGCGATCCTCCGTCTGCTTGTGCGGCAGATCGTCTTCGCCCGCCTCCGTGATGATCGCGCTCACGAGCGGCAGGGCATATGCCTGCGGACTCAGGAACGCCGACTTGAACGCGCGTCGCATCTTCTCACCGGAAGTCAGGGGCGTGTAGGGCGTCGCGCCCGTTTGCTGAGCGGCGGCGGGTGCGTTTTGTATCGAGAGGCCGGGTAGGTCGAAGGATTTCGACGCGGGGCGAGCCTCGGCCACGAAGGAGAAGGGCGAGCGCGCGCCGGTTTTGAGCGTACGCGCCGAGGAGAAATTCAAAGGTCGAGTTGCGCGGGCTGCGCCCGTGTCAGCCGCAACTTGTGTGAGGCTTGCGGAAGCCACGGCGGCGGCGGCGGGCGACTGTTCACAAGTTTCCTCTTTCGCCGCGGTCTTTTCCATTGTCGCTACAGCGGCGACGGTCTGCGCCCGTTCTGTCGTCTGAGGTGCTTCCTGAGAAAATGCGGCTTGAGAAACGCACAAGGTGAAGAATAGCTGCGCGAAAAGTGCCGGCGCGAACGCACGGGCACGAAGATTGGTCATCGGGGGTTCTCCTTGGATTCGGATGCCGGATTCGGCCACGCGGAATGAGTGGCGGCCTGAACATTTCCGGCTCGTCGCTATGCTACCCGCCGACGGTCATCATTTCAAGCAATCTTTTTCCCCGTGCGCGGGGCGGCCGGAGTTTTCCCGTTGCGATGCGACTTGTGGCCGTTATCATTACTGGCGTGGCCGTTCAACAGTGGCTTGAGTGCCTGGCCTGTGTGGGATTTTTTGACGCGCGCGACTTCTTCGGGCGTGCCGCAGGCGACGAGGCGACCGCCGCCCGCTCCGCCTTCCGGGCCGAGGTCGATCAGGAAGTCGGCGGACTTGATCACGTCGAGGTTGTGTTCGATGACGAGGACGGTGTTGCCGAGAGAGACGAGGCGTTGGAGCACGTCGAGCAGTTTGTGCACGTCGGCGAAATGGAGGCCGGTCGTCGGTTCGTCGAGGATGTAGATGGTGCGCCCCGTGGCGCGCTTCGAGAGTTCCTTGGCGAGTTTGATGCGTTGCGCCTCGCCGCCCGAAAGGGTCGTGGACGACTGGCCGAGTTTGATATAGCCGAGGCCGACATCGAGGAGCGTCTGAATCTTCTGTTTGATCTGCGGGATGTTTTCGAGGATCGGGAGAGCCTCTTCGACGGTCGTGTCCAGAAGCTCCGCGATTGATTTGCCCTTGTACTTTACCGAAAGCGTCTCGCGGTTATAACGCGCGCCGCGGCACACGTCGCAGAGCACGTACACGTCCGGCAGAAAGTTCATCTCGATGCGCTTGAGGCCGTCGCCCTCGCACCCTTCGCAACGCCCGCCTTTGACGTTGAAAGAGAAGCGACCGGGTTTGTAGCCGCGTTCGCGCGATTCGGGGAGCATCGCATAGAGTTCGCGCAAAGGGGTGAACAGTCCCGTGTAGGTCGCCGGGTTGGAGCGCGGCGTGCGGCCAATCGGCGACTGGTCGATCTCGATCACCTTGTCCACGTTCTCCAAACCTTCGATTGACTCATACGCGCCGGGTTCGTTGAGCGAGCCGTAGAGATGGCGCGCGAGCGCGCGGTAGAGTATGTCGTCAATCAGCGTTGACTTGCCCGAACCCGAGACGCCCGTGACGACCGTCAGCAAGCCGAGCGGAAACGTCACGTCGATGTCTTTGAGGTTGTGTTCGCGCGCGCCGCGCACGGTGACGCTGTGACCGTTCGGGGCGCGTCGCTCGGCGGGCAGGTCGATCTTCCGCGCCCCGCAGATGTAGAGGCCGGTGACGGAGTTTGGATTGCAAGCGACTTCTTCGGGCGTTCCGACCGCGACGATTTGGCCGCCGTGGACGCCCGCCGCCGGGCCGATGTCAACGACGTAATCGGCGCGGCGAATCGTCTCCTCGTCGTGTTCGACGACGAGCACCGTGTTGCCGAGGTCGCGCAGCGCGCAGAGCGTCTCGATGAGGCGTTGATTGTCGCGCGGGTGGAGTCCGATTGAAGGTTCGTCCAAAACGTAGAGCACGCCGCGCAGTTGCGAGCCGATCTGCGTGGCGAGGCGGATGCGCTGGCCTTCGCCGCCGGAGAGCGTGGCCGAAGGGCGGTCGAGCGTGATGTAGCCGAGGCCGACCGATTCGAGAAAGCGCATGCGGTTGCGTATCTCGCGCAAGACGAGTCCGGCGATCTGTTGCTCGCGCTCGTTCAAAGTCAACTTGTCGAAGACGGCGACGGCCTCTTCGATGGGGATCGCCGTGTACTGCGCGATGCCGAGGCCGCCGACGCGCACGGCGAGCGATTCCGGTTGCAGGCGTTGCCCCCGACACTCCGGGCATTCGACGGGCGAAACCAATTCCTCCAGAGCCTCGCGCACCTTCTCGGACGGCGCATCGTTCATGCGCTCGCGCAGGTGGCGCACCGCGCCTTTCCAATCGCTCTGGTAAGTGTAGAGTCCCTGACGGAAAGTGATCTGCCCTTCGAGACCGTGAAAGAAAGCCTCGCGCGCATTCTTCGGCAGCGCGGAGAAGGGGACGGACGCGCTCGCGCCGAAGTGTTCGGCCACGGCGATAAGCGCGCTGCGCAGGTAAGCCGAGCCTTGCTTGTCGGCCGCGCCCATGAAGAGTTGCTTGTCGGCGCGCTCGTGCGGGTCTGCCAGCAACTTTGCGGGATCGACTTCGAGCACCGTGCCGAGGCCGTGACAGCGCTTGCACGCGCCGTAAGCCGAGTTGAAGGAGAAAGAGCGCGGTTCGAGCGGCGCGACGTTGATGCCGCAGTTCACGCAGGCCATGCGCTCCGAGTACATCTTCTCTTCGCCGTCGACGACCGAGACGAGCACCGCGCCGTTCGTCAACTTCAAGGCCGTGCGCACGCTCTCGGTGAGGCGTTCGCCGATGCCCGGTTTGATGAGCAGCCGGTCAACCACCGCTTCGATGGTGTGATTACGCCGCTTGTCGAGTTTGATCTCCTCGTCGAGCGAGAGCAGTTCGCTATCGACGCGCGCGCGCAGGAAACCGTCCTTCGCGAGTTTCTCAAGTTCCTTCCTGAACTCGCCCTTGCGCCCGCGAACCACGGGGGCGAGGATCATCACGCGCTCGCCTTCGGGCAGGGCAAGGACACTGTGCACGATCTGTTCGATGCTCTGCCGCGTGATGGCCGCGCCGCAGATGTGGCAATGCGGCTGCCCGATGGACGAGAACAGGAGACGCAGGTAGTCGTAAACTTCCGTGACCGTGCCGACGGTCGAGCGCGGGCTGCGCGAGACGGTCTTCTGTTCGATGGAGATGGCGGGCGAGAGGCCGTCCACGGAATCCACGTCGGGGCGTTCGAGTTGATCCAGGAACTGGCGCGCGTAGGCCGACAGCGATTCGACGTAGCGGCGCTGGCCTTCGGCGTAGATCGTGTCGAAGGCCAAAGAGGATTTGCCCGAGCCGGAGAGTCCGGTGATAACCGTCAGACGGTCGCGCGGAATCTCTACGTTGATGTCTTTGAGGTTGTGCTGGCGCGCCCCGCGCACCGTGATGCGGTCAATTGCCATTCTTGAAACACTCTTCGGCAGCTACAGACGTAAAATTTCGGGAGCGCAGAAACAGGCATTTTACGCGACCCAACGCCGCAGCACAAGCAAGCCCGCCGCGATTGATTTTTCTGCAACAAAAACGCCGGGGCCTCCGTCTTACGGTGCAGGCCGCACGCTCGGACTTCGTAGTTGTCGCCCGGCGCGGCGCGCGTGCGGCCGGGCGAACTTCCCGCTGAGAATTAGAGGAGCAAATTTGTGAATCCCTCGTCGTCCCGTCGTCTCTTTGCGCTTGCGCTGTGTCTCCTATGCGCCGCGCCTTCAACTTTTACGCAAACCACGAAGAAG
>DASQMC010000060.1:0-18903 GCA_035645695.1 Pyrinomonadaceae bacterium
CGTCAGACTTCCACGCCTGACAAGGGCTTTGTTATAGTCGTGCCAGTTGCGGATGCGGTACTGGCGTTGCTTTCTCTTTTTGGTCACGCATGAAGGTTAGCAAACCCTCCGCATCCGTGACCATTTATGCAACAACGTCAACACAAAGTATGAAATGAACTCGGCGCGTATGTGGCGGGATTGAAGTGTGCGCAGTGGGCACAGGGCGGCGTAGCGTGGCGTGTAGGCTCTCGCGTGCAGAACGAAAGCGGCCTCGTTCGCGTGGAACGAGGCCGCTTGTCACGTGTCCGGTTGGGACGGGCTTTTGATTACATGCCCATGCCGCCGCCCATGCCGCCCATGCCGCCGCCGCCCATCGCGGGGGCTTTGTCGTCGTCGGGCAACTCGGAGACGAGCGCCTCGGTCGTGAGCATCAAGCCCGCGATGGAGGCCGCGTTTTGCAGCGCGCTGCGCGTCACCTTCGCCGGGTCGATCACGCCCGACTCCACGAGGTCTTCAAACGTCTCGGTAGCCGCGTTGAAGCCGTAGGAGTCCTTCTTCGACTCGCGCACCTTCTCGACGATCACCGCGCCCTCTTTGCCCGCGTTCTGCACGATCTGCCGGAGCGGCTCTTCGAGCGCGCGCTTGACGATGGTGACGCCGATCTGCTCGTCCGCGTCGCCCTCGCCTTCGGCGTTGGCGCGGAACTTCTCAAGCGCCTTCGCCGCGCGCACCAGCGCGACGCCGCCGCCGGGGACGATGCCCTCTTCGACCGCAGCGCGAGTGGCGTGCATCGCGTCTTCGACGCGAGCCTTCTTCTCTTTGAGTTCCGTCTCGGTGGCCGCGCCGACGCGGATCACCGCGACGCCGCCGACCAGCTTCGCCAGACGCTCCTGCATCTTCTCGCGGTCATAGTCCGAAGTGCTGTCCTCGATCTGCGCCTTCAGGGTTTTCACGCGACCCGCAATGTCCGTGTCCTTGCCCGCGCCCTCGACGACCGTGGTGTTGTCCTTGTCAATCGTCACCTTCTTGGCGCGACCGAGATCGGACACCTGAACGTTCTCCAACTTGATGCCGAGGTCTTCCGAGATCACCTTGCCGCCCGTCAGGATCGCGATGTCTTCGAGCATCGCTTTGCGACGGTCGCCGAAGCCCGGAGCCTTGACGCCCGCGACGTTCAAAGTCCCGCGCAGTTTGTTGACGACGAGCGTGGCGAGCGCTTCGCCCTCCACGTCCTCCGCGATGATCAGGAGCGGCTTGCCCATCTTCGCCACCTGTTCGAGCAGGGGCAGGAGGTCTTTCATCGAACTGATCTTCTTCTCGTTGATCAGGATGAACGGGTTGTCGAGCACCGCTTCCATGCGCTCGGGGTCAGTCACGAAGTAAGGCGAGAGATAGCCGCGGTCGAACTGCATGCCCTCGACGACTTCCAAAGCCGTCTCCATCGTGCGCGATTCTTCGACCGTGATGACGCCGTCTTTGCCGACCTGCGACATCGCTTCCGCGATCAACTCGCCGATGGTGCGGTCGCCGTTCGCCGAAATCGTCCCGACCTGCGCGATCATATCGCCCTTCACGGGCTTCGCCATGCGCTCGATCTCTTCGGTCGCGCGCTTGACTGCCTTGTCGATGCCGCGCTTCAAGGCCATCGGGTTCGCACCCGCCGCCACCGTCTTCACGCCCTCGCGGAAGATGGCCTGCGCGAGCACGGTCGCCGTCGTCGTGCCGTCGCCCGCGATGTCGGAGGTCTTCGACGCCACTTCGCGCACCATCTGCGCGCCCATGTTTTCGAGCGAGTCCTTCAACTCGATCTCTTTCGCCACCGTCACGCCGTCTTTCGTGATCGTGGGCGAGCCGAATTTCTTATCCAGAACGACGTTGCGCCCCTTGGGGCCGAGTGTGATCTTTACCGCATCGGCAAGCTGATTGACGCCGCGCAGGATTGCCGCGCGCGACTCCTCGCCATGAATTACTTGTTTCGCCATAACTTCTGTCTCCTCAAATTTATTCTTAATCCTCAATTAACAAAAAAGAGCGGCCGCGTTCTCCTTGAACTTAAAGGGAACTACTTGCCGCTTTTCTTGCCGCCGCCGGCCTGTGCGCCTGCGCGCGCGATGATGCCGAGAATGTCTTCCTCGCGCATGATCAAGAACTCGTCGCCTTCGAGCTTAATCTCCGAGCCGCTGTACTTGCCGAACAGCACGCGGTCGCCAACCTGCACGTCCAAAGTCTGTCGCGTGCCGTCGTCCTTGTACTTGCCTTCGCCGACTGCGATCACTTCGCCTTCCTGCGGTTTCTCTTTCGCGCTGTCCGGGATGATGATCCCGCCGCGCACCTGCTCGCCTTCTTCAATCCGCTTCACGATCACGCGGTCTTGGAGGGGTCTGATGTTTATCGCCATAAAAAACTGCTCCTTTCAGATTTCACCGAAAATTTCAGGGTGTTTTGATTGCAAAAATTCAATTTGGTAGAACTCGTCCTCGCCTTCGCGTAGATGTGCCGCTGTGAAGTGTCTCCCAAGCCTCTCTCGATTAACTTAGAAAGGCTATTTTCTGGCACTCTGCGGAAGCGAGTGCTAAGAATATGGCAAGTCGGATAAAATTGTCAACTATGCGATGAAAAAATCTGAGTATGAGGCACTCAGATTTAGGCGGAACCATAACCTGCCCCGGAGTTTATAGTAGGATTTTAAAGGGATTTTGCTAGCGTGAACGGCGCGCGACGGATTTGCCGGAAGTCGTCCGCGCTTTCGTGCGGGCGGCGGAGAGCGTGCGCTCCTCGGTGCGATAGTTGGCGACGCGCTTGGAGAGAGTGTTGCGGTGGATGCCGAGCGTGGCGGCGGTGCGCGAGAGGTGTTCTTTGTGCCGCGCGAGGGCTTTCTGGATGTAGAGCTTTTCAAATTCGGCGACGGCTTCGTCGAGCATGATCTGGCCGTCCAGCATTTCGTCTATCAGTGCTTCGAGGCGGGTGCGCATCTGCATATCTTCTCCAAAATAGTCTTTTACTTAAAGTCTCAATCTCGCGCGGATTTCGGCAAAGGATTAAATATTCAAGACGTGAGACGCCTGTACTCGACCTCGAAGCGTGCGCGCACGTCCGCGGAAGTCAGCCACGAAATCAATTTCGCGCCCTCGGCCAGCGCGGGAGCGGTGCGCGCCTCGGCGACGGTTTCCAGACGCAGGGGAAACGCCGTCAACGCCAGATAGATCACAGAGCAGACCGCCATTCCGCGCACGAAGCCGAACACCGCCCCCAGCGCCCGATCCATCCATTCGAGCCGCGCGCGCTTGAGGCCGCCCTTCAACAACTGTCCGGCCGCAAAGCCGAGCGCGAGCGCGAAGCCTACGATCAGTAGGAACCCCCACGCGTTCGCAGCCGCGTTCGACTCGACCACGTTCAACGCGCGCAGGAAAGACCCGGCCGTTTCATAACCCCGCGCTGCCAGGACGACTCCGACTAACATCGCCAGCGTCGCGATGAGCGCGCGAACGAAGCCGCGCAACGCGCCCGCGAGCAGAGAAGCTCCAACCAGTGCGAGCACGATCAGGTCGAAGAAGGTCATTGAGCATGAGAGGTCGGAGGTTAGTAAAAGCTGCGAATGATTTCTTGACCGGCTTTTGACCTCTAACCTCCGCCTTTCATAGTTCGCTGCCGGTGAGAAGCCGATAGGCTTCGAGATAGCGCGCGGTCGTGGCCGCGGCGACTTCCGCCGGGAGCGGCGGCGCGGGCGGTCGTTTGTCCCATCGGAGCGTTTCGAGATAATCGCGCACGAACTGTTTGTCGAAGGAGGCTTGCGCGCGGCCGGGTTCGTAATCGTCGAGCGGCCAGAAGCGCGACGAGTCGGGCGTCAGCGCCTCGTCAATCAGGATGATCCGGCCACCCATGTCCAACCCGAACTCGAACTTCGTGTCGGCGATGATGATGCCGCGCGCGCGCGCGTAAGTTTCGGCTTCCCTGTAGAGTGTTAGGGAAGTTGCTCGAAGCCTCTCTGTCGTCTCCGCGCCGACGATCTCGCACATGCGCGCCTCGCTGATGTTTTCGTCGTGACCAGACTCGGCTTTCGTCGCGGGCGTGAAAATGGGTTCGGGTAGTTGGGCGGATTCAAGCAAGCCGTGGGGCAATTTGTGCCCGCAGATTTCTCCCGTGCGCCCGTAATCCTTCCAGCCCGAGCCTGCGAGATAACCACGCACGACGCACTCGACGGGGAAAACTTCCGTGCGACGGACGATCATCGAGCGACCCCGGAGGTCTGAGGCGTGCGCGCGGACGTTCTCCGGCATGTGTTCGAGGTCGGTCGTCAGCAAATGATTTTCGGTGATGTGCGCGAGCTGCGCGAACCAGAAGCGGGAGAGCGCGGTGAGCACTTCACCTTTGCGCGCGATCTGCGTGGGAAGAATGCAGTCAAAGGCGGAGATGCGATCCGTGGCGACGATGAGAAGTCGATCCTCGTCGACGGCGTAAACGTCGCGCACCTTGCCGCGTCGCACCAACCGGAGACCTTCGAGGGAGGTTTCACTGACAGTGGCAGGCACAGGCATGGAGTCTCGCTTTGCGGTCGGATTGATCGTCTCTTAACGGAAGCGCGCTACTGTTGAGCGAGCGGGGATTGTGCTTGCGCCTCGTCGCTTTGTCAAGACGGAGAAGAAAGTGAGCGGTGAGCAGAAAGCAGTAAGCAGTCAAAACTGTTTTCTTACTGCTCACTGCTCACTGCTTACTGCTCACTGTTTATCCAATGCTTCCCGCAGGCGACGGATTTGCGCGGCGTGGTCGTGCGCGTGGGCGGCGTAGATTTCGAGCCATTTGTCGGCGGTGTAGCGCGCGTGTTCGGGGTGCGAGCCTTCGCGCGCCCAGTCTTCGTCGGACATGTGTGCGAGCAGTTGGGCGGTCGTCGAGCGCGCGCCGCGGAAGGCTTCGAGGGCGGGGGCGATGTCGCGCGCGTTGTAGTTGAGCCGAGCGGCGTAAGCGTCCTGATCGTAGGACTGTATGACGGGGCGGTCTTCGGCGAGTAGTTGGCGCAGGCGGAGGGCGGCGCGCATTTCGCTGTCGGCAAGGTGGTGGACGATCTCGCACGCGCTCCATTTGCCGGGGAGGGGGCGTGCGGTCAGGTGTGCGTCGGGGAAATCGGCGAGGGCGCGTCGAACTTCTTCGTAGCCGGTTTCAAATTGCGCGATCAGTTCGTGTCTTTCGGCGGATGTCATGGTCGTGTACCTCTCTGGTTCAGGGTCGGGGAAACGCGTGTTCAAAAGGCGCGGGCGCGCTCGTGGAGTCGTTCATTTGAATTTAGACGCAGCGCGCCCGCGCGTGTGGACAGGCGGCGGACGGGCGGCGACTGCCGAATCCACATTCTTATAGCCGCCGGGGAAAACTGTTGCAAGCCCCTGCCCGCCGCGCCCGTGGCGTCGGGCGCGGCGGGCAGGGCGCAGGATAACTTATAGCTTGAGTTTGTGAGGCTTATCCTGCTATATTCTCAATAGCCGGTTATGCGGTGTGCGCCCGGCATGTTGTTTTATTGATTGATCCCACGAGTTCCTACGCTAAAACTACAGCCCTGATGTCAACCAAACCCGCCGCCAATATTTCGCGCGCCAGAGAAGCAGAAGGCGAAGAACCGGAATTTGTTGACCGCAAACTGGCCCTTCTCGTGATCGAAGATGACGAGAATATTTCCACCGCCATCACCGAATATTTCTCGAAAACGGGCTACAACGTCAGAAGCGCGGCCGATGGCGTGGCGGGCGTCGAGTCGGCCTTGCAGGATCACCCGGACGCCATCATCCTCGATCTGATGTTGCCGAAAATGGACGGCCTCGCCGTCTGCCGCGAACTGCGGGAGAAAGCCCCCTACATCCCGATCCTGATGTTGACGGCCAAGGACGACGTGGTTGATAAAGTGCTCGGTCTGGAGATGGGCGCGGATGATTACATCACCAAACCCTTCAATTTGCGCGAACTCGATGCGCGCATCAAGAGCGTCCTCAGACGCGTGCAGGCCGCCTCACGCACCCAGAGCGGCGGCGACGATGCGCCGATCCTGCGCGGCAAACTCCGCATCGACCCGGCGAAGCGCGAGGTGACGGTCGGCGAACGCCCCGTCGAACTGACCCCGAAAGAGTTTGAACTGCTGCGGCTTTTCGCCTCGAACCCCGGCCGCGTTTTTCCTCGAAAGTACCTTTTGGAGAAAATCTGGGATTACTCCTACGAAGGTTACGACCGCACTATTGACTCGCACATCAATCGGCTGCGAGCCAAGATCGAAGACAACCCCGAAAACCCGCAGATGGTTCTCACCGTGTGGGGCATCGGGTATAAGTTCAGCGACGAGCAGCGGTAAATTCCGACGCCGTCACCTCCTGTCAGGTTCATTCCCAAAGCGCTGCCGAGGCCAAACTACAGCAAGGCCGATCAGCGCTACATCAACTAAAATTCTTTAGCACGCAATCGAGCCGACGCGCTTGACGTTTTCCCGTCCGCCCCACCTACCCTTCAGGGCATCCCGCTCGATTGCCGCAGAACTCACGCCGGCAAGACCCCAACAAGTCTCGCCAACTTCCCAGACAAGGTTGAAAGCCATGCGCAATCTCAGCAACAAAATTTCCCGCCGCGCCCGCATCACAGTGGCCGGCCTGTCGCTCGGTCTCGCCGTCGGCGTCTGCCCGTTCGTCGCTTCGCAGGCGCAACGCACGAAAGAATCCGGCGTTAACGTGACGGGCGTCTCGGCGCGCACGGCGGGCACGGACTCCGTCGTCTCCATCGCCGCCGACGCGCCTCTCACGCGCGCGCAGACGTGGCAGGACGGGGAAGGTTTTCACATCGTCGTCTACAAGGGGCAGGGAAGTTTTCGGAACGTGCCGCGCGGCGTGAAGGTGCGGCGCGTGGGCGAGTCGCTGGAATTCGTCGTGCCGGTCAAGCCCGGCCGCGGCGTCTATGTCCAGCCGCGTTTCAACAATCTCGACATCGTCGTCGGCGGAGGCTTGCACGCGGGCGACGAGGGGCGCGAAAGCCAACGGGGGCAAACCTCGCGCGTTGCCGAGCGCCAAAAGCAGGAGGCCACGGAGCGCACGGCGCAAGCTGCGCCGAAATTGCGCGCGACGGCGGGCAGCGGGGCAGCGCACGGCGGCCAGCCGAAAGAATCAGTCGCCGCCGTGCGAAACGAGAACGCGAAAACAAACCTGACGCCCGCGCTCCCGCCGCCCGCCGCTGTGAAATTCCCGGCGCAGGGCACGGCGCAACCCGCCGCGACGAATGGGACGAACGCGACGAACAACGGCGGCGCGTCGCCTGTCGCCGGAGTCAACGCACCCCCTGACGAGTCGGCTGCGAACCAGCCGCCGCCCGCCGCGCCCCAGCCGGAAGCGCAGGAAGCATCGCCCGCCCTGATGCAGACGCAAATTTCGCAGGCGGGCGAGGGCAGTTCGATCAAGCGCCTGTTCGTCGTGCTGTCGGTCTGTTTATCGACCGGCTTCGTCGCATTCATGTTCATCTTCATGCGTTCGCGGCGGAAGGCGACGCGCGGTGTGGAAGCGGTCGAGAGCGGCGAGATGAAGGAGACGACGGGCGCGCCGGTTGAATCGAAGCAGGAAGCCGACGGCGTTGACAAGCGCAAGGGCGAGCGGCGCAAGGACGCGCGCCGCGCCGAAGACAAGCAAGCGCTCGCATCGGCCGCCTCCGCGCAGGTGCAGAGCCTTGAGAAACAGGATCGCAAGTTATCTACGCCCGCCCACGTCAACGTCCCGGCCGTGATCTTCGGCGCGTACCAGATCGAGCAGGAAGTGGAGAAACTCGTCGCCGGGCAGCCGCACAAGATCGAGGTCTTGGCCTCGCGCGCCGCGGACGACCGCCGCGCCATCGAAGCCTCCCTGCTCAAAGTGCTCCACTCGAACGCGCTCGGCCATGCGGTGCGCGAACGGGCGCGTTATGCGCTCGAAGAGTACGGCTTCGTCGCGCGCCACAGCGCGGCCGTGCTGCTCGCGCCCGACGCTTATGAGCGTTCTTCGGCGGCGCGCGCTCTCGGCGCGATGCGTTCGCGCGCGTCGCTGCCGTTCCTGCTCGAAGCCCTGTATGACGGCGAGCAGATCGTCTGCACCGAGGCCGTCAAGAGCCTCGGCGCGCTCGGGCTGCCTTCGGCCATCGGCGCGTTGCTCGATATGGCGCGGCGTCACCCGGAATTGCCGCCCGCGTTGCTCGGTCGCGCGCTCAGCGCGTGCTCGGTCGATTGTCTGAATATGACGGCCGGTGCGGACGGCGATTCGTTCGCATATCAGGAGCCTGCCATCGATCCGTTCACGGGCGAGATCAGGGGACTCGAACCCGCCGCGTCCGTCGAGCAACTGCCGGAATGGATGGAAGACGACAGCCTCGCCGACGCGCTCGAACGTCTCGACAGCGCGGACGTAGAAGCGCGCGTCGCGGCGGCGCAGCAACTCGCGCAGTTTCAGGTGCAGCGTTCGGTCGAAGCGCTCACGTCGCTGGCCGCGAACGACCGCGACGCGGCGGTGCGCGCGGCGGCCGTCACGAGCCTCGGCAACATCGGGCACGAGTCGGTCTTCCCGTCCGTGCTGATCTCCATGGCGGACGAGGCGCGCGAAGTTCGCGCGGCGGCGGCACGCGCCCTCTCGCGCCTCAGTTTCGACCGCGCCGACGCCTACGTGCGCGTGTTGGAAACTGCCGACGACGCAACGCTCAGGCACCTGGCGTCCGCCTGCGTCGGCGCGGGATTGGCAAAGCAGGCTTTGAGCCGGCTCGCGAGCGAAGACCGGCGGCAGGCTTATGAAGCCTTCTCGCTGTTGTCGTTAGTGGCAAAGGGCGGGCAGGCCGACTTGATCATGCGCGTGGTCGAAGAGCATCAGGACTTGAACATGCGACTCGCCGCCGCGCGGCTGCTCGGCCTCATGTGCGACGCGGAACTGGATGCGCGCCTGCGCCGCACGGCGCTCGGCGCGAACGCGCCGGAGAAGTTGCGCGCGGCCATCCTCGAAGCCATTTATCGCGGCGAGCCGCAGGGCGTGATGGGAGAGGCCGTCGAGGCGAATTGATGATGACAAGACTGCGCCGCCTATAGCATAATGCTGCGTTACGAAGCCCTGACTCGCTCAATTGTCTGCCCCTGAGTGCCATAAGCAATGCGTCAAAACAAACAACCGCTCTCGCTCTCCAGCAACCCCCGGCGTCGCCTTTTGCTCGCCTTCGTCGCCTGCCTTTGCTTCGCGGCCTTCAACTTTGAGCGCGCGCGCGCGCAGCAACCCGCCAACACGAACACGCAGAAGTCACGCGCCAAACGGATCACCCCCCTGCGCACGAGCGACACGCCCGACGGTTCGCGCGTCACGATCACGTCAGACGGCGAACTTAACGATTACTCGGCTTATCGCAGCGGCGACCGCTTCATCGTCGTCGTTCCGCAGGCGGAAGGCGCAGGCACGGGCGGGGCGCGCGGGCGGGGTTTCGAGGGCGCGCAGGTTGAGAAGCGCGGCAAAGATTTAGTCTACACGTTCAAACTCCAACCGGGCGCGACGGCGCGTGTCAACCAACGTTTCAACCGCCTCGACGTGCAGTTCAGCGCGCCGAAAGGCGCAAGCGCGAGCGCGGCCGCAAAACCCACCCCCGCCGCGACGCCTGCAAGACGCACTCCGGCCGAAGAAGCCGGACTCATGAAGCCGCCCGCGAACGCCAACACACAGCCCACACCCGACGCGCGACGCGCGGCGAACGCGAACGCCAACGCCGCACTGGCAAGCGCGACGCCCCTCGCAGCCGCTTCGCCGGATGCCGGTTTGTTCCCGCCCGTCGGAGCGCAGCCCGGCGCAACCGCCACGCCCACGCTCGCGCCGACACCGGCGATGACGCCCGGCGCGGATCAAATCGCGCAAGCGCAACCGTCAATCGCTCCGCCCGTCTCGATCACGACGGGCGCGTCTTCAAACACCGCTCCGACCTCCGTCGGCGCGGTCGTCACGCGCAACTGGCCCTGGCTTCTCATCGCGCTGCTGGCGGTCGGCATCGGCCTCTTCTTCATCTCGCGTTTCAAGGGCGACGACCGCGACAGGAGCAGATCGCTGCCACCCGCCGCGCCCGCCGCCACGACGAATCCCCTCACAGTTAAAGAGACGAATACTTCGGGGCTGAAACCCTCTTCCGCCGCGACGACAACCACGCCAGCCGCGACGAACGCCGCGACGACCGGAGCGCTCGGCGGCGCAACTGCCGCCGCCACCGGGGCGGCCGCCTCCGGCCTTACTGCGACTTCCGGCAAGCAGTCGAAGAAAAAGAAGAAGAAAGCCGAGAAGGCGAAGCACCTGTCGGGCGCAGGCGAGACGAAGGCGGGAGGCGCTACGGCAGCAGCAGCCGACGCCGCCAAAGCGACGGGCGCGGCAACCGGCGACGCAAGGACGAAAGATTCGGGCGCGGCGGGCGGCGCGATAATCGCGGCGGGCGCGGCTCTCGTTGGGGCGAGCGCGCTCGGCGGCGCGGCCAAAACTGACGAGATCAAGGCGAGCGAGACGAAGGCCGTCGAGGTGCAGGCGAAGGAGACGAAGGCCATCGAGCCGTCGGTCGCATTCGATCCCGAACTCATCGAAGCCGAGATCAAAAAGGTGCTCGCGGGCGAGAGCTACGACGAGCGCATCATCAACGCGTCGGACAACGGCACGCGCCAACTCATCTCGGCTGAATTGATGTCGGCCATCGCGGGGCGCAACGCCCTGCGACAGGGACATGCGCGCACGGCCTTCCTCCGGCACGGCTATTTTGAAGAGGCCACCCGCGCGCTGCAATCGGCCGAGGCTCCGGGCGAACGCGCCGCCGCCGCTCGAACGCTCGGCATACTCGGCGACCGGAGCGCGACGCCGCACCTCACCGCCGCGCTTGAAGACCCGTCCGCGGACGTGCGTCGCACCTCGGTCGAGGCTTTGGCCGAACTACGCGACCCGTCGGCGGTCGATGCGCTCGAAGCCCTGCGCTGGCGCGAATCGTCACGGCAAGTGCCGCGCACGCTCATCCAGCGCGCCATCGAAGCGAGCAAGGTCGAGGAGGCGGAACCCGTCGCATCCGTGGTTGAAGACGAAACGCCGACGCTCGCCGCGACCGGCGGCGCGGCTGTTGCTCCTGCTGCTGCCCTAGCCGAGACCGAAATTCAAGAAGCCGTAACGACGGAGATCGAAGCGAAAGAGACGGCAACCGGCGAGCCGGAGACGAAAGAACTCGAAGTCGTCGCCAACACGGTTCCGTCCGTCCCGGAAGCGACCCCGTTTCTCTCGGAATCTCCGGTCGGCGTTGCGGCAGAGGCCGACGCGACGGCCGTGGATTTGACAGGGGACTTAACGGTCGAATCGCCGATCCCGGCGGCGATGGAGACGGCCGCGCCCGAAACATCGATTGATGAAACGGCGACAAGCGCGCCCGTCGCAACCGTAGAAGAAACGAAGGCTATCGAAGTCAGCGGGATGCAGTCTTTCGCGTCCAACGCCGCGCAGGCCGAGTTCGTAGCCCTCGCGGAAGAACCGACAATCGAGATTGAGGCGGACACGGTCGAAGCCCCGGCCGCTCGCGTCGAAACCGACCTCGTAGCGACACTCGCGGCTAAAGAAGCCAGTCTCATCGAAGCGCGCAGGCAGGAGAACGAACTGTCGGAGAGCGCGCAGACGACGAAGGCCATCGAGCCTGTCGCCGCAACTCCCCGCGATGAATCGCCCATCACGTCGTTTGACATGATCGGCGAGTCGGACACGACGACACAGCCCGCGCAGGAGACGCAGGCCGCCTATCGCTCGGATTTCGCGGCCGGTTCCGGCCACGCGGCCGTCGGCGACGCCGATTGGATCGACCTCGACGCGGACGAGCAGGAAGTTACGGTTCAAACAATCGAACCCGCGAATTGGACGCCCGCCGAACCGCCCGGCTCCTTCTACGCGGAGAACGCCGTCGAGTTGACGACGCCGCGCACGACGGACGCGCCCGTCTCCGAAACGCCTCGCGACGAGACAAGTTCCATGTTCGACTCTCTGGAGATCGAGCCGTATGAACCGAAGGCCGCCGAACCCGTGCCGGTCTTCACGATGCCGGTAGTGGAATCCGTCCGCGACGAAGACAGGGATACGCAACAACTCAACCGCGAGAGCAGGCCGTCAACCGTCGCGCCCGGCGACGCTGCGTCGCGCGACACAGGCATCGTGCAGGCCGACAAAGGGATAGCCATCGCCGACGGCTCGGATGAAGACACCTATTCGATCATCCCGAAGGGCATCCAGCTTCGCCTCGCGAGCGACGACGCCAGCGAACGCGCGGCCAGCGTCCTCGCGCTCTCGCGCCTGAACACGAACGAAGCCTTCGACCAGATTTGCGAGGCCTTTGAAGACCCGGCCGAAGAGGTGCGCAATGCCGCCGCGCGCGCCATCTACGAGTTGAACGAAGACCGCGCGGATTCCTTCACGCGCGCCCTGCGCGAGTCGAGCGTCGAGCGGCGTCGCCAGATCGGGGCTGCGCTCGCCGGTTCGGGGCTGGCCGAAGAAGCCATCGGCAATCTCACGGGCGAGGGGCGCGACAAGACCTACGATGCCTTTTCGCTGCTTTTCCTGATGGCTAAGGCGGGCGAGGTCGCACCGCTCATTCGCGCCATCGAGAGCCACGCCGACAACGAGGTGCGCCTCGCCGTCGTGAAGTTGCTCGCCCTGAGCGGCCAGCACGAAATACTCCCATCGTTCCGCCGCCTCGCCGTGCGCGGCTCGCTCCCGGCCGAAGTGCGCTCGGCCGTGATGGAGGCCATCTATCAAATCAGCAGTCAACCGCAGAACGCCACGCCCGCGACCTGAGCAATTTGAAACAGACTGTTCCGGCGGGCGAACATTGACCGGGCGGGCGGCGCATGACATGATGCGCCGCCCGTTTAACTTGCGGCATGAGGGCGACGCTCGCGCTTCTCGTGCCCGACCTGCAAACGCGCCTCACTGCGCGCCGGACAACGACGAAAATAGAAAGATGAGAAAACCCACTTATGAGTACTTCATCAACGGAGACGCCTTTGAACGGAATCGACGTTTCGCATTTTCAGGGCGCGGTCAACTGGGCTGACGTGCGGGGCGCGGGATGCGCCTTCGCGTTCGCCAAGGCCACCGAGTCAACTTCAATCGTCGATGCGCAGTTTGCGGCCAACTGGAGCGGCATGAAAGCGGCGGGACTCGTGCGCGGCGCGTATCATTTCTTTCGCCCCGAGCATGACGGCGTTGCACAGGCCAATCACTTTCTGCAAACCGTACAACTCGAACCGGGCGATCTCCCGCCCGTCATAGACATCGAATTGAACGACGGCATCACGGGCGGCGCGCTCATTGCCGGTGTCGGCAACTGGATCGACACTGTCGCGCAGGCCACGGGCATGACGCCGATGATCTACACGGCCGCTTACTTCTGGAACGAATACATGAACGACGGCTTCGGCAAGTTCCCGCTCTGGCTCGCGCACTATACGAACGCGCCCACGCCTCAACCGCTCCCGAAAGGATGGACGAACTGGACGTTCTGGCAATACTCGCAAAGCCTGCCCGTCCCCGGCGTCCACGGCAACGCCGACCACAACCGCTTCAACGGCGCGCAAGCCGACTTGCAGGCTCTCACGAAGCAGGCGACATAGAGGGGAAACGATGAAGTATGAACGCGGAACGATGAAGTAAAAAACAGAAGTCAGGAAACAGGATTCGGAATAGAGTGCGTGCCGGTCTTCCTTCCGACTCCTGTATTCTGTTTTCTGACTTCCGTCTTTCAGTTCATCGTTCCGCGTTCCTCCTTCATCGTTTTTCTTCTCCGGCCGCATCGGGTTATTCTATCCGCATGCCTTTTCAGCTTCGTTCCGAATTTCAACCGCAGGGCGATCAACCACAGGCTATAGAGGCGCTCGTGCGCGGCCTCGACGACGGCCAGAAGCATCAGGTGCTGCTCGGCATCACCGGGAGCGGCAAGACATTCTCCGTCGCTTCCGTTATCCAGCGCACGCAACGGCCGACGCTCGTCATCGCCCACAATAAGACGCTCGCCGCGCAGTTGTATCAAGAGTTCAAAAACTTCTTTCCCGAAAACTCCGTCGAGTATTTCGTCTCCTACTACGATTACTACCAGCCGGAGGCTTACGTCCCGGCCGCCGACATGTACATCGAAA
This sequence comes from Pyrinomonadaceae bacterium, assembly GCA_035645695.1. Taxonomy (GTDB): domain Bacteria; phylum Acidobacteriota; class Blastocatellia; order Pyrinomonadales; family Pyrinomonadaceae; genus JAIVJZ01. The sequence continues at coordinate 14,123 of DASQMC010000060.1, forward strand.
AAGAGGCGACCATCAACGAGGAGATCGACCGCCTGCGCCTCTCCGCGACGCGCGCCCTCTTCGAGCGCAGGGACGTTATAGTCGTCGCTTCCGTCTCCTGCATCTACGGCCTCGGCGACCCGGACGCCTACTACAACATGCTCCTCTTCGTCGAGCCGGGCATGAAGATGACGCGCGACGCGCTCGTGCAGAAACTCGTCGAGTTGCAATACGAACGCTCCGACATCGAGTTCGACCGCGGCAGTTTCCGCGTGCGCGGCGACATCGTGGAAATCTTTCCGAGTTATCAGGAGCAGGCTTACCGCATCGAACTCTGGGGCGACGAGATCGACACTATCTCCACCATCGACCCGCTGCTCGGCGAAGTCCTGCACAAGCACACCTCGCGCCTGCCCATCTATCCGAAGACGCACTACGTGATGTCGAAGCCCACCATCAAGCGCGCCATCAAGACCATCCGCGAAGAGTTGAACTGGTGGGAGCCGAAGCTGATCCAGGAAGGCAAACTCGTCGAGGCGCAACGCCTGCACCAGCGCACGATGTACGATCTCGAAATGATCAAGGAGATGGGCTTCTGCCGGGGCATCGAAAACTACTCGCGCCACCTGACCGGCAAAAACCCCGGCGACCCGCCGCCCACACTCCTCGATTACCTGCCGCGCGACACGATGGTCGTCATAGACGAATCGCACCAGACCGTGCCGCAGGTGCGCGGCATGTTCAACGGCGACCAGTCGCGCAAGCGCACGCTCGTCGAGTACGGCTTCCGCCTGCCCTCGGCATTGGACAACCGCCCGCTCAACTTCGACGAGTTCAACGAGCGCATCGGTCAGGTCGTCTACGTCTCGGCCACGCCCGGCCCCTACGAACTGACGAAAACCGGCGGCGAAGTCGTCGAGCAGATCATACGCCCGACGGGCTTGACCGACCCGCAAGTCGTCGTCCGCCCCGTCAAGGGACAGATCGACGATCTGCTCGAAGAGTGCCGCCTGCGCGCCGAACGCAACGAGCGCGTGCTGGTCACGACGCTGACGAAAAAAATGTCCGAGGATTTGACGGAGTATTTCACGGAGGTCGGCGTCAAAGTGCGCTACCTCCACTCGGACATCGAGACGCTGGAGCGCATCAAAATCCTGCGCGACCTCAGGCGCGGCGAGTTCGACGTGCTGGTCGGCATCAACCTCCTGCGCGAAGGTCTGGACTTGCCCGAAGTCTCCCTCGTCGCCATCCTCGACGCCGACAAGGAAGGCTTCCTGCGCTCCGAGTCGTCGCTCATTCAAACCATCGGTCGAGCCGCGCGCCATTCGAGCGGCACGGCCATCCTCTACGCCGACCGCATTACCGATTCGATGAAGCGCGCCATCGACGAAACCGAGCGACGCCGCACCATTCAACAGGACTACAACACGGAGCACGGCATCACGCCGCAAACCATCATCAAACCCATCGAGGCCACGCTCGTCACGGCCTACGAGGCCGACTACTTCAAAGTCCCGCTCGAACTCGAAGCCTTCGAGGAATATTCGCGCGACAAGATCGACGGAACAATCGCGCGCCTCGAAGCCGAGATGCGCCACGCCGCCAAGTCGATGGAGTTTGAACGCGCCGCCGAACTCCGCGACCGCATCAAGTACCTGCGCGAGCGCGAACTGACGATGATCTAAAGTTGAACGATGAGCGATGAACGATGAACGATGAATGAAAAGCGAAGGCCGATGTTACTTGTCTTTCAATTCATCGTTCATCGTTCATCGCTCATCGTTTAATTTCCAAATCTATGTTGAGCAAGTCGAAACCGGATGAGACGCAATCGTATCTCACGGACGCGAGCAACCTCGCGGGCGGGCGTGCGTCGCGCGTCGTGTTTCCCGAGTCGGCGGAAGAAGTGGCGGGCGTCTTGGCAGAGGCTTCCGCCGGGGGCGTCGCAGTCACGGTGTCGGGCGCGGGCACGGGCATCGTGGGCGGGCGCGTGCCGTTCGGCGGGATCGTGCTGGCGACCGACAAGTTGAATCGCATCGGGGAGATCGTGGCCGGGGAAGCGGGCGGCGGGCGCGGGACGGTCGAGGCGGGCGTGACGCTCGCGGATTTCCGGCGCGAGGTGGAGAGCCGTCAACTGTTGTACCCGCCCGACCCGACCGAGTGGAGTTGCTACATGGGCGGCACGGTGGTGACGAACGCTTCGGGCGCGCGCACGTTCAAGTATGGCCCGACGCGCCGCTACATACGTCGCCTGAAGATCGCGCTCGCCACGGGCGACCTGCTCGATCTCTCGCGCGGCGAGGTGTTCGCGGACGCTAGGGGGCGGCTGCGCATTCCGCTCGGCGCGGGTCGCGCCGTCGAGGCGCAACTGCCCGCCTATCGCATGCCGGGGACGCGAAAGCACGCCGCCGGTTACTACGTGGAGCCGGGGATGGACGCCGTCGATCTCTTCATCGGGAGCGAGGGAACGCTCGGCGTCGTCGTCGAAATCGAGGCCGCGCTGCTGCCGAAACCGGCCGGAGTCTTGAGCGGCGTCGTCTTCTTCACGGAAGAGGAAAAACTGCTCGCCTTCGTGCGCGCCGCGCGCGAGGCTTCGCTCGCCACGCGCGCCGTTGACGCTCGCGGCGCGTCCGATGCTCTCGACGCGTCCGATGCTCGCGGCGCGTCGGAAGCTCGCGGCGCGTCTTATGCTCGCGGCGCGTTGGATGCTCGCGCGCTTGAGTTCTTCGACGCCGAAGCTCTCGGTTTCCTGCGCGGGAAATATCCGGCCATCCCGGCGGATGCGTCGGGCGCGGTCTACTTCGAGCAGGAGACTACGGCCGCGACCGAAGAACAACTCATGGACGCGTGGCTCGCGCTGCTCGAACGACACGAGGCCGCGCTCGACGCTTCGTGGTTCGCCACCGCCGAGCGCGATCAGGCGCGGCTGCGCGAGTTTCGACACGCGCTGCCCGTGCTCGTCAACGAGTGGCTTGCGCGCCACGGGCAGCGCAAAGTCTCGACCGACATGTCCGTCCCCGACGATGCGTTCGCCGCCATGCTCGGTTTCTATCAGGAGACCTTGCGCGCGAGCGGGCTGCAATACGTCATCTTCGGCCACATCGGCGACAACCACGTCCACGTCAATATCCTGCCGGGCGACGACGCGCAGGGAACGCAGGCGCGCGAGATTTACGGTCAGTTCGTCAAGCGCGCGGTCGGAGCGGGCGGCACGATCTCGGCCGAGCACGGCGTCGGGAAGATCAAGCGCGATTACCTGCGCACGCTCTACGGCGACGAGCACCTGCGACAGATGGCCGCCCTCAAACGCGCCTTCGACCCCGCCTGCATCCTCGGTCGCGGGAACATTTTCGCGGAAGAGTATCTTTAAGGAGACAGCGGGTTAAGGGGTAAAGGGGAAGGGGCAAGGGTGATTTTGCCTTTACCCTTTACCCCTTAACCTTTACCCTTTCAATCTATGTTTCATTTCACCACGGCCGGGGAATCTCATGGTCACGCGCTCGTCGCGATAGTGGAAGGTTTGCCTGCGGGCGTGCCGGTCGAAGTCGGGTTGATCAACCGCGAGCTTCGGCGGCGGCAGTGGGGATACGGGCGCGGCGGGCGGATGAAGATCGAGCAGGACAGGGCGGAGATTTTGAGCGGCGTCAGGCACGGGCGCACGCTCGGTTCGCCCGTCGCTCTGACGATTGAGAATAAGGATTGGAAGAACTGGACGGACGTGATGTCCGCGGAAGAGCGCGAGATCGCGCCGGAGAAATCCCGGCGCGTGAAGCGCCCCCGGCCGGGACACGCAGACCTCGCGGGCGGTTTGAAGTACGGCACGCGGGATTTGCGCGACGTGCTCGAACGCGCATCGGCGCGCGAGACGGCGGCGCGCGTGGCTTGCGGCGCGCTGGCGAAGGCGTTGCTCGCCGCGTTTCAAGTTGAGATTCTGAGCCACGTCGTCGCGCTCGGCGGCGTGCCCGCCGCGCCGCTCGATTTGAAGTGGGACGAGATCGCGGCCATCCCCGACGACGCGCCGCTTCGTTGCGGCGACACGGGAGCGCAGGCGCGGATGGTCGAGTTGATCGACGAGCGCAGGCGCGAGGGCGACACGCTCGGCGGCGTCTTCGAGGTCGTCGCGCGCGGCGTCGTCGCCGGACTCGGCGCGCACACGTCCTGGGAAGAGAAGTTGGACGGACGGCTGGCGCAGGCGTTGATGTCCATTCCGGCGGTGAAGGCCGTCGCCGTCGGCGCGGGCGTGGAGGCGAGCGCGCTTGCCGGGTCTGATGTCCACGACGAGATCGATTACGACAGGGAAGCGCGCAGCTTCACGCGACCGACGAATCGCGCAGGGGGCTTGGAGGGCGGCATCACGAACGGCGAAGAATTGCGCGTTCGCGGTCATCTCAAACCGATCTCGACGCTCCGGCGCGCGCTGCGCTCCGTGGACATCGATACGAAAGAGCCGGAGGCGGCGGCCTTCGAGCGTTCCGACGTGACGGCCGTCCCGGCGGCGGGCGTCATCGGCGAGGCGATGGTCGCGCTCGTCCTCGCACGCGCCATGCGCGAAAAGTTCGGCGGCGACAGCCTCGCGGAGATGAGCCGCAACTTCGATGGCTATCGCAAACAGTTGCGCGAGTATTGATCGCGGAATACGGAATGCGGGGCGCGGATTAAAAAACGTGAGTTCGGGATAAGCGAACTCAGAAAACGATTGCTGGGAGTTGCAACTGCTCATTGATACGAATGTTGAGTGATGGCTTCTTCTCCCGGTAAGTATAGGCAATGAGTCCGGCGATCAAATTGACGAAGCAGTTCAC
>DASQMC010000061.1:0-73223 GCA_035645695.1 Pyrinomonadaceae bacterium
GGCGTGCGCGAAGACGGGCGTCGCGCGTCGCTCGATCTGGCGCGCGTCGGGCGCGTCTACGAGGAAGTTTACCCGCTCACGGAGAACGCGCGCGACGCGGCCTTCGCCGATGTTCACGCGGGGCGCGCGACGCTCTTGGAGGAGCCGCGCCTGCGCGATGCACGAGCCGAAGCGGGCGAGGCCGTCGATGTGATCAGCGATCTGATGGAGAAGCTGACCGCTTCCCTCGCCGATGCGGAAGGCGGCGCGGCCGACGGGGGCGGCGACGCGCGCCGCGCACGCGAAGAGGTCTTATGGGCGGCGCTCCCCGACGCGGAGGCAGCCGAGCGCGCCGAGCGCCGCATCGAAGTTTTGCGCGCGGAGGTCTGGCAGCCGTTCGAGCGGCGTGCGCGCGTGCTCGAACATTTCGGTTATCTCGATTTCGCGGGCGAGCGCGTCACGGAGCGCGGGCGTTGGCTCGCGGACTTGAGGCTCGACCGGCCGCTGCTCGTAGGCGAAGCGATTGAGCGCAACTTGTTCGCGTCGCTCGACGCGCCGCGCGCCGCCGGTCTGATGGCCGCGCTTGCCGCCGACGCCGAACGCGACTACGGCGACCTGCAACTCGACGATGCGCTCGTCTCGACGCTCGCGGAGTTTGAGCGGATCGCTTACGAGGTGGCGAGCGCGGAATGGAAGCAGGGCTTAGACCCCGCGCCGGAGATGAATTTCTCGGCCGCCGCTGCCGTGATGCATTGGGCGAAGGGAATGAAATGGGAAGAACTCGTGCGACAGACGCGCGCCGAAGAAGGCGACCTGTTTCGCCTGCTTTCGCGCACGGGCGAGTCGCTCATGCAGATCGGCAACTTGCGCGAGTCGCACGCGGCGGCGGCGCGCGTCGCGTTTGAAGCGGCCGAGAGCATACTGCGCGAGCCGGTGCGCTCGGACGAGATTTTGTGAAGCGGTTTTTTGCGTGAAAAAGGTTTTACGGGTCAGGAGTTTTATGAGCGAGGGGTTTTATCGTGCTTTTGTAATTTACGCGCTGGCGTTTCTCTTGTTGACCGGCGCGGCGTGCGGGTTGAGGGGTACACGGGCGAACAAAGACGAGGGGTCGGGCATGAGGGCGGAACAGAAAATTCCTGCGGCGACGACGACGGAGACGAAGCCCGTCGTGTACGTCGCGTTCGGCGATTCGACGGGCGTCGGCGTCGGGGCGCGGCGCGGCGGCGGCTACGTGGCGCGCGTCTTTGAGCGCATCGAACGGGTGCGCGCCGGTTCGAGCGTGAGAAACTTTTGCGTGAGCGGCGCGGAGACCTCGGACGTTTTGCGCGGTCAACTGACGCGCCTCGACTCGACGCGCCCGACGCTCATCACGCTCGGCATCGGCATCAACGACGTGAGCCACGGCGTCGCGCCCGAAGAGTTCGCGCGCAACTACGAGGAGATCATCAAGCGTCTGAAAAGTAAAACCGGCGCGCCCATCGTCGCCACCAACATCCCGGACATCTCGCACGCGCCGCGCGTCCCCGTCTTCCTCCACGAACAGGTGCGACAGCGCATCCAGCTCTTCAACGCGCGTATCGCCGAGATCGCCCGGCGTCACGACCTGCTGCTCGTCGATGCTTATGACATGAGCCGCGAAGTGATCCCCAATCACCCGGAATTTTTCTCGCCGGACGGCTTTCATCCCTCCGAAGAGGGTTACGAGTATTGGGCGAAGATGATGTGGCCGGCCGTGAAGGAAGCCATCGGGGAAGAAGAGTGAGCAGTAAGCAGTAAGCAGTAAGCAGTTGAGTCGTGAAGTAATGTCAGCGACTTATAACTGCTTACTGCTCACCGCTCACTGCTTACTGCTTACTGCTTACCGCTCACTTTTGTTAGTATGTGGAACGAAGGCGACGGCGCGGGCGTATAGGCACGTTGGAGGAGTGATTTTTAGTTATGGCTGAAACAAACGAAACACGTTACAGCACCGGCGACACGCTCTCGGACGCCCTGCGTTTCCTGTGCGACGCCTCTTACGCCGTCCTGCCGCGCGACGTGGCTTACAAGCTCGGCGAGTTTGAGAAGAACTTCTGGGGCGGCGTCAGCTGGCTTGCCGATAAGAAGATCGGTTGGATTGACGAAGCCCTGCGCGGAGGCGACCACCTGCGCGAAGAATGGCAGCGGCGTTGCCGGCGCGAAACGGAGCCGCAGACGCCGCCCCCGGCGGGCATGGGTTAAAGCAAGTATGTTTGACTTCGGATTGGCGTGACCGGCAATGGCGACCGCGCGGTTTTCTTCCGGGGCGCGAATCTGAAATCAAAATTCGCAAAGCAAAGATTCTGAAGGGAACGCGAATGCAGGTTCTATTGGCCGAAGAGTACGGGTTCTGTTTTGGCGTGGAGCGCGCCGTGGAAATGGTTGAAGGCGCGCTCTCGCAGGGCGCGCGCGTTCGCACGCTGGGGCCGCTCATTCACAACACGCAGGAGATTCAACGCCTCGAAACGCACGGCGTCGCGACGATTGATTCGCCCGCCGAAGTGGAAGGCGAGGTGACGGCCGTCATCCGCGCCCACGGCGTGACGCCGCAGGTGCAGCGCGAACTCGAAACGCGTGCCTCGCAGGTGATTGACGCGACGTGCCCGTTCGTCACCAAGGTGCAGAAGCTGGCCGAACGCGCCGCCGCCGAGGGACGCGACGTGGTGATCGTCGGCAACCCGGATCACCCGGAGATGATCGGCGTCGTCGGTTACGCGCCGGCAAATTCACACGTCGTGCGCGACGCGAGCGAAGTGGCCTCGCTGCCCGCGCCGCTGCGCGCGCCGCTCGTCGTCTCGCAGACCACGATCAAACTCAGCACTTTCCTCGAAGCCGCCGAAGCTGTCCGCGCCAAGTCCGACAGCGAGCCGCAGATCGTCAACACTATCTGTTCGGCGACACGCGACCGGCAGGACGCCGCGCGCGCCCTCGCCGGGCACGTCGAAGCCTTCTATGTCATCGGCGGCAAGCATTCTTCAAACAGTCTGAAACTGCTCTCGGTGTGCAAGGAAGAGTGCGAGCGTAGTTTTCTGATCGAGACGCCGGAGGAGATCAACGCAGAGGATTTGCGCGGCCTCGCCCGCGTGGGCGTTACCGCCGGAGCTTCGACGCCGAACTGGCTGATCGAACAGGTCGTGGCGCGGCTTCGCGAGATCGGCGAGGCGCAGGAGGAAACAGCCGACGCGCTCGCCGTTTGAGTTGGAGAGGATTTGAAATGAAAAGGCGGGAGTAAGCGCCGGATCAAAGTAAAAAGGCCGCTCGGTGTCGAGCGGCCTTTTTTTATAGTCCGTTTTTATAGTTCGTCTACGCTCCGCTTTTACAGTTCGTCTTCGCTGGCGTCGGCGCGCTCCAGTGCGCTGACGACCCAGCGCGCTTCTTCCGAACCGTAATCGTCGGCCTGTAATTCGAGCGCATCGCGCGCCACGTCGGCGTCCACCGGGTCGCCGAGCAATTCGACGAGCACGCCCGTCGGCGATTGCGCGAGGGCTTCGTGTGCGAGGGCGCGCACGCTCGGGTTCGGGTGGCGCGCCAGTTCGCACACCTCCGGGGCGGGCAGCCGCGCGGCGAAGGTGTCTGCAAGCACGTCAACGCGCGCATAGTTGCCGACGGCGAGGGCGCGCTCCAAAAGTTGCGCGAAGACTTCGGCCGAACGCGCCTCGCCGTAGAGGACGTGAGCGCACGTTTCGGCCATGCGCGTCAGTTCGCGCACTTCTTCGGTGTTCAGCACGCGCACGCCCGATTCCTTCGCGCGACCGTCGAGCGCGGCGAGCAGGCGGCTCAATTCCCATTCGGAGCGCGCATCATAGGGCGCGCTCCGCGGCGTCGCCGTGACCGGGGCGACCGACGTGAGAGCGCGCTCGACGAGGCTGCGCGTCGAAGGGCGCAATCCCTGCCACACGCTCGCCACGCGCCCGCCGAATTCCTGAATCGTAATGTCGGAAGTTTTCTGCATAAGCACAAACGCGCGGGACGCTTCTCCGGTCAGACCGCCCGCGCGTGAAATATCATACCTTAAAAACTACTCGCGACGAAGAGACTGTTATGGCGAAAAACAAAATATCTTGCGTCGCGCTCTCGCCCACACCACAAAATACTGCACGCCGCTCAAGGCTCGCTTTCCGCCGGGTTGTGATCGACGATCTCGGTGATGGTGTCGAAGGTGATTTTGACGACCTCGCCGTCGGAGCGTTGGATTTTGACGCTCGGCTTGGTGAGCGCCTGCGTCGTCTTCATGCTCTTGACGAGGCCGCGCACGCGCGTGCCGTCGCCTGTGACGATCTCGATGTTGTCTTTACCATAGAGCGGCTGCAAAGCAGCGAGGGCTTTAACTACTTCCACGTCGGGCCTCTTTCTTTCGTCCGCACAGTTTCCGTCGCGTTCGCTAGCTTTGCCGCGCCGCGGTCTGTGCTGTTGTCTTCTGAATGTAAAAGTTTATGCCGCAGGCATATGAATGTGCAACCGGGGTGGGCGAGTTGGCGTATAATTCGTGAAGCCAAACGTCGCCGGACGCCCCTAGAAGCGTCAGCCATTCCAGCCGAGGGACAGGAAAAACTTTATGGAACTCGAAACTCAACGAGCTGAACGAGAGACCGCCGGCGGCGCGAACCCGCAGGCGTGTCCGAGTTGCGGCGCGGCGCTTGTGGACGGGATGCGCTTTTGCCGTTCGTGCGGGCATCGTTTCGGAGAAGGCATGGCCGAATACGTCGAGACGGTTCGCCTCGACCGCGCGGCCGACATGCCCGGCATGACGCAGGGAGGTAATCAATTCCCGACGGGCGCGGCGGCGGCGGCGGGCGCACAGACGACCGTCATCTCGCCAATCGCTCACACGCAGCCGCAGAATTTGAGTCCCGGCCGTCGGCGTAAAAAGAGGAAGTGGTTGGCGGTCTTGCTTTTCTTCGTGCTGTTCATCCCGCTCGTGGTGGTTGGGGGCAGGCTTCTGTTCCGTACACTGAGAGACACGGCGCAGCAAAGCTTCGGCCGGTTTCAGGCGGAGAACAATCAGCCGCGCGCTTTCCTCGGCGTGTCGGAATTCAGCGACCTTGAAGAAGAGGGCGCGCCGCCACCACCCAAAGGCGCGCCGCCACCACCACCCGGAGGCGCGCTACCACCACCACCACCCGGAGGCGCGCCGCAAACCGAGGGCAAGCAAACCGAGGGCGTGCTGGTTGAGGGCACGCTGCCCGATAGCCCCGCCGAACGCGCCGGACTCATCGACGGCGACATCATCACGAAGTTTGACGGTATGGTGGTGAACGGCGAGGACGCCATGCGGGAGACTTTGAGCGCGACGCCTATCGGCAAGACGGTCGAGGTCGTATTTATTCGCGACGGCGAGACGAAGACCGCGCAGTTGACGACCATCTCAAGTAAAGACTACGACTTCAATGCCCGCATGCCGAAAGAGAGAGGGGTGCTTGGTATCGACGACACGACGCGCGTTGCCGTCGAAGGCACGAAGATACACGGCGTTCGCCTCAACGAGGTATATGCCAATCGTCCCGCCGATCTGGCCGGTCTCAAAGAGGGCGATATCGTCGTCGAGTTTGACAAGAAGCCCGTCCGCACGAACGAAGGATTCGAGATTCTCATCAGCCGCGCCAAACCCGCCAGCACCGTCGATGTCGTCGTCTATCGCGACGGCCAGCGCGTCACCATTCCCGTCAAGATGGGGCGGCGGACATAGAGGGCGACAGTTTTCAGTTTACAGTTTTCAGTTTACAGTTTTCAGTTTACAGTTTACAGTTTACAGTTTACAGTTTTCAGTTTTCAGTTTTCAGTTTTCAGTTTTCAGTTGTTTAGTCGAATCTTTAATAGCTAGGGCGTAAGTGACCAGACAATTCAAAATTAACGCAAAACAACTGAAAACTGAAAACTGTAAACTGAAAACTGTCTACTCTTTCATTCCCCCGCCATTCTTTCCACCAGCTTCGCTTCCATTTCGCGGCGCACGTCTTCGCGGTCTTCTTCGGCCTCGTCCGGCTCGAACATTTCGAAGAGGGCATAGGGGGATTCGCTGACGAGGCGCAGTTCCCAAGCCTCGCGCCCGCCCTGTGCCGGGCGCATGAACCACATCGCGTCGCAAGGAAATTCACGCGCCGTGACGTTCTCGAAGTCTTCGCCGCCCGTCGCGGCGCGCAGTTCCGCGAGCGCCTCCTCGTGCATCAGGACGCGCGCGAGTCGCCAGCCGTATTTGCGGTAGGTCGCCAGCGTTTCGTGAAAATGGTAGAGTCGTCCCATCGAGTTTTTCCCGGCCGCGATGCAAATTCTCTCATCGATTCTTTCGTTCAGCCCCGACTCTTGGTAGCATATATCACGCCCGCGCCGCCGCGAAAAGCGAGACCATCGAACCGTAAAGGCACGCCAGTAGAACCACAACCGCGCATGCGCAAAAAAAGCGACCGCCCCGCAACCTCCAACCGCAGCCCGACGAAAGCGCAAAAGGACGACTTCACCGCCTCTGCTTTTTACGCCGCGCTCACGCGCTCGCTCGCGCGTCGCGGCACGCGCCCCGAAGAGTTGTGCGACGCAAGCGATGTGGTCGAGCGTCGCCTGCTCGCCGAGTACGGTGCGATGTTCGTCGCGGACGTAAGCGTGCAAGTGCCGCCGCGCTGCATGTTCTGGAGCGAGGAAGAGTGCGCGCGGTTTCAGTCGGAGGTCGAAACGCGAACCGAGTTGATCGCGGGCGCGCGCATCGAGTTGCAACCGGCCGCCCTCGACGCGCTGCTCGCGGCGCGCACAGAGGCGCACGCGCACGCGCTTGAGATCACGCCGCGCGGGGGCGCGGAAGCGGCGCGGCGCAATTACGCGGACACGCTCCGCCTGTGGGAATCACGCGTCAAGCCCGCGCTCGCACACTGGGTCTCGGCCGAGGCGCTCGCGCCTGACGAGGCGAAACGTCTCGGCGCGCTCTGTTGCGCCGAACAGATCGCGGCCGTGCTTGAGGAAGAGGAGCGCGGCAATTTTTTCAGTAAAGATTTTTCGCGGACGATTTTGTCTTCCGTGGCCGCGCCGGGCGCATCGCAACACCTCGCCCTGCTGGCCTTCGACGCCGCGGAGTTTCGCGACGAGCGCGTGCGCCTGATTCTGGCGCGTCACGGTTGGTTTCAAACCGTGCTGAACGATCTGCCGCACTTTACTTTTCTCGGCGTTCATGAGAAAGAGTTGCGCGCCCTCGGACTCAAGCGCGTCGAAGAATGCGGACAGGATTTCTGGATTCCTGATATTTAACGGACGCTCCAACTACCCGAACATCTCAAACATTCCCTGAAGGAGAAGATAATGGCAACCTGCGCCTCTTGCGGTACGAACAACATCGATGGAACGAAATTTTGCGTCAGTTGCGGCGCGACGCTCGCGTCCGCACCGGCCCCCGAATCGTGGCGCGCGAGCGGCGACCTGAACAACCAGCCGCCCCCCGCCGATGCCTACACCCCGACGGGCGGCTACACGTCTCAGACGCCCCCGCCCAATTACCCCTCCTACAACGCCGGGCAGAACATGACCCCCTCTTACCAGCAGCAGACGCCGACGGGGAATCAGCCCATGCACCCGGCCGTCCCCGCCATCGTCAGTTTCTTCATCCCCGGCATCGGTCTGCTCTTCGTGCCGAACAAGGCCAGCCTCGGTCTGGGAGTCTTCGGCGGTTACGTCGCGCTCAACATCATTCTGTTCGTGCTGGCGGTCGTGACGCTGGGCATTGGTAGTTGCCTGTTTCTGGCCGTTCCGCTGGTGAACGTAGCGGCGGCAATTCACAGTTGGGACGAAGCGGCGAAAGCGTCGAACGGGCAGTTTCAGCCGATACTCTTCAAATAACCAACCGCGTGATCGTATCAGACGGGGCAGCACACGGTTTTTATCGCGCCTTGATGTGGGTCGGCAGTTGGTGGTGTCACCAACTGCCGGCTCGTTCGCCTCAACCGTGGGGCGTGCAATTGCCTTTGTGCTGGCGTTGCACGGGAATCCTCGCCGGCGCGTTGCTCCTGCTCGGCTGGCTGGTGTGGAAGAAGCGCGTGCCGCCGCTCGCGCTCGCCGTCGCGCTCGCGCTGTTCATGCCGCTCGACGTTCTGCACGCCGCCGCGACCGGCGGGCAAGGCAACAACGCGCGGCGTCTGCTGACGGGCATGCTGTGGGGAATTTTCGGAACGTCTCTGTTCCTGCGTTTCGTCAAATGCGTCGCCGCCCGGTTCTCTCCTTCCGGCACGCGTACGCGGACGTGAAGATGGACGTGAGGATATAAGACTTCTATCGTCACCCACGCGCCGCGCGGGCAATCCGGCGAACGGCGGCCGGGTGAATTTTCTAAGGGCGCGCCCGCCGATTTTGCTTTTACCTTTCGCCTTTCTTAGTGCTACACTGCGTCCCTGTCCGGCATTCGCCGTTTCAGCAAATGACGACTTTCCCCGTTGCACGTAAAAAGGATTAACAACCAGTCTCCTCTCGCCGCTCGACCGCGCTACTTCCCCCTCGTCCCTGTTCAGAAGTAAACGGCCAGGACAGCGACCCTTGTTCCCCAAAAAGAGGGTTTTATCATGGACATCCCCCGTGTCATCGCTAAACGCTTCCGCATCGAGTGTGAAATCGGCAGAGGCGGGATGGGCACTGTCTATCTCGCCACGCATCTCGGACTCGAACGCCCCGTCGCCATCAAAGTTCTCAAGGCCGAGATTGCCGCCGACCCCGAAGTGGCCGAACGCTTCATGCGCGAGGCGCGCACGATGGCGCGCCTGCGCCACACGCGCGCGGCCATGATCTTCGACGCGGGCAGCCTGCCCGACGGTCGTCCCTTCATCGTGATGGAACACGTCGAAGGCTCGACGCTGGCGGACGTGCTCGCGCGCGAGGGGCGTTTCGAGCCCGAACGCGCCGTGCGCATCGCCTGCGAAATCTGCGACGTGCTCGCCGAAGCGCACGCGCTCGGCATCGTCCACCGCGACCTCAAGCCTTCGAACATCATGCTCAACGAGCGCGGCGTCTCGGTGCTGGATTTCGGCATCGCCAAAGTGCTGACGGCCTCGGCCGACGTGACCAAGACGCACGCCACGACCGAATCCGGCCTGATCATCGGCACGCCGCGCTACATGTCGCCCGAGCAGTGCATGGGCAAGCCCGTCGGGACGGCGAGCGACCTCTACAGCGTCGGCGTGCTCGTCTATGAAATGCTCGCGGGGCAACCGCCGTTCACGGACGGGCTGCAATCAGCCGTGCTCGTCCGGCAGGCGACCGCCGCGCCGCCGCCGCTCATGGCGCGCCGCCCCGAAGTGCCGCGTCGTCTCGCGCTCGCGACGCATACGCTGCTCGCCAAAAATCCGAACGACCGCCCGAAGTCCGCGCGCGAAACCCGCGCCATGCTCGAACGCAGCATTCAGGAGACGGCGCAACTCGTGATGCCGGAAGCAGCGCCCTTCGCCTCCACCATCGCCACGCTCGACACGCGCGCGTCGAACACCTCGCGCGCCGTCGCCGTCGTGGCCGTGCTCGCGCTGCTCGGCGGGCTGTTCTTCGCGTGGTTCGGCAGCAGCACGACGAGCGCGCGCGTCAAAGCGAGCGCGTCGCCGCGCGCCGGTGCGACCGCCGCCGCCACCTTCGCGCCCGCCGTTCCCAAGACCGCCTTCGCAAACGAAGTTGATGATGATGATGACGGCGAAACTTCGGCCGTCGTCCACGCATCGCTCTCAAACGACGCCGCGCGACAGATCGCCGCATCGGTTCCGACCGGCGGGGCGGTCGGCGAAGCGCGCGTGTTGCGCACCCTGCGCGGCTCAAGCATCGCGGCCGTGCGCATCGAGCGCGGTGCGGGCACGTCGCACCTGGCTCTGATGGAGTCGCGCGGCGCGCTCGGAGGATTCCGCGTCGCCGCGCGCGCGCAACTCGACAAGGAAGGGTTTCGCGGCGCGAAGTGGGCGACCACGGTGGTTGACGCCGACGGAGACGGCTACGACGAGATCATCTGCACCGGCACGGACTCGCGCGACGACCCGTTCAGCCGCCGCCTCGTCCTCTACGTGCCGCGCACGCGCCAGTCCTACAGCATGCGCGTCGGCCACGACAGCCGCGAGCGACAGGCCATTCGCGTCCGCTGGTCGTCGAACGCCGGGGGCGACAACGCCAAGGCTTACCGCGCAGCCCTGCGCGCGCACGCCCTCGCCGATCTGCCGCAGGCTAAATTATAAAAACGCGGGAAGGAGAATCGGGGTTGAGATAACTTGAGTAATGCATCTAACAATCTCCAAATTTGGAGAACTATGCTAGATTAGCCCCTGCCAGTGTAAAGAATCAAAATCCTCATATCATCAAGGACAAGCATCACTCTATGAGCAAGGTAATAGTCAGACCTGCGGCACTTGTTAAGCAAGGACAATTAACCCTCTACTCGACTTCATTAAAGGTGTCTGACCTTTTAATCCCTGGTTTCTATAGCGTAGAAACGCTTGACCCCGAAAGTGAAAATGATAAGGGTTATCAAAGACTTTTAAACAGATCAAGAGCAAAAAGGCTTGCCGATTATATTGTTAGTGGTCAGGAAACAAAGGATGCATTTCTACCAACCAGCGTTTTTATGGCGACCCACAAAAACATTGATTTCAATCCAACGAACAACACAATAGAAATAGATATAGACACAATCGGGTCGTTCAGCGTCGTTGACGGGCAACATAGAATTGAAGGTTTGAAGATGGCGGCAGAAAAGGACAGTCGAGTATTAGACTTTGAAGTTCCTGTCAATATCGCCATTAATCTACCTAAGATTGCTCAAATGTGTCATTTCCTTATCGTTAACACAACTCAAAAGAGCGTTGAAAAGGGTGTTGAGCAAAGAATCATCGCGAGGCTAACGCAGGCTTTAGAAGTAGAAGACATTCCCAGTTTGCCGAAATGGATTTCCACAACAATCAAAAAAGGAGAGGATGAACAAGCCTTAAAATACGTGGACTTTTTGAATAGCGATCCGGAAAGCCCTTGGCTTAACAAAATCAAAATGGCTAATCAGGAAAGTACCGATGGAAGTGTCAATCAGCAAAGTTTCGTCAAATCGATTAAAAAATACGTTTTAGTTACTAACAATCCAATCAGCATCCAACCGTCGGATAAGCAACATAAGATATTTTTGAATTATTGGAAGGCCGTAACAAACATTTTGGGAGTTGATGAGCCAACGGTTTTGTTCAAATATAACGGAGTAGAGTTGTTTTGCAGATTCTCTGTCCCTTTTTTCAATAAGATGATAAACATGCCTGACTTTAAAGTGTCAACGATGGAAAAGCTGTTGGAGCAAACTTTTGAAAACGTAGAAGGCGATTATGCAGGAGTGGGACATACTGAGTTTTGGGTCAAAGGCGGTAGAGCGAGTTTTCTAAACTCAGGGGCATTAACCGCGATCAATGCTGAGATGGTTAAATCTTTACATAAAACGGACTTTCAAAAAGAAATTGAAGTATGAAAATTGATGAATTAAATCCGAAGCCTTCAGCAAAAGTACAGTTTAAGATTGCTTCGTTTAAATCAGTACCTCACGAGAACGGTTGTTATGTCCTAGCCACATTTGACAATAAAATACTGTACATCGGGCTAGCGACAAACTTAAATAATCGTTTCAAACAACATCTGGATAATCCAGAAAAAACCAATCCTACTGCGGAAGGTAAAGCTATCTGGTTTTATTTCACAATGTACGACCCAAAGAATTTACCGAAGCTTGAACGAACTTGGATAAATCAATTTATGACGAGCAATGGGCGACTTCCAATCCTAAACAAAATAAATTCGCCGGTAAGTTAAAGTTAACGATAGACGATTTTAAATCTATTCCAAGTAACTTTTTAAGCAACGGATTCAATTGATAATCAGCTCCTAAATCCAAAATTCCTTATTCGCATCCTCCTGATACATATCCGTGTCCTGCCCTTTTTCTTCCGCTTATCAGCCAAGCAACGCGGCGTGTTATGATCGGCCTCTAAAGAGTGCGAATCTGTAAAACGCCTGCCAGTTGATGTCTCTCGGCCGCCCGCGCTGTTTGTCGTCACGCGAGCGTGCGGGGGATTCTCCGAACTTTCATGTACACGAATAATTTATGAAGCAAACTTTCCTGACGCGTTATCTCTCGACCGTTGCGATCCTGCTGTCGCTCGTCGCGGCGCCGCTCCAACTGTCGCCAAACGCCTACGCGCGCCCGTCGCAAGCCGCGCGACGCAGTACGACCACCAGCACCACGACGGCCGCCGCCGCGCCGCAAACCGCGGTCGCATCCACGGGCGCGCAATCGCAGCTTGTCAGCCGCGTGCTCGCCAACGGCCTCGAAGTGATCGTCCTCGAAGACCATTCGATCCCGCTCGTCTCGCTCGAACTCGCCGTTAAGAACGGCTCTTACACCGAGCCGCCGGAACTGAACGGCCTCTCGCATCTCTACGAGCACATGTTCTTCAAAGCCAACAAGGCCGTGCTCGAAGGCGCTGAGTATCTACAGACGCTGGACCAACTCGGCGTGCTGTCGAACGCCTCTACGCGCGAGGAGATCGTCAACTACTACTCGCACACGACCAGCCCGAATTTGCGCGTGGCGATGGTGGCGATGCGCGATTCGGCGCGCTACCCGCTCTTTCACGAGCGGCAGTTCGAGCAGGAGCGTCAGGCCGTGCTCGGCGAACTCGACCGCCACGAGTCGAACCCTTACGGCTTCCTCAGTCTGGAACTCAACAATCGCCTTTTCTACAAGTACCCGAGTCGCAAGAATCCGGGCGGCAACCGCGAAACCGTCATGGCGGCCACCACCGAGAAGATGCGCCTCATCCAATCGCGCTACTACATCCCGAACAACGCCGCCCTCATCGTGACGGGCGACGCGAAGCCCGAAGAAGTCTTCAAATTCGCGCAGGAGCTTTTCGGCGACTGGCAGAAGGGCGAAGACCCGTTCGTGAAGTATCCGATGGTCGAGCACCCGCCGCTCGCGAAAAGCGAAGGCGTCGTGATCAAGCAGCCCGTTAACAACGTGATCCTCAACATCGGCTGGCACGGCCCCTCCATCGGCAAGGACAACGCGGCCACCTACGCGGCCGACGTGTTCTCCTTCATCCTGCGCCAGCCCGATTCGCGCTTCCAACGCGCGCTCGTCGATACCGGACTCGTCTCCGCCGTCGATTTCAACTATTACACGCAGCGCAACGTCGGCCCCATTCAAGTCTTGGCGCAGACGACGCCCGATAAGGCGCGTGCCGCCGCGCGCGCCATCTACAAAGAGATCGCGGCCTTCAACGACCCGGCTTATTACACCGACGAGCAACTCGAAGCCGCCAAAGGTCTGCTCGAAGCCGACGACCTCTACTCGCGCGAGAAGTTGACCGACTACACCCACACGATAGGCTTCTGGTGGGCTTCGACCGGACTCGAATATTTCCGGGGCTATCTCGGCAACCTGCGCCGCACCTCGCGCGCCGACATCAATCGCTATATCACGACCTATATTCAAGGCAAGCCGCGCGTCGGCCTTGCCCTGCTCTCGGAAGAATCGCAGCGACAGGCGCAACTGACGCCGCAGGATTTGATCGGAGAAGGAGCCAGGTGATGAAGTAGGAACGATGAACGATGAACGATGAATAGGAAGACGACTTTACTTTCAGTTCATCGTTCATCGTTCCTACTTCATAGTTATTTTTTTATGATGATGGAAACTCAAAATCTTAAACAGGCGCGACGCGCGTTTGTGCTCTCGGTCGCGTGCGCCTTTCTGGTGTTCTTCACGGTTGGCGACGCGCGGGCGCAGCGGCAACAGGGCGGCGCGGGCGTCGCACCGCAGACACGCGCGACGCCCGCGCCGACGCCGGATAAAGAGAAAGTAAAAGAAGTGGCGGCGACCGCCGAGTCGCTCGTCACCGAGTTTGAAGTCAACGGGTTGAAGGTGCTCGTCAAGCGGCGGGCGGGAAGTTTGTCCGTCTCGGGCGGGCTGTTTTTGCGCGGCGGCGCGCGCAACGTGACGGCGGAGAACGCGGGCATCGAGGCTTTGATGCTCGACGCCATGTCTGAGGGGAGCGTCGGCTTCCCGCGCGAGCGGTTGCGCAAGGAACTCTCGCGGATGGGTTCGGCCGTCAGCTATGGCCTGAACTACGACTACTCCGTGCTCTCCTTCGCTTCGACGCGCGCCAACTTCGACCGCTCCTGGGAAATTTTCAGCGACGTTGCGCTCCGGCCGCTGTTCGCGCCCGAAGACGTGCGGCGCGTCCAGAATCGTCTCATCATCTCGCGCCGCGATGATACCGACACGCCCGATTCCTTCATCGAAGTGCTGCAATCGCGCGTCGCTTACGCCGGCCACCCCTACATGAACGACCCCGACGGTACGGAGCAGACTTTGAGCCGCCTGACGGTCGAAGACCTGCGACGCTATCACACGCAGATGATGCAGACTTCGCGGCTTCTGCTCGTCCTCGTCGGCGATCTGGACGCGGCGAAAGTGCGCTCAGAGATCGCGTCTTCATTCGGCAAACTGCCGCGCGGCGATTACCGCCCGTCCGCGCCGCCGCCGCTCGCCTTCAAGGCCGCGACGGTCGATGTGACGCAGCGCGCCATCCCGACCAACTATGTACAGGGCGTCTTCGCCGCCCCGCCCCTCTCTTCGGAAGACTACTACGCGATGCGCGTCGCTTCGTCGCTTTTGCAAGACCGCGTGATGGTCGAGGTGCGTTACAAGCGCAACCTCTCCTATGCGCCGGAATCATTCCTGCGCACGCAGGGCGCGAACATCGGCGGCATCGCCGTCTCGGCCGTCGATGCCAATCAGGCCGTCAGCGTGATGCTCTTTGAAATCTCGAAGATGCAGCGCGAAGCCGCGCCCGACTCCGAGATCGGCGGCGTCATCTCCGGCTTCCTCACGCGCCACTACATGGGGCAGGAGACGAACAGCGCGCAGGCCGGCGACCTCGCCATCTACGAACTCATCGGCGGCGGCTGGCGCAACTCTCTCACCTTTCTCGAACGCCTGCGAGCCGTCACCCCGAAGGACGTGCAGCGCGTCGCGCAAAAGTACATGCACAACATACGCTTCGTCGTCCTCGGCGACCCCGCGCGCATAGACAAGAACGTGTTCACGGTGCAGCTCGGAGAATAAGCGAGAGGGGAAAGGGAAGCGAGAGGGGAAAGGGAAAAGGGTAAGGGGTAAAGGAAGAGAAAGACGGGGCGCAGCCATTCAACGCTGCGCCCTGCTTTTTGTCTTTAACCTTTACCCCTTCCCCTTTTCCCTTTCCCCTTGTGTCTCGTTCACCGGCGAAACTCGCCGAGCAGTTTCTGGTAGAGTTCGGCGTCGAGCGGTTGGAGCGTTCGGCTCTGGGCGAGGGCGGCCGTGCGATCTCCGATTTCGAGATAGGTCATACCGAGATTGTAGAAGGCTTCGCCGAGGTCGGGGCGCAGGCGCGCGGCCTGCCTGTAAGCGGCGATGGCCTCGTCGAAGTTGCTGGCGTAATAGTAGGCGTCGCCGAGTTTGTTGTAAGCCTCGACGGAGTTGGGGCGCAAGCGCAGCGCCTGCTTGTAAGCGCGAATCGCATCGCTCATCTTGCCCTGTTTGACTTTGCAATAGCCAACCTGTATCCACGCCTCTACGCGGTTCGGATTTTTGTTGACCACCTGCTCGAACGACCCGAGCGCGCCGTCGTAGTTTCCCAGCCACAGGGAGTTCAAACCGTTCTTGTACCACCAGTCGGCGGACGCCTCGCCGCCCGGCGCATTGCGGTTGCGCGCGGCGAGCGCGTCAAACGGGGTGAGCCTGTCGGGCTTGAGCGACGCGAGCCGCGCGGAGGCGAGCGCGAGGTTGATGTTCTGCCCGTTCGTGACTTTAACGGTGACGACGCCTACAACCTGCCCGCGATAGTTGAAGACGGGGCTGCCGCTGTTGCCGTGCGAAATGGGTGCGGTCGTCTGGATGATCTTGCCGAGGTTCGGCACTTCGCGCACCGCCGAGACGATGCCCTCCGAAACAGACCCTTCGAGGCGCAGCGGGTTGCCGATGACGAACACTCCCTCGCCCTCCTCCGGCAGATTGTTCGTCAACTCGCTGACGCGCGTGCGCTCCGGCGGCACATCCACGCTCAAGACGGCGAGGTCGGCCTCCTCGTCGAAGTCGAGCGCGCCCTGCGAGGCGTAGATTCTCCCCTTGCCGTCGAGCGTCTTCACCTCGACGCGGCGCGCGCCTTCGACGACGTGCAGATTGGTCAACACCTGACCGGGGCGTATGAAGAAACCGCTCCCGCTCAAAAGCGGTTCGCCCTTCGTGTCATAAGTGACGATGGCGACGACCGAAGGCTTGACGCGGCGAACGAGTTCGGGCAGCGACTCTGCCTGCGGTTGTTGTTGTTGCGCGTGCGCCATACCCGACGCGGACGCGAACAGGCAGAGCAATAACAGCCAGCGGGGGATCGGGGGAAGTTGGCTTTTCGGCATGGCTTTAATTCCAGACGAAGCGACGGAGACAATCGTTCGCTCGCAGCAGAGGCGGGGGAGCGTAAATCTGTTTACGAATTGTCCGAGAGCTAAGTTTTAAGTCTGACTTAAAATTTTAGGTGGAGACTAACGAGGTATGCCTTGGTCAGCGAGGCCGCTTTCGGGGAAGTGCTTAACGGCTCTTGCCCGTAAGAATACGGGCAATTAGAAATATACAGTCCGGGCGACGCGCGGGTCAATAAAAAAGGGAAGGAGAAGAATTGATTCATTGATTCATCGGTTCATTGATTCAATGAACCGATGAATCAATGAATCAATTCTTCTCCTTCCCTAAAACAACGGCTGCCCTCCGTGGAGGGCAGCCGTTGAAGGCTTGCATGTTATAGCTCGCAGCGAGGGGCTTGGAAGATGCAAGCAAAGGGCGAGGACAACTTTACCGGGTGCCGGCGCCGCGCATGATCGTGCCGACCACGGTGCCCGTCGGCGGCGGATCGTTCACATCTTCGGTCGTGATGAAGAGGCCGAAGTCGCGCAAGCCCGTTTCGGTTCTGATTTCCGCTTCATTGCGCTGGCCGGTGTTCACGACCTGACCGAGGCGGTGATACTTGTTGTCGGGGCTGATCGCCCACAGCACGTAGCGTTTGCCGCCGGGGGCTTCCTTCAATTCGTGGAAGCGCATGCGGATGGTGGTCGCGCCGTCCTTGCGCGGCTCGATGGAGACGTTGGCGCGCGTGCCGGTCATCTCGCCCGCGAAGTTGATCTTCATCTCCGTGTCCGTTCCCTGACGCCAGTTCGGAATGCCCAGGAGCGGAGCGGTGTAGGCCGGAGTCGCACCGGAAGTCGTCGCCGCCGAGACGCGTTCGCCGACCGCCGCGCCGTCGCGTTCGCCGCGGCTGCCCATCGGGATCACAGCGAAGCCCTGCGGCACGCCGCTACGGAAGAGGACGGGCGTGTTCTCCGCCATCGTCGTCAGGTTGCCTTCCGGCGACAGGACGAGCATGAATTTGTCCATGGGCGTCGTGAAAGTCTGCGTCGCCGCGCCGTTCGCCAGCGTGACGGGGCCGAGCAAAGTGAAATTGCCCGCAGGGTCAACGGCGTAGACGTTGAAGTTGTTCATGTCGCCCGTAATGTTTGAAAGGTCTAAATTGATGCTCGTCGCGTCGCCGCGGCGCATGACGCGGGCGATACCCTTCGCGCCCGGAATCATCGTCCCCGGCGCGAGGTCAACGACGACTTCTTTGTCCGCCGGATACTGAATCACCGTGTAGCTGCCGTCGGCGTTCTGGACGGTCTGAGTCTTTTGTGTGGTAACGGTGGTCGTCGTGCGCTCCTGCGCCGCGACAAAAGTGGCGGAAGCGAGGCTCAAGGCGACGCTGCCCGCAATGCAAAGCATGCGTTTACTCATTTTGGAATTCTCCTCCGAATTTTAAGTTGCTTACGAGGGGGAGGAAGTTTGAAAAGGGGGTTCTCACTTAACAAGTGAGTGGCAACCGTCATGCCGCGCCGCTCCGGCCATTCCTTCCGAAAAAATGGACGAAATAGCCGGAAATAATCGACAGTGCAGCGAAACGTTACAGTACAGGCGTGTATGACAAACGAATAACCGGCGACTTGCTAAGCATCTCGCGGAACAGACTGACACGCGCGCCGACACCCGCCGCTCGCGCCGTCCAAAATATTCGAGAGACACGGTTTTTCAGAGCGGCCGGGTGCGTCCGAGAGGCGCGCGTGGCAGGGCGAGAGACACGCGCGCCCCCCCGAACTGCAAAGCGGTGGCGTCAATTGATGGTGAATTTTATATCGTCGCCGCTCTCGGCCAGTTTTCGATCCTCGCTGTTATAAGCGTGGACTTGCCAGCGGTATGTGCCTTTTTCGAGGGGCTTGTCTATCTTGTAGGAAGTTTCTTCGACACGCTCGTTGACGTGTGTGGAGGCGACGGCGGGGTTCTCCGGGTAGATGCTGAACTTGTAATAGGCCGCATCGGGGTAGGCGTCCCATTTGAGTTCGGGATTTTGTTCGCTGAGCTTCGCGCCCGCTTTAGGATTGACCACTTTCAGATCGCTCTTGAAGAGGTTGGTCGGCGCGATGAACAGCGTCTTATCGGCGGCAACGTCGTATTTGGTCGAACTGATTCCGGCGATGCCCGAAGCCGCGAAGATGTAAGAATCCGTCTCGAAGACGCGCGCCAGCAAACCTTCATAAACTTTCGGCTCGGCATCGGCGATCACATATTCGCCGTTTGCGTCCGTGCGCGCCGTATAGGTTTTTCCGTCGCACCCGCCGAGGAAGCGGTTGAACGTTTCGCACAACTTGACTTCGATACCCTCGACGGGCTTGCCGTTGTAGAGAACTTTGCCCTGCACGTTACCCTTTCCGGGCGCGGGCTTCTGTTTCTCGACGCCTCCGGGAACGCTCTCGGACTGAGGCGTCGCGGATGAGCTTGTTGACCTTGCGGCGGTGGGTTGCGAATTCGTGTTGCCGCCCCCTGTGCAACCCGCCAGCGAGATCGCCGTTACGAAGCAGACGCAGCTAACCAAACACTTCTTAAGCATCATATGAACCTTTCCTTTGTGACTCCGCAAGCGGGGGAACCGGGAGCGATTCGTACCATGTGGATGCCGCCCGGCGGCAACTTAAGCGCGCGTCTTTAAGGGTTGGTGAAACCGCCGGCGACAAATGATGTTCACAATGTTAGAGCGAGGGTATTGCTCGAAATCGGGTTATGAATAATTTACGACGAAGAGGGCGGATCGGGGAAGCATTAAATTAGATTTCGTGTCGTCCGGCGAGCCGGGGCAGCGTTCGTGCGGCCACCCGCGCCCTCTGTCAGTAGGCGCGCAGTTCGATGACGGCGCGCAGCACGTGGTCGCGCTGGGGGAAGGTGGCGTCTTCGAGTTGAGATAGCGTCTTTAGATGTGAAAGATTATTGCCTGTTGATTTATTTCGATGAAATCAAAGATGTCTAACTGGATTGCAATGTTGTTCAGATTCAATGAGAAAAGCGATTCCAATTCGACGTTGCTGATGTTCCCGGTTGAGACCAGTAACAACTTGGAGGGTGTTCGGTGCAAGAGAAAGGAGTTGACGAAATCTGCATCTTTGGTGACGACAACATATCCTCCCTGCGATGACATTTCGTTGATCATCGAATCCGGCGTGCGATTACCAAGCGGCAAGTCAAGCGTGTGAATCGCTTCATGCCCGGCCTCCCTCAACCGGGAGGCAAGCCGCCGCGGGAGATGCGCATCAACTAGGAACTTCATGCCAACAGCGGTTCGAGACGCTTGATTTGACTGAGCCGCGCGGCAAATGAGAGAGCCGCCAAAATATCCTCGCGTTCGAGGTCTTCATAATCGGCCAGTATCTCTTCACTAGTCATCCCCGAACTAAGCAATTCAAGAATCGTTTCCACCGGGTAGCGCAACCCGCGAATACAAGGTTTACCGTGGCAGATGTTAGGGTCGGTTGTGATCCGCTCGTCGATATTCATAGATTCCTCCCGTCAAGAAATTGCAGATAGTTCTTAAACCGACCTCACACTTTCTTCATACGACAACGTCTTTCGGGATGTCGAATGTTTGACACACCATTATATCTCAATGCTCTGTGAATAAAAGAAAAAGGGGTGGCCGCTCGTCGCGCCCGCCCCTGCTGCCGTGTGGATAGAAGAGCCGCGCCGTTAGTAAGCGCGCAGTTCGGTGATGGCGCGCAGCACGTCGTCGGGTTGGGGGAGGATGGCGTCTTCGAGTTGCGGCGCGTAGGCGACGAAGGTGTCGAGCGCGGCGACGCGGCGAACGGGCGCGTCGAGATACTCGAACAGTTCGTCGCCGATGCGTGCGGCGACTTCAGCGCCGAAGCCGTGTGTGCGCGTGTCTTCGTGCGCGACGATGACGCGGCTCGTTTTCCTGACGGTCGCTGCGACCGCTTCCCAGTCGTAGGGCGCGAGCGTGCGCAGGTCTATGATCTCGACGCTGATGCCCTGCGCCTCGGCCTGTTTGGCGGCGACGAGGGAGCGTTGGACGAGCGCGCCGTAGGTGATGATAGAAAGGTCTGTGCCTTCGCGCACGAGCCGCGCCTTGCCGAAGGGGATCATAAAGTTGTCGGGCGGGTATTGGGACTTGTTGTACGCCTGACGATAGAGATGTTTGTGTTCGAGAAAGAGCACGGGGTCGTCCGAACGAATGGCCGTGCGCAGGAGGCCGTTGGCGTCGAGCGCGTTCGAGGGATAGACGACGCGCAGGCCCGGAATGTGCGTAAAGAGCGTGTCGCCCGATTGCGAGTGGTAGACCGCGCCGCCCTTGAGATAGCCGCCGACGGGGCAGCGAATGACGATGGGCGCTTTGAAGTCGTTGGCCGAGCGCCAGCGCATCAGCGCGAGTTCGTTTCTGATCTGGTGATAGGCAGGCCAGATGTAGTCGAAGAACTGAATCTCGACGACGGGTTTCAACCCGCGCGTCGCCATGCCGATAGCGCGGCCGACGATGTTGGCCTCGGCTAAGGGCGAGTTGAAGACGCGCGCCGATCCGAAGTTGCGCTGCAAGTTGGCCGTCACTTTGAAGACGCCGCCCTTACCTTTAACCTTGCCGAGGTTCTCCTCGCGCGACACGTCGGCCACGTCTTCGCCGAAGACGACGATGCGCGGGTCGCGCGCCATCTCCTCGTGCAGGCAACGGTTGATGTTGTCAACCATCGTGCCCGTGTTGCCCGATAGCTCCGCGCCCGCCTCCGTGTCGAACTCCGCGGAAGTGGGGTCAACGTCGGGCGAATAGACGAACCGCTCGGCCGTCTCGGGCGCGGGCTGCGCGCTCTGGAGCGCGATGTCCGCCGCCTCACTCACAACGGCGTCAACCTCATCTTTCAACTTCTGCAACTCTTCCTGCGTGACGAAGCCTTCTTCCACAAGCAGCGCGCCGAAACGTTTGACGGGGTCGCGTTCGGCGTCGGACGTGCGTTCCTCGTCGGGGCGGTAGAGTTTTTCGTCGTCCGAGAGCGAGTGCGAATAGGGGCGGATCACTTTGGCGTGGACGAGCGCCGGGCCGCGTCGCGCGCGACAATATTCGACGGCGCGCGTGAGCGCCTCCAGCGATTCAATCGGGTCTGTGCCGTCGCACTTCTGCAAGTAGAGGTCGGGGAAGCCCGCGACGAGACGCGACACGTCGCCGCCCGCCGTCTGCACTTCGACCGGCACGCTGATCGCGTAGCCGTTGTCTTCCACGAGGAACAGCACGGGCAACTTCAAGTTGCTCGCCGTGTTCAGAGCTTCCCAGAACTCGCCCTGACTCGTCGTGCCGTCGCCGGTCGAGACGTAGACCACTTCGTCCGCGTGAAAATTCCCGGCGCGCTCCTTCAACTCCTCGATCAGTCCGGAGCGATAGCCCGCCTCCGCGCAGCCGACCGCCTGCAAAAACTGCGTGCCCGTCGGCGACGATTGCGAGACGATGTTGAGTTTCTTATGACCCCAGTGCGAGGGCATCTGGCGGCCGTGCGAGTTCGGGTCGGCCTCCGCGCCGACGGCCGAGAGCAGTTGTTCGAGCGGCGTCATGCCGAGTTGCAGGCAGAGCGCGCGGTCGCGATAGTAGGGGTAGAACCAATCGTAGCCGGGGCGCAACGCCATCGCGGCGGCCGTCAACACGGCCTCGTGCCCCGCGCCGCTGATCTGGAAAAAGATTTTGTTCTGACCCTTGAGTTGAATCTCTTTGTCGTCAACGCGCCGCGACATGTACATCGTGCGGTAGATCGCGAGCATCTGCTCTCGGTCTAGCCCGCGGTATTCACGCGCCTTCAATTCGGTCGCCATGCTGTTACTACTCCTGCTTCTTGAATAATCGAAATTTAATAAACCTTCGCGCGGTCTCATTGCAAGCCGCGGGATTCGAGTTTCCGCTTAAAAGGTCGCGCCAGTTTCCCGCAAAGTAACCGGCGCGCCCGGCGAGGCGGCGCTCACTCGACCGTGAAATTAACACGCTGCGAGGCGCTCGTCTTCGCCACGCGGTCAATCGCCGTGACTTGCAGCACGTAGCGCCCGACGACGAGCGAGGCGAGCGATATTTCCGCCCCGTAAGCGATCCGCGAAAAGTCCTGCCCTTCGGGCGACACCTTGCGCAATTCGTCCGTCACCACGGGCTGGTCGTTACGAAAAATCTGTATCTGGAGAACCACGTCGGGGCGCGCGCCGGGCGCGTTCTGCGTCGCCGCGTTATAGATAAAGGTCAGGAAGCGCAGGTGTGAATCGCGTGCGAAGCGGCGGTCGCCGCTGTACTGCCCGATGAAGTTGCCCGCATCGGCGGCTGCCGCCGCCGCCTCGGCCTTCGCCGTGCGTTCGCCGAGTTGCAGGCTGGCGAGGGCGAGACGGCGCGACTTGAGGTCTGGAATCTCCACCCACTGCGTCGCGCCGCCGATGCGACCGCTCTGCGCGTCGCGCGCCGCCACGCGCACCTGATAGAGGCCGGGGGCGAGGCCGACTTGATGGCTGTATAAAACGCTCCGGCGCGATCCTTCCTCCCGCGCCGCCCCTTGCGTCGCCTGCCCATTCGCCTGCCCATTCGCCTGCCCGGTTGCCTGCCCGGTTGCCTGACGGCCGGAGACGGAGGGCGAGACGCTCAGGCGTTCCCTGAAGCGAGAGCCGGACTTGCCCTGCATGTTATAGACGTGGCCTTCGATGTCGAGCGCGCCCTCGTTTTTCCCGCCCGCCGCATCGAGCGCGAGGGCTTCATACGGGACGGCCACGGTTGCCGTCAACACCACTCCGTTCTTCGGCGTGTCAACGTAATTGACGGTCAGGTAGGTCGGCAGGTCGGCCGCCGGATAGACGGCGGCGACTGCGGCGCGCAGTTCTTCGGCGGGCGTCTTCGCCCTATCCTGCGACGGCCGTTTGCTCGCGCTCGCTTTAACCACTCCTTCGTCGGGCGCTCTCTGGAGAAAGCCGCGCTGCGCGAGCACGTTCAAGTCCGGGCGTCCCTTGACGCTGACTTCGAGGCGGCGAAACTTCGCGCCCTTCTGTTCGCCGCCCGCCGGTTGCCACGCCAGCACGTAGTAGGCGGCAGTCTCCTTGACGGTCTGACGGATGGCCGCGTCGATGGCATTCGTGTTGAGCAAAGCGCGCCCGCCCGTATCTTCCGCAATCGCGCGCAACGACTCCTGCGTGGCGGGCAACTCTCCGATGTTCGCACGCGAAGCCCGCACGTCGAAGATGCCCCGGCTGCCCGCGTCGAGCGACGGGTCAACGGCGAGGCCGCGCGCGTCGGCCGTGTAAATCACCACGCCGCTGCGCGCCGCCGCGTCGGTCAGTCTGCGCAGTTGCTCGGTCATGCTCGACTCGCTCGGGCGGAGCAGGAAACCGTCGGACAGGAAAAAGACGACCTTGCGGCCGGGGAGCGCGGCGGCGTTTCGCACCAGGCTGGCGAGCGATGAGAGCGTGTTATTCGTGCGCGCCGCCGACTGCCTGAGAATTTGCTCGGCGCGTCCCCTGACGATGCTTTCGGCGGAATCACGGGGCACCATCTCCCTGAGCAGCGGCTCCATGAAGAAAGCCAGCACCTCGCGGTCGTGCTTCTCCTGAATGGCGAGCGCGAGATACTCGGACATGGGCGGGTCTTGCGAGTCGGCCGTGTTATGCGGCAGCGGCGTGAGACGCTCGGTCGCGGTGCGAAGCACGGTTTTGTTGTCGGTCAACTGCTGTAGGAAACCTAGCTGGCCGCTCGCCGACGTGACGACGGCCTGATCGTTCTGCCCCACTTCCCGGTCGATGAATTGCAGGATCGTTTTGCGCGCGCGCATCATGCCGTCGGCCTGCATGTGCAGGTCGTCCACAAAAAAGAAGAACGCGCGCCCGCGATCCGGCAGGCCGAGGCCACGGCGCGCCCCGTTCTTTTCCAGCGCGGCCGGAGACTTGCCGCGCGCCGCCATCAACGCCTCTTCGCTCGTGCTGCCCGCCGTCACCATTTCAAAGAACGAGATCGGCTGCGGCCGTCCATCGACGCGCAACTCGAATTGCTCGGCCTTCAAATTCTCGACGAAACGCCCCGCCTTATCCAGCACCGTCACGGCCGCCTGCACGAGTTCCGTGTTGACTTTGACCAGTTCGTCCTGATCCTGCGTTGGATTTTGGGTCTGCCCGGCGACGGGAATCCGCGCGCACAGAGAGAGAATCAAAAAGAAGGCCGAGGCGCGGCTTGAGGTCTTGAAAAATCGCATAAAAGGGACATCCCGGCAAAAAGACCCGAAGGCGAAAGGAGTAGCTCGTGGAAGTGCGCGCTTTTAAATTGGCACGGGCGAGTCCTCTAAGTATTCGCTGCGGGGTTTTGAAATCGGCAACGGGCGCTGGGGGCGTCCGGCGCTTCGAGGCCGCGCGGGGGAGCGGCAGTCGCGCCCGCCGCTCATGTCTCGTGCCGCGTGCCGTTAGTTAATCTTCGTACTCGTTCTCAAGCGTCATGCGATAGTCTTCGGCCATGGAAGGGTGGCCGTGGGCGGTCGCCACTTCGATGCCGCGACGGTAGGCCGCGCGTGCGGCGTCGCGGTTGCCGAGGCGTTCGTGCGCCTGCGCGAGCATGCCGTAAGCGTTGCCTTCGTCGTTGAAGAGTTGGAGATATTTCGTCAGCGAGGCGATCACGTCGGCGTGCCGCCCCGCCTTCTCGTATTCCTTCGCCAGCCCGAACAACACCATCGTATTGTCGGGATCGCTCTCAAGCATCTGCTCGAAGACTTCTATACGTGAAGACATAATTCGTGAATCGTGAATCGTAAATCGTGAATAGAAGAAGACGGGTTTTATCTATTCACGATTCACGATTTACCTTCCTATTGTACTTTCGGCTGCCGGTTCTCGATCATCAGCTTGGCGATGGTTTGCAGTTGCATGTTGGAAGTGCCTTCGTAGATCGCTCCGATCTTGGAATCACGCCAGAATTTCTCCACCGGGTAGTCTTTGACGAAGCCGTAGCCGCCGTAGAGTTCGATAGCTTTCGAGGCGATGGTTTCGGCGGCGCGCGAGGAATAGAGTTTCGCCATCGCGGCCTCTTTGACGAAGGGCAGACCGGCGTCTTTCAGGCGCGCGGCGTTGTAGACGAGGAGGCGCGCGGCTTCGAGTTCGGTGGCGAGTTCGGCGAGTTGGAACTGCACGCCCTGAAACGCGTTGATGGCGCGGCCGAACTGTTGCCGCTCCGACGTGTAGGCGAGCGCCGCTTCGAGCGCGCCGCGCGCAAGGCCGATCATTTGCGCGCCGATGCCGATGCGCCCTTCGTTCAAAGTCTCGATGGAGACTTTGTAACCCTTGCCGAACTCGCCGAGCAAATTCTCTTTCGGCACGCGGCAGTTGTCGAAGATGATCTCGGTGGTGGAAGAGGCGCGGATGCCGAGTTTGTTCTCCTTCTTGCCGACGCTGATGCCTTCAAAATTCTTCTCGACGATGAAGGCCGTCACGCCGCGATAACCGTCTTCGGGTTTGGCGTTGGCGAAGACGACGAAGATTTCCGCTTCGACGCCGTTCGTGATCCAGAGTTTCTGGCCGTTCAGTAAATAATGGTCGCCCTGCTCGACGGCTTTGGTCTGCATGGCGAAGGCGTCCGAGCCGGAACTGGCTTCGCTCAGGCAGTATGCGCCGATCTTGCTTTCGGCGAGTTGCGGCAGGTATTTCTTTTTCTGCTCGGCGTTGCCCCAGCGGATGATGGCGTTGTTGACGAGCGTGTTCTGCACGTCCATCAGGACGCCGACCGAAGGGTCGACGCGCGAGAGTTCTTCGACGCCGATGATGGCCGAGAAGAACGACGCGCCCGCGCCGCCATACTCTTCCGGCGTCTCGATACTCATCAGGCCGAGATCGAAGAGGTGTTTGATGATCGAAGCATCCATCTTGGCGTGTTCGTCCATCTCTTCGCGGCGGGGCTTGATCTCGCCCTCGGCGAATTCGCGCACGCTGGCGCGAAACATGTTTTCGTCTTCGGAATAGACCGTTAAAGGCGTGCCGCTTAAGAATTCGGTTGCTGCTTTGCTCATCGCTCTCCACAGACCCTTTGAGTAAGATTAAATTTTATGTGCAGACTAATTGTAACCGTTAGCATCGCCGATCAATAAGCCTCCGGTCAACCTGTGAAGACCGTAAAAGAGTGAATCGCCAAAAGCCGTAAATCGTGAATCGTAAATCGCGAATAGAGAAGAACTGTCTTGAATCTATTGGCGCATGAGGGGTTTGTTCGCGCGCGGATAGCAGTTGAGACTGGCGGCGCAATAACGTATCTTGCTAAGTCCTTCACAGAACTGCGCGGACGGCAACTTCGGCCGCCCGCGTAAACAGCTTCTTTCTGACGGGACGACTTTCAACGGGACGAGCGGATGAGCGAGAGCAAGCAGGAGGGAAGACGCAATGCTTCCGGCAGGCTGGTGGGGATCATCTTCGCCACGGGCGGCCTGCTGCTCTTCGCCTATTACGTGTGGAAGGCCGGGCCGCAGAGCATCTGGCAGAACATCACGCAACTGGGCGCGGGCTTCATCGTCGTGCTCGCCATCTCGGCCGTGCGCCCGCTCGTGCGCGCCGTCGCGTGGACGCGCTGCTTCGAGGGCGGCGTGCGTTTGCGTGTGCGCGACGCGCTCAAGGCTTACCTCGCGGGCGACGCGCTCGGCAGCCTGACGCCCCTCGGCATGATGGTGAGCGAACCGGCCAAGGCGGCCTTCGTGCGCGACCGCGTGCCCGTCGTCGCGAGCATCTCCGCGCTCGCCGTCGAGAATCTCTTTTACATGCTGTCGGTCGCGCTCTTCATCTTCGCGGGCACGGTCGCCCTCCTGTTCAGTTTCCCGCTGCCGCCGAAAGTGCGCCTCGTCAGTTACGCGACCCTCGCCGTCATCGTCGTCGTCATCGCGCTCGGTTATCTGGTGGTGAGGCAGCAGTGGAAATTCCTGAGTCGTGCGTTGGAAGCGCTGCACGCGCGCGGCATCGCGCGCCGTTTCGTAGAGGCGCGGCGCGAGCGCGTTCACAGCGTCGAGACGCGCATCTACGGATTTTACGACGGGCACCGCTCGCGCTTTCTGCCGATCCTCGCCCTCGAAGCCTGCTTTCACCTCGCGGGCGTCGCCGAAGTGTATGCCACCCTCTACCTGATGAACGCGCGCCCGACGTGGCTCGCCGCCTTCGTCCTCGAATCCGTCAACCGCGTCATCAACGTGGTTTTCAAGTTCGTGCCGATGCGCGCGGGGGTCGATGAATTCGGGACGGGCAAGTTCACGCAGTTGTTAAAAGTCGGCAGCGAGGGCGTGGGCGTCACGCTCGCCATTATTCGCAAGGCGCGCGTCATCGTCTGGACGGCCGTCGGCGTCGGCCTGCTGGTGCGGCGCGGGCTGTCCGTGCGCAGCATGGCGCGTGAGGCGCGCGAGGCGGCCGCCGTCATCGCCGCTACCCAAACCGTGCGGCAACCCGTGGCGACGACAACAACGACGGGCAACGGGCGCGGCGACGGCAGTGACGGCGACGGCAACAACGACGGCACGGTCGAGGAAGAAGAACTCATCGCGCCGCGTTGAAGGCTTTCGCGGGCGGGTTTTACCCGGAACGGTCTCTCGAAATTATTTCCCGAAGATGTGAGGGGCGCGGAACTTTCGCTAGACGCGGCGCGTGCCTGCGAGGGACGGCCGGAGAGGATGTTTTCAAGGCGGAGACGGCCGGAACGCAAGGAAGAACGTACAAGCTAAATGAGAAAAGTTTTGATGATGAAAAAGACGCCGCGATGTCTCGCGCTCGTGCTCGCGCTGCTGCTGCTCGCGCAAGGTCACGCGGCGGCGCAGCCGGACGTGTCGGCCGTCGAGCGTGCGTGGATCACCGTCCTGTCAACCACGGACTTGCACGGCAACATCCTTCCCATCGACTACTACACGAACAAGCCGGACGCGCGGGGGTTGGCGAAGGTGGCGACGCTCATCCGCCGCGCGCGCGGGGAAAACCCCACGGGGACGCTCCTGCTCGATTCGGGCGACACGATTCAAGGCACGCCCCTCGAATATTTTCACAACAAGAAGAACAACCGGCCGCCCGACCCGATGATGCTCGCGATGAACGCGCTCCAATTCGACGCGCTCGCCGTCGGCAACCACGAGTACAATTTCGGCCTCGGCGTGCTTGAGAAGGCGCGGCGCGAGGCCAATTTCCCGTGGCTCTCGGCCAACACTTACCGGGCGGGCACGAACGAGACTTATCACCGGCCTTATGTCGTCAAGGAATTAAACGGCGTGCGCGTCGGCCTCCTGGGCTTGACGACGCCGGGCGTTCCCTTCTGGGAGAACCGCGAAAATTTCGCCGGTCTTGAGTTTCGCGAACCCGTCGCGGAGGCGCGCAAGTGGGTCGCCGTGCTGCGCGACGAGGAGCGCGTCGATCTAGTCGTCGTCGCGATGCACATGGGACTCGAAGAGGACTTGCGCACGGGCGAGCGGAGTCCGGGGCAGGTGACGCATGAGAACGTCGCGGCGCGGCTTGCGCGCGAAGTGGCGGGCGTCGATCTGATCCTAATGGGACACACGCATCGCGAAGTGCCGTCGCTCGTGATCAATAACGTGTTGCTCGCGCAGGCTAATTTCTGGGGGCGGCATCTGGCGCGCGCCGACGTGTATCTGGAACGAACGAAGGGCGGGCGCTGGCGCGTCGCGGCGAAATCGGCGCGCACCATCGCGGTCGGCGAGGCGACGGAGACGGACGCGGAAGTGGCGCGCCTCGTCGAGCCTTACGACCGCGAGACGCAAAACTGGCTCGCGCGCGTCATCGGCGAATCGCCCGCCGAGTTGACCGCCGAGGGGGCGCTGTTTCGCGACACGGCCATCCTCGATTTGATCCAGCGCGTGCAGTTGGACACGGGGCGCGCGGATGTCTCGCTCGTGGCGAGTTTCAACCCGCAGGCGCGCCTGCCGCGCGGAGCCGTGACGGTGCGCGACATCGCGGGGCTGTACATTTACGAGAACACGCTCGTCGTCCTAGAAGTGACGGGGCGACAGTTGAAGGACGCGCTCGAACACTCCGCGAAATATTTTCGCCCTTACGAGCCGGGGCGTTCGCCCGCCCAACTCGTGGACGAAAAAATCCCGGCCTACAATTTCGACATCGCGGAGGGCGTCGCCTACGATCTAGACCTGACGAAGCCCGTCGGCGCGCGCATCCGAAACCTGCGCTTTCGCGGGCAGCCGCTCGACCCGGCGCGGAAACTCAAACTCGCGACGAACAACTATCGCGTCAACGGCGGCGGCGGTTACACGATGTTCAAGGGCGCGCCCGAAGTTTATCGTTCGAGCACGGAGATTCGCGAATTGATCATCGACTGGGTGGAGCGCAACAAGCGCATCCCCGCCGAGCCGACGAACAACTGGCGTCTGCTGGTTAACTGACGCGCGCGGCTAAATTAACGATCATGAAAATTTTCAACGCAGCCGCGCTCGTCGCCTTGAGCCTCGCGCTTGCGTTCGGCGTGGCGCTAAGTTCCGCGGACGCGACCCGCGAAAATCCGATGTCAATGGAAGCTCACGCGAATGCCGGGACGAAGCCGGGCGCGACTTGGGCGACCGACGGCGCGACATTGCCGAGCGGCGGCGCGACGTTGGCGACCGATGGTGCGACGCTGGCGAGCGGCGGCGGCGCGCAGGCTTTGACAACGCAGCCGCAGTCGCCGCTCAAGCTCCCGCTCGTCAATCCGAAAGTCGTCGTCTCGAAAAGTAAACGTCAACTGCTGCTCTATGCGGGCGGGGCGGTCGTGCGTGCATACAGGATCGCGCTCGGCGCGAACCCGGTCGAAGATAAAGTCCGGGAGGGCGACAGCGCGACGCCGGAGGGCGATTTCTACGTCTGCGTCAAAAACGCGCGCAGCAACTTTTACCTCTCGCTCGGCCTCAGCTACCCGAACGCGGAGGACGCCGAGCGCGGGCTGCGCGACAAACTCATCACGCGGGCGGAGCACGGGCGCATCGTGCGCGCGATACGAAATAAGCGGCGTCCGCCGTGGGACACCGCGCTCGGCGGCGAGATTTTCATCCACGGCGGCGGGACTGACGGCGACTGGACGCGGGGCTGCGTCGCGCTCTCGAACGCGGACATCCGGGAACTCTTCGACGCCCTGCCGATGGGCACGAGCGTGCGCATCGAGCGTTAGACGCGCCGCGCACGGGTTCCGGCGGCACGCCGCAAAAACCTTGACAAGGGGTTGAGTATCGGACAAACTCTGCCCCGAACCGCAAAACTTGTCTCGGAATTTTCCGCCTGATAATTCCCGGCTTTACCAGTTTTTCAGAGAAAGGCCACCCCTATGCGCACCCTCACCTTCAGATTACCCGTACTCTTCGTTTTCTTCCTGCTTCTCTTCGTGCTTCCCACGGCGACGCGCGCCGACGAGATCGTCATCACAGACGGCTATGTGACTGTCCCGTCCCATTTCACGAACGCCACGTTCTCCTTCGGTAATCCCGCGCAGGGCTTCGCCGTCTCGAACGAGGGCTACCACGGCGGAGACGGCGGCGGTTTCGCGCCCGTCTGTTCGCCTTGCCAGGCCGGGCAGACCATAAGCATCAACGGGCGATTGTCCGATGGGGAGAATCTCGGCTTCGGCCCGGCGACGGTGAACGGCGTTAACTACGAGCGCGTCTATTTCCGTTCCATAAACCTGATCTTCAACGCTCCGTCCATCGTCGTCCCGTTCGACGAGTCGCGGGTAGTTACCGTCACAGTGCCTTTCACCATGACCGGCGGCATGTCCCTGTCGCTCGCCCCCGAGAGACTGCCCCCCTTCTTCTCGACATCGCTCAGCGGGCAGGGGATTGCGACTATTATCTTTAATAGCTATGACGGCGGGCCTCTATTCAACCGGCTTTACGACCTCCGCGATATCACCTTCAACTTCTCGCCCGCCGCGCCCGCGGCCGTGCCGGAACCGGCGACTTTGATCCTGTTCGGCACGGGGCTGACTGCCGTCGCCGCGCGCTACGGCCGCCGTCGCCGCCGTAGCTAAAGACCGACCCGAACGTTGAGACGCGAAGCGCGCGTCTCAACGTCTCACCCGGCGAATTAATCTTTTATCAAGTTGAATAAGTTACTTGTCCGCGCGCGTCGATGCGGCGGCGGTGGCGGTGTTCGCTTCGTCCTGATGAAAGGTGGAGCGTTCTTTCCAGCGACCGTAGAGGTAGAGTGAGAGGCCGAGCCAGAGGCCGCCGAGGAAGTACGCGCCGATGGTGTCGCTCGGCCAGTGCGCTCCGAGATAGACGCGCGAGAGGCCGACGAGCGCGATCATCAGGGACGTGAGCGTGAGCGCGAGGCGGCGCGCGAGCGAGCGCTTCGGCAAGAGCGCGTAGGCGACGAAGAACAGGAAGCCGAAATAGCAGACGTAGAAGGTGACGTGTCCCGAAGGGAAACTCTCATGCGCCCAGACGCGTTGCACCTGAACAAGGTCGGCGGCGGGGCGGGGGCGCGCAATGTACATCTTAAATAAACGGTTGACGAGTGCGCCGCCGCCCGTGCACAGCAGCAGCGCGAACATCTCCGTGCGCCTGCGACGCAGCAGGAAAAAGAGCATGGTCAACCCCACCACTATCCAACTGTTCGCTCGGTCGCCAAAGAGCGAGACGGCGCGCATGAAATCGGAGATTCCGGGAACGGGCAGCGACTGCACGGCGCGCGCGGCCACTACATCCCAAGCGAAGTAGGCGTTGGCGCGCGCGTAGAAGGCGAGCAGGGCGAAGGCGAGGAGCACGACGCTATAGCGCACCTGAGCGCGCCACAGACGCGACGCGGCGACGCGGCGCAACAGTCTTCGCCTCGCGCTCTCTACGGGTAATTGCTCGCTTCGCGCTTCTTCCATGTTTCGCTGCCGGCGGGCGGCATTTACGACTGTCCGCCCGAGTTATCTACGCGTTTTTTATAATACCCTTTAGGTCGCGCCGCAAACGAATCCGCAAGCAATCGCCGGACGGTAAACGGCATCTAAACTTAAACCAAAGCGCGACTTTAACTAAAGCGGGGGCGCATTCTTCAAGGAGATTTTGCTTTGCTCAGAGTCGAATACAAAGACGGGCTGTACCTGCCCGATCTCGATCTGTGGCTCGATGCGGACGGGGCGCGCGAGCATTGCGTCATCTCACACGGGCATTCCGACCACATCGCCGAGCACAAATCAATCGTGGCGACGCCGGAGACGGCGCGCATCTTCCAGCACCGGCGCGGCGAGGCGAAAATGACGACGCAGGTTTACGGCGAGCGGCGCGACTACGGGCGCTACGCCCTCACCTTTTACCCGGCGGGGCATTGTCTCGGTTCGGCGCAAATTCTCGTCGAGGCCGACGGCGAGCGGCTCGTCTACACGGGCGACATCAAGTTGCGCCCGAACGTCGCGGCCGAGTCGGCCGTGATCGTCCCGTGCGATACGCTCGTCATGGAATCGACTTTCGGCGATCCCCACTATCGCTTCCCGCCCGACGTGGCGACCTTCGACCGCCTCTACGCCGGAGTCGAACGCGCCCTGTCGGACGACCGCGTGCCCGTCGTGCTGGCCTACGCGCTGGGCAAGAGCCAGGAGGCTCTGGAGTTGCTCCTGCGGCGCGACTATCGCGTGACGCTGCACGGCTCGGTGTGGAACGTGGCGGAGATTTATCGCGAGTGCGGCGTGGAGTTCTCGGGGCGTTATGAAAAGTACGACCGCGAGCACTTGAAGGGACGCGTGCTCATCGCGCCGCCGGGTTGCCGCAAGCAGCCGATGCTCCTGAACATCGAACGCCGTTATCTCATCATGCTCACGGGCTGGGCGTTGAACAAAAGCGCGCCCTACATGTACAAGGGTGTTGACTTGATACTCCCGCTCTCCGACCACGCGGACTACGACGACCTCGTGCGCCTCGCGCGCGAGACGTGCGCCTCGCGCATCATCACGATGCACGGCGAGCCGAAGTTTGCCGCGCACCTGCGCGAACTCGGCCTCAACGCCGAACACCTCGCGCACCACCCCGGCGCGACGCCCAAGACGAAAAAACGCGCCCCGAAAAAAGCGGCGACCGCCGTCACCCCTTCTCTATTCGACTGAAACGAGTCCCCGGCGGGACTCGCTCAAACAATCGCCCGGAGTGCAGCACGAATAAACTCAACGCTTCGCAGACATGGCCTTGACGTGCACGCCGCACTCGTCGCAGATGCGCGTGATGGCGCGTTCGAGGTTCGGGTCAACGTCCGTCAGCGTCTGGAGCACGCTCACCGGGAGGCGCATCGTGACGACCATGTATTGCTCGTCGGTGGCCGGGGCTGAGAGGGCGCGCTCGAATGCCCTGAGCATGTCGTCGTAATCGGGCGGCTTCGAGAGGTATTCCTGCACGCCGAGCCGGTTGCACACGTTTCGCGATTCGGCGAGCGTCTCGCCGGTGATGACCACGACGGGCACGCTCGCCGACAAACTGCGAATCTCTTCGAGCACCTTCGTGCCGTGCATTTCCGGCAGCGTCATGTCGAGCAGCACGGCGTCCGCGCCGTTGGCCTCAAACTCCGCCACGCCCTCTTCGCCCGTATAGGCATTCGTCACCTCGTAACCAGCCTTTTCCAGCGACGACTCATATAATTCCGCGAGGTCTTCTTGATCTTCTATGACGAGAATGCGATGCTTGCTCACGACGAACTACCCCCTTAATTTATCAGAGTAACCGTCGAGCCGGGTTTTGCGCGCGCGACCGCCGGTTGCTCACCTTTTTTTTGAGCGGCCAGTATAGCAGAAGCCCTTATGACTCTCTCCATCGCCACGGTTCTCATCCTGCTCCTCGTCGCCGTCATCCTGTTCGGCATCGAGCGCATCCCGGTCGACATCATCACGATCATGCTCGTCATCGCGCTCGTGTTGACAGGCACGCTCTCGGTCGGCGAAGCCTTCGCCGGCTTCGGTAACGACATCGTGATCACCATCGGCGGCCTCTTCATCCTGACGAGTGGGCTGGTGACGACGGGCGTAGTGGACGTGGTCGGGCGGCGGCTCCACCGCATCACAGGCGGCAACGAGTTTCGCCTGACGATTCTGGTGATGTTTGTGAGCGTCGGCCTCTCGGGCTTCCTCAACAACACGACGGTGACGGCGATGCTCGTCCCGGTCGTGCTGGGGCTGGCCGAGCGCGCCCGGATTCAGCCCTCGAAACTGCTCATGCCGCTCGCCTTCGGATCGATCCTCGGCGGGACGTGCACGCTCATCGGCACTTCGACCAACCTCGCCGTGAGTGGCGCGCTCACGCGCTACGGCCAGGAGCCGTTCAGCATGTTCGAGTTATCGAGCGTCGGCATCGCGATTGCGGCCGCCGGGCTGGTTTACATGCTCGTCCTCGGCCTGCGCCTGCTGCCCGCGCGCGGCGGTGCTGACTCGCTCACCGAGCAGTATCACATCCGCGAGTACATGTCGGAGGTGGTGGTGCTGGCCGACTCGCCGCTCGTCGGGCGGACGCTCGCCGACGCCGATTTGAGCCAGACGCTCGACCTGACGGTCGTCGGCATCCTGCGCGGCAATCAGGGGCGCATCGCGCCGCGCGCGGACGAGCAAATACTCGCCGACGACCTCCTCCTCGTGCAGGGGCGTATCGAAGACATCCTACGCGTCAAGAACGAGGCCGGCATCGAGATCAAAGCCGACTTCAAACTGAGCGACACCGACCTCGAAACGGGTGGCCTTGAGTTGTTCGAGGTGATGGTCTTGCGCGGGTCGAACCTCGTCGGGCGCACGCTGAAGGGCACGCAGTTTCGCGACCGCTATGGCCTGACGACGCTTGCCATCAACCGCCACGGGGTCGCGCTGCTGTCGAAACTGAGTATGGTTAGCCTTCGCTTCGGCGACGTGCTGCTCGTGCAGGGCAAGCGAGAGCGTGTCCAACCGCTGTCGGCGGGAGGGGATCTGCTGCTGCTCGAAGACGTGTCGGAACGGCGCGGGCGTGCGGCGAAGAGGCGCTGGGCTATCGGCGCATTCGTACTCTTCCTCACTCTCTCCGTAACGCAACTCGTGCCGCTCGTCATCGCCGTGCTGCTCGGCACGCTCGTACTTTTGGCCTCGCGCGCCGTGCGCACGCAGGAGATGTATAACTTCGTCGAGTGGCGTCTGCTCGTGCTGATCGCGGGCATGATCAGCTTCGGCGTGGCGATGGAGAAGACGGGCGCGGATCAGTATCTGGCGGATATCATCGTGCGCGCGGCGGGCGCTTACGGCGACCTCGCCATTCTGGCGGGCTTCTTCCTCCTGACGGTCGCCCTGACGCAGCCGATGTCGAACCAGGCCGCCGCGCTCGTCGTCCTGCCCATCGCCCTCAAGACGGCAGTCGCGCTGGGCATCAATCCGCGCGCCGTCGCCGTGACGATCACCTACGCCGCCTCCTGCTCGTTTCTGACGCCGCTCGAACCCGCCTCCGTGCTGGTCTTCACGCCGGGGCGCTACCGCTTC
This sequence comes from Pyrinomonadaceae bacterium, assembly GCA_035645695.1. GTDB lineage: Bacteria > Acidobacteriota > Blastocatellia > Pyrinomonadales > Pyrinomonadaceae > JAIVJZ01. The sequence continues at coordinate 35,817 of DASQMC010000061.1, forward strand.
TTCGATTTCGTCAAGGTCGGCTCGCTGCTGACTATCATTGTCTTCGCCATTGTCATGCTGCTCGTGCCGATGCGCTGGCCGCTCAGGTGAGGTCGAAAGGCGCGGGGCGCGAGTCTCGGGGCGAAAAGCGTAGAACGCGCTCTCGTTCGGCTTATATCCGGCGACGCTTCTCCTTTCCGGCTTTTGCGTTTTGACACGCGCCTTCGTATAATCCGCGGGCTTTAGCGAAGGGCTTTGCAGAGCGGGAAATAGTGGCGCATAAGTTAGTTGTCATTTAATCCACTCTCAACGAATTGATTATGTCGAACATCGCAGGATGGAAGTCTCCCCGTCGCCGTCATGCAGCGCCCGCGCCGCGCCCGAAGCCCCTGCGCACGCTGGCCGCGGGCGTCCTGCAAATGGCGCGCGCCGCCTTTGCGGAACCGTATAGCCTCGTCGTCGAACGCACGGAGATACATTTGCGCCGCCTGCCGCCTGCCCTCGACGGCCTGCGCATCGTCCAACTCTCGGACATTCACCACAGCCCTTTCACCGGGCGCGAACAGATCGAGCGCGCCGTGGAGTTAGCCAACAGCCTCCAACCCGACATCATCGCCCTGACCGGCGACTACATCTCGCACGAACGCGAATACGCAGCCCCGTGCGCAGAGATGCTCGGACGCCTCAGCGCGCGCTGCGGCGTCTACGCCGTGCTCGGCAATCACGATCACTGGACTGACGCCGCTCTCATCACAGACCTTTTCCGCGCCGAAGGCATTCGCATGCTCGTCAACGAAGGCATGCGCTTCGAGCACCCCGCGCACCCCGGCGCGTCTTTCTGGCTCGCGGGCGTTGACGACACGATGGTCGGCCTCGAAGACCTCCCGCTCGCGCTCGCAGGTTCGGCGGCGGACGAGTTGAAACTCCTGCTCGCACACAACCCCATCGTCCTGCGCCGCGCCGCCCGCGCCGGGGTTGACCTCGTCCTGAGCGGCCACACGCACGGCGGGCAAGTGACGTTGCGCGCCGAACGCTCGCCTTCGGGACGCCCGCGCCGCCGCCTGCTGCGCGGCCTCGGGCGACAGGGCAACACGCAAATTTACGTCACGCGCGGCCTCGGCACGGTCGTCCTGCCCGTGCGTTACGGCTGCCTGCCGGAAGTCTCTCTGCTCGAACTGCGCAAGCAATAGTTTCAAGTTTCAAGTTTCAGGTTTCAAGTTAAAGAACCGTAGAACCTCTGTCCTGAAACCTGAAACCTGAAACTTGAAACCCTTATGTCGTCTCGCATCTTCACCGTGCCGAATTTCCTGACCGTCATCCGCATGGTGCTGGTTCCGGTCTTCGTCACGATGCTCTATTACCAGCGTTTCGAATGGGCGCTCGCCATCTTCGTCTTCGCGGGCTTGACCGACGGGATAGACGGCTTCCTCGCACGCCGTTTCAACCAGAAATCGCAACTCGGCACCATCCTCGACCCCATCGCAGACAAACTCCTGCTCGTCACCTCTTTCATCACCCTCTCGCTCGCCTCCATCGTCGGGCGGGGCGAACACCTCCCCGTTCCCTTCTGGGTGACGGCGGCCGTCATCAGCCGCGATGTCTTCATCGTCGTCGGCGCGGCGGCCATCAACATCGTCACCGGCTTTCGCGGGTTTCGCCCTTCGCTGCTCGGAAAAGTCAACACGGTCGTGCAAATTACGGCCATCGTGATCATCCTCGCGCTGGCTCGTTTCCCCACCTTGCGCGGCTACATCCTGCCGACCCTCTACGTCATCGTCTTCGCCTCAGCCCTCTTCTCCGGCGTCCACTACATTTTTCACGTCTCCTACATCATGAACGAGGGCAAGACCGAGCAGGAGGACTCCCCGGACGAACGGTAAACCGTATAATAACGCGGTTTAGCCGTCTTCGGGGCGTTTCGGGCAACGTGGCGGGGATTTTTGCAATCAAAAGTTGACAACAGGAGACTCAGATATTATATTAACGCTGTATTCAACCTGTGCCTTTACTATCTGAGATTCGATGAATAGAAGTCCGCAGAAGCGGCGCTACTGAAGCGGCCGGGCGGGTGAGTGCAGGACAGGCGGGTCAGTTAAACAACATCTGGAGAGTGAAAAAGATGAGCAAGATAATCGGTATTGACTTGGGCACGACCAATTCGGTGGTGGCCGTGATGGAAAACGGCGAGCCGACCGTCATCACCAACTCGGAAGGCGGTCGCACGACGCCCTCCGTGGTGGCTTTTACGAAGGACGGCAACCGTCTGGTCGGTCAGGTGGCGAAGCGTCAGGCCGTCACCAACCCGGAGAACACGATCTATTCGATCAAGCGTTTCATGGGGCGCGGTTTCGACGAGGTGACGGAAGAGAAAAAGCAGGTTCCCTATCAGGTGCAGCCCGCCGGCAACCGCGACGTGCGCATCAACGCGGGCGGCAAGGAGTACACGCCGCCCGAGATTTCCGCGCTCATCCTGCAAAAGATGAAACAGTCTGCGGAAGACTATCTGGGGCAAAAAGTTGACAAAGCCGTCATCACCGTCCCGGCCTACTTCAACGACGCGCAGCGGCAGGCGACGAAAGACGCGGGCAAAATCGCCGGTCTCGAAGTGATGCGCATCGTCAACGAGCCGACGGCCGCCGCGCTCGCCTACGGACTCGACAAGAAGAAGGAAGAGATCATCGCCGTGTTCGACTTCGGCGGCGGCACGTTCGACATTTCCATCCTCGAAGTCGGCGAAGGCGTCGTCGAAGTGAAATCGACGAACGGCGACACGCACCTCGGCGGCGACGACATAGACGAGCGGCTGATGGAGTGGATCACGGAAGAGTTCAAGCGCGATCAGGGCATCGACCTGTCGAACGACAAGATGGCCTTGCAACGCCTGAAAGAGGCCGCGGAGAAGGCCAAGATCGAACTTTCGAGCGCGATGGAGACGGAGATCAACCTGCCCTTCATCACGGCCGACGCCTCTGGGCCGAAGCACCTCGTCATGAAGTTGACGCGCGCGAAGTTCGAGCAGTTGATCGACCCGATCTTGCAGCGGCTCAGAAAGCCCGTGGAAGACGCCATCGCCGACGCGAAGAAGGCCATCAAGTCGGACGTGCCTTTCGACGCGACGAAAGTGAACGAAGTGGTCTTGGTCGGCGGTTCGACGCGCATTCCGAAAGTGCAGGAGATCGTCAAGAGCATTTTCGGCAAAGAGCCGAACAAATCCGTGAACCCGGATGAGGTGGTCGCCGTCGGCGCGGCCGTGCAGGCGGGCGTGCTGTCGGGCGAGAAGACGGACATTCTGCTCCTGGACGTGACGCCGCTCTCTCTCGGCATTGAAACGCTCGGCGGGGTCTTCACGAAACTCATCGAGCGCAACACGACGATCCCGACGCGCAAGTCCGAGGTGTTCTCGACCGCCTCAGACAACCAGACTTCGGTGGAAGTCCACGTGCTGCAAGGCGAGCGTCCGATGGCGGGCGACAACCGCACGCTTGGCAAGTTTCATCTCGTAGGGATTCCGCCCGCGCCGCGCGGCATGCCGCAGGTCGAGGTGACGTTCGACATCGACGCCAACGGCATCGTCAAGGTGTCGGCGATGGACATGGGCACGAAGCGCGTGCAGGACATCACCATCACGGCCTCTTCCGGTCTCTCGAAAGAAGAGATCGACCGCATGATGCGCGAGGCCGAATCGCACGCGGGCGAAGACGTGAAGAAGCGCGAAGAGATCGAGGCGCGCAACCGTCTCGACGGGTTGACCTATCAGGTTGAGAAGACCTTCAACGAGAACAAGGAGAAGCTCGACGCGGCTTCGACCACGCAACTCGAAACCGCGCTCGCCGATGCGAAGAAAGCGGTCGAAGAGGGCGGCGCGGAGCGCATGAACGAGGCCTTCAACAACCTGCAAACCGCTTCGCACAAACTCGCGGAGGCGCTCTACCAGCAGACCAGCCAGGCGGCGGGCGGCGAAGCCGGCGGCGGCGAACAGGCTTCCGCCGCGGGCGCGTCGGCCGGTGGCGGGCAGACGAGCAGCGGCGGCGGCGGCGACGACAACGTCATCGACGCCGAATACGTTGACGTGGACGAGAACAAGTAAGAAGAAAGTAAGCGGTGAGCAGTAAGCAGTGAGCAGTTAAATGCTTTTACTGCTCACTGCTTACTGCTCACTGCTCACTGTCTTTCAATGGCAAAAGAAGATTTCTACAAAGTGCTGGGCGTCGAGCGCAAGGCGAAGCCGGACGAGATCAAGAAGGCATACCGGAGGCTGGCGAGGAAGTTTCACCCGGACGTGAATCCGGGCGACAAGTCGGCCGAGGAACGCTTCAAGTTGATCACGGAGGCGCACGACGTTCTCTCCGACCCGAAGAAGCGCGGCGTCTATGACAGGTTCGGGCAATACTCGGACAACCTGGCCGACGCGGCGGCGCGCGGCGCGGAACCGGGCGGCGGCGGCGCGACAGGCCGGGGCGCGCCCTTCGATTTTACGGGCTTCGATTGGAGCAACGCCGCGCCGGGCGGCGCGGGCGGCGCGAGCGGCGGCGGGGGTGGTTCGAGTTTTCGCGACATCTTCGCGGACTTGTTCGGCGGCGGTGGTGGTGGCGCGGGCGCGAAGGCCGAACGCGAACCGCCGCGCCCGTCGGCCGCGCGCGGCGCGGACATCGAGATGCCGCTCGCGCTCTCTTTCGCGGAGGCCGTGACGGGCATGACCACGAACATCACGGTCAACCGCTCGGAGCAGTGTTCGCGCTGCAACGGCGCGGGCGACACGGGCGGCACGCCCATCACCTGTCCGACCTGCAAGGGCGCGGGGCAAGTGCAACGCGCGGGCGGGCGCATGCGTTTCGCGCAGGAGTGCCCCGACTGCAACGGCGCGGGCAAACGTCGCCCTCCGTGTTCGCTCTGTCAGGGTAAGGGCGTGATGCCGAAGACAGAGAGCGTCAAGGTGAGAATACCGGCGGGCGTGGACACCGGATCGCGCGTGCGGATTCCGGGCAAGGGCGAGGGCGGGCGGCTAGGCGCGCCGCCGGGCGACCTTTTCATCATCACGAATGTCGGCCGCCACACGCATTTCACGCGCAAGGGCGACAACATCTATGTGACGATCCCGGTCACCGTGCCGGAAGCCGCGCTCGGCGCGAAGATCGAAGTTCCCACGGTCGAGGGCAAGGCGCAACTCAGGATTCCGCCGGGCACGCAGTCCGGCCAGAAGTTTCGCCTGCGCGAGCGCGGCGTCCCCAGCTTGCGAAACCCGCAGGCGCGCGGCGACCAGTTCGTCGAAGTTCAGGTCACGTTCCCTAAAGTGATCTCGGAAGAGACCAAGGAACTCCTCAAACGCTACGCCCAGCTCAACGAAGAGAACCCGCGCGTGGCGATGGGATTGGAATAAGTTTCAGGTTTCAGGTTTCAAGTTTCAGGACTGAGGTTCTACGGTTCTTTAACTTGAAACCTGAAACCTGAAACTTGAAACTCTGTTCTTATGAAACGCAACAAGAATCGTACTTACACGATCAGCGCGGTGGCCGAGCAATACGGGCTGCACCAGCAGACTCTGCGTCTCTACGAACGCGAGGGACTCATCAAGCCGTCGCGCTCGGACGGCAACACGCGCCTCTACACGGACGCAGACCTCGAACGCCTCGAAGTGATCCTCTCGCTCACGCGCGACCTCGGCGTCAATCTCGCGGGCGTCGAGATCATCCTCAACATGCGCGAAAAGATGGACGCCATGCAGCGCGAATTTGAACGCTTCTTCTCTTACCTGCAATCACACGCCGAAGAATTCGCCTCGTTCACCGACGCCCCCCCGCCCGACGCGGGCGCGCTCGTCCCCGTCCGCCGCACCGCGAGCCTCGTCATCCAACAACAACGCCGCCGCACCACCTCGCGCAGTTAGATCGCCCGGCCGCGTTTAAGAGGAATTAACGTGTGTGGAAACCTATCGAGCGAGGGTCGCGCGTCGAGCGAGGACGTTTATCAGTCACTTTGGGATGTTCCTTAGTCGCTCAGGGACATTCATTAGTTGCACGGGAACATCCGTTAGTCGCAAAGGGATGTGCAATAGTAACTATTGCACATCCCTTTGTGACTTCAGGAGGTTGTAAACTGAGTTCGGAACGTCCCTTAGTGTCGCCTCTTTTTTATTGACACTTACCCCGCTCCCTTATATCTTCCTTCCGCTTTAACTCTCACAAACTTTCGTCAGTCTCACATCCCGTTTGAAAGACATATGTAAGTGAGCGGTAATTGCCGGGCATAGTGGTGAAATACCGTGAGGGGCGGTCTATCGAGCGTTGGGCGGCGGTGTTTAATCAGCGGAGGTCGAGATGAATAAAATAGAGTCCCCGGATTGGTCTGATGAAATTCGTTATACCGTTTTGCTTAACTTTCCTGAAGTTCGCGACAGGATTGCCGCTTGTGCCGCCCAAGCAAAATCCCGTATGACGGCGGAGGAATTTCTTGGGCTTTGTGATACTGCATTTGCTCCGGTAGCCGGGGTCTCAATTAAGAAGATTGCAACTATAGTTCACGAAAGATCAGGTGTGCGGACGGGAAAAACGCGCACCGAGTTGTTACCTCTCCCGGGTGGGAAAATAATAGTCGGTGTTCTTTGCTCTCTTTCCCGCAACGGTCAAAATCTAAGAAAAGTTGAACAAGCCGAGGACGGATGTCTATTAGAAGCCGCCCTCCCTTCAGACATGTGGTCTTTCGAAGGAGACTTATTGGTTACAGTAAAGCGCAACCCTCCCGGAACATTAGTGGAAGCTGTAACAGTAATTAAGGGACAACTATTTGATTGGGGCAAGAGTAATCGTCGCTTGGAGAAATTGTTTGCCGACCTGAGAAACCTGTCTTAGCAAAACCGAATGCCTATGCCTGCCACGCCCCCTGACAATTCATTGAACCCGACCGCCCCAGGCTTGCCTTCTATGATGCTTGTGTCCTGTGATGTGGCTTGTAAGGTATCGCCGGACGGCGGGTTAATTCCAGCGTCGAGCCTTAGAAAAAAAAGATAAGGGAGCAGCTTATGTTTAAGAAATTATTCGGCCTCGGGCGTTCAACACCCAGAATCGAGATCACTAGGAAATTTGCTGAACTTTTTCTCGAATACGGAGCAGACTCGCTTCATAAGCAGTATGCTGCGGCTGACTACCTCGGCGAGCATTCATGGAACTTCGATCTTAAGACAGGACTGATCTCATTTGGCCGAGATCGCATATTCCCATTTCAGTTGTTGGGTAGCGAATCAGAATACGACGGGACATGGATGTGGGCTTGGGCGAATCCGGTTTCCAATATTAACGAGACACTCACTCAGAGTTCCCGCAGGCTACGTGAATTTGGTGCAGCGAATGGCATCGACGAGTTCTGCCAACCAAAGTTTGAATGCAAAGAGATCAACGGATCCCTCCTGTCGATGGTGGCGTCCGGCGTCTGCAAAGCCCCTGCGTACTATCGCTGCCCCTATGACGGCGGCGCAGCATTCATACTGGTTGATTTTGGTGGGACTCTGCCTGATGAGTCTCCGCTACTCCTTCGCATGCAGACCGTGTTCATGGAATTTATCTCAGGTTTCAACGTGGCGAATCAAAGGGCGGCATTCGCATCGTATGCCCGTCTTCGTGGAGTGGGGGCTACGGACGATGGTACGGATTTACTGCTCTCATTAGGGGACGAACCCGTGGGGGTCGCGCGCTTCGATGACTTTAATCGCCTTGTGCACCTCGAAGCAGAAATCCGGCCTTCAATGCTGCCGAGCTAGCGCATACACCGGAGCCCGCGTTGCGCGTTCCGTCATTAACCTCCACTCGCCCGGCGCATGCCGGGTCATGCAGCAAATTAGATGGCTCAAAGGGGCGTAATATATGACGGCTTCGCAGACGTATATTAGTGATCCTTCCCGTTGTGCGTTTCCAGCCAAGCTCGTCCAAAACTCATAGGCTTTCCTCTTGCGCCCGCTACCGTGGCGGTGATACAGTGCGCGCCTAGTCGGGAGACAACCACGGACGCTTACGCTCGCCTCAACCCACAAACGCGACGGCGTCTCAATAACCAACTCTTCAACGGTTCAAACCACGCCGAACTGCGCGCATCTCTGATCCGCGCTTTTACGGCTTTGTTTCTCCGACCGCGCCTTGTCTGAACAGCACGGGCGCGCCTCATGCGGCGGTCTTGCCTCTCACGCCGCGCAACAGGAGTCCGGCCATGAAACCTCTCGACACACACTCTACGCTCATACGCGTTTGCGCACGCCTGTTTCCCGCGCTGATCGTCTTTCATTTGATGATGACGGCGGCGCTGACGGTCTTCGCGCAAGACCTCGACGATGTGAGCATCGGCGGGCGCGTCTCGGATGAAAACGGCGCGTCAATCGTCGGCGCGAAAGTAATCGTCAGGCACGTTGCGACGGGCATCGAACGCTCCGCGACCGTTGACGCGGAGGGTCGCTATCGCCTCGTCGAACTTGCGCCGGGGGCGTACACGGCGCGCGCATCGGCCGCCGGTTTCGCCGACGCGGAGCGCACCGCCGTCGAGATGCTGGCGGGGCAGAGCGCGCGTGTCGATTTCACCTTGCGACCGGCGGGCGTCTCGGTCGAACAGGTCGTCGCGAGCGAGGCGGGCGGGGCGTCGATTGACACGACGCGCACAATCGTCGGCGGCACGCTCACGCGCGCCGAGAGCGAGACGCTGCCTCTTAACAGCCGCTCGCCGCTCGATCTCATACACACGCTCGGCGGTGTGACCGAAGAACCGCTCTCGACGCGAGACGTGGCCGAAGACCGCAACCGAACCCCCGCGCGCACGCCGGAAGAGGCCGGCACGTTTGCGCTCTCCGGCGGCGCGGCCTACTCCAACAACATCACCATCGACGGACTCGACAACAACGACGACCGCGCCGCGCGCGAACGCTTCCAGCCCCCAATCGAAGCCATCGAAGAGGTGCAGGTCGTCACGAATCAATTTTCCGCGGAGTACGGACGCGCCTCGGGCGGGCGGGTCAACTTGCGCACGCGCGGCGGCGCTAACGCCTTTCGCGGTCGCGCCTTCTACTTTTTCCGCGATGAATCGTTGAACGCGAACACATGGGCGAACAACGCGCGCGGCCTCAAGCGTCTGCCGTTACAGGAACACAACTACGGGTTCACGCTCGGCGGCGCGCTTCGGCCTCTCGCGCAAATGTTCGGCGCGCGCCGACAAATTCCGGCGCGAGACGACGGGCGAAACGCTTCGCCGGAGAGCGGCAAGGACGGTGTGTCGCGGCCGCGCCATTTCTTCTTCGTCGCCGATGAGTTACAGGTTGTTCTGGATTCGACCGTCATCGACACGCTTGTTCCCGTTGCCGCGAACCTGCGCTTCCGCTTGCCCGCGCCGACTACGCTCGCGGGGCGTCGCACGGAAACCGCGCCCGCCGATGCCGCATATCAGCCCGCCGAACTCGCGCCTTTCATCGCCGAAGTCAACACGCCCCTGCGAGCATCAAATCTAACGGCGCGCACGGATCACAATTTTACAGACGCGCACAACGCCACCTTCCTCTACGCGCGCGGCCGCAGCCGGAACTTACGCGGGTTCGGCGGCGGCTCGCGCCTCGCCGACGCGCTGCAAGGTCGCACGCGCCACTCGGACGCTCTTTCCTATACGGACAACTTCGTCGTCTCGCCGCGCCTCGTCAATCAACTGCGCGCGCAGGTCTCGCGCCTGACTCCGGCGCTCGGAACAGTCGGAGACAGGTCGCGCCCGGTCGTCCTCATCACGATTGACGACCCGCTCGCAACCGCCGGAACTTTGAATCGTTCGGGCACGCTCGTCACGGGCGCGTCGGGCATAGGCGCGAGCGACCGGCGCGAAACGCGCGTGCAGGTTCAAGACACGTTCACCATTCTCTCCGGCGCGCACACGTTGAAACTCGGCGGCGACGCGCAACGCATCCGCTCGACTTTCGTCGATCTCTCGGACGCAAGCGGCACGTTCGATTTCACGAGCGCGGGCGAGTTCCTCGCCAACTCGCCCGCGCGCTTTCGCCAGCGCTTCAACAACGAATCCGTGCAGAAGAACTTTTACGCCGGACTCTTCGCCCAACTCGAATGGCAAGCACGCCCCGGCCTCACCATCACTTACGGCCTGCGATACGAATATGAAACCATCCTCGACGACCGCGACAACTTCGCCCCGCGCGCGGCGGTTGCCTACGATCCGTTTCGTTCCGGAAAGACGGTCATCCGCGCGGGCGCGGGTCTGTTTTACAACCGCGTCCTCCTGCGCACGATTGACGACTTCACGCTCGGCGCCCGGCGCGTCTTCTTCGATACGAACGCTTTGCGCAACCCCGCGACCGGCAAGTTGATGACGAACGCGGAGCAGCGCGCGTTTATAGCCGCCAACCTGAATTTCCCCTCCGCGCTCGCGATTGATTCTTCGGTCGTCAAACAGTTCGGCACGTTGCAGGCGAACTTCACGCGCCGCCTCGATCCGAATTTGCGCATCCCCGAAAGTTATCAAATGAATCTCGGCTTCGAGCGCGAACTCGCGCGCGGTTTCGTCGTCGAGGCCAACTACACGTTCAATCGCGGCATACATCTCTGGCGCGAATTTAACGCCAACGCGCCCCGCCTCCCGCAGGGTTACGAGGATTTCGCCGCCTACCTGCTCTCCCGCGACTTCGCCAACTTCCGCGCCGCAGACGGCACGCGCCCGCTCTACAACACGGGGTCGGCCGGCGAACTCGTGCGCTTCACACTCTTGTCGCGCGCCGCGCCGAATCCGGACGCCATCACGCGCGTCATTGAGTTCGGCGTTCCCGTCACCGTGTTCAATCTCAACACGTACAGTTCGGGCAGCGCGCTCGAAGCCGCGCTCGGCGCGCTGAACGATCTGCGCCCCGACCCGACGCGCGGCCAGATCGAACAACTCGCCTCCATCGGCAACAGCTTCTATCATGGTCTGATCATCGAAGCGCGCCGCCGTTTCGCCGCGCGCGAAGGCGGCTTCAACCTCTCCATGCGCGCCGCCTACACGCTCTCGCGACTCATAGACGACGGCGTCGTCAACACTTCGAGCGCGCTGGTCTCCGGCGACTTTCGACGCGAGCGCGCGCCGGGCTTGCTCGACCGCCGCCATCGCTTCGTCCTATCAGGCACGCTCTCCGCGCCGCGCAAACTCGGCGGCTTGCGCTTCGCCACGATCCTGCGCGTTGCGACGGGCGCGCCCTTCAACGTCTCGCTCGGCGGTGCTGACCGCAACCTCGACGACGTGAGCAACGACCGCCCCGTCTTCGACGGCGACCCCCGACTCATACGCTCGCGCCGCCCCGGCGAAGCCCTCAACCCCGCGCTCGCCGCCGCATTCTCCCTGCCCGCAATCGGGCGCACCGGCAACCTCCCGCGCAACGTCGGGCGCGGCCCCGCCCTCTTCACTTTCGACATCAATATCACGCGCCAGCTTCGCCTGTCGGAACGCCTGCGCCTGCGCCCGAACATCGAGATCGACAACCTGCTCAACAAAACCGTCTACACCTTCGGGGCAGAGTTCATCAACTTCAACTCCCTGCGCCCGACGGCAACCGCGCAGCAACGTCAAGCCTTCCTCAATTCGTTTCTCGTCCCGACGCACACCCTGCGCCCGCGCAGCATCCGGGTCGGCTTGCGGCTCGATTTTTAAGGGGCGCGTCGAGCGATAGTTGGGCGATAGTTGAAAAAGCAGAGGCCGCTTTCTTGTAGGGAAAACGGCCTCTGCTTTTTCAAGCGAAAAATTTCAGGCGGAAGGGCTTTGATTAAACAGCATCCGCTTTGCACTGCACGGGATGCATGTCGAGAAAGGCTTCGATGACGCGCGGGTCGAATTGTTTGCCGCCGTGTGCGGCGAGTTCGGAGACCGCTTCGTTATGGGTGCGCGGCGTGGAGTAGGGTCGCTTCGCCACCATCGCGTCGTAAGTATCGACGACTTGCACGATGCGCGCCATGAGCGGGATGTCTTCGCCGCCGATGCGGTGCGGGTATCCCTTGCCGTCCCAGCGTTCGTGATGGTGCTGGGTGCGGATGCGCAACTCCGGCGAGAGGTTGAAATAACTGGCGAGAAGCGCGCCGAGGCTCGGGTGCAGGTGCAGGACGAACTGCTCCATGCGCGTCGGGCGGCGCGGGCGATTGAGCACGGCTTCCGGCACGAGTATCTTGCCGATGTCGTGCAGCATGGCGGTGGAAGAAAGTTGTTGCAGGCGTGAATCGTTGAAGTTGAAAGCGCGGCCGGTGATGCGCGCGAGCCGCGCCACGCGAACGGAATGTTCGTAGGTGGAGGGGCGCGTGCGTTTCAGGCGCGAGACGAGGGCATGCGTGCCGTTCGCCTGGTGTGCGTGCCCGATAGACTTGAGACGGGCACAGGTCTTTTGCAGGTAAGTCGCCCAGCTATGATTGAGCAGCCGGACGGTTGCCCCTCCGCTCGCATCCAACATCGTCAACTCTTCTTGCATCCGTTTTGATTCCTCCTGGTAGTCGCAGCAACGAACTGTTGATTCCGTCAAAAGATGACCCGTTGGGCGTCCGCACACGCGCGTTAGGATGAATCCTTTGAATAACCTTCGGGGGTTTTTATAACCGGCATGCTTTGATTGCACACGGCATGCCACGTTTCCTGCGTGAAACACGCGCTTTATCGCCGCGCGGCGTCGCGCCGCGTCACCCGAACCGCGCGGAAAAGTTAACGATAACAGGGCTGGAATTTGGGCGGAATGAGTTGAGAAACAACTTCAGCCGGAACTATACGACGGTCGTTTCGCGGGAGGCGTACACGGACTGCGAAAAACTCGCGCCGGGCTATACCAAAAGGGGTCTGTGAAGGACTGAAATAAAGCACCGCCGACGCATTTTGCGCCGCCCCGTTCTGTGCCGTGCGAGTGTGCTAAACTTTTCCACGCGAAAATTTCTCGGCTCCACGGGCATACGAATGAAGGACGCGCACACGGACACGGACTACAGCGAAGAAGTCGAGACGGCGTTGCTCGATGTCGAGTTGTTTTTGAAATACAAGTCGCACGCGCGCGCCATGTCGCGGCTGCAAGAAGCCATCAAGAACAACCCGCACGCGATCAAACTGCGCGAGCGCCTGCGCGAAATCGCGACCGCCCAGAACCAGCCCGAAGAAGCGGCGCGGCAGTGTCTCGCGCTCGTCAAACTCTATATCGCACGCGACAACTTCGACTCCGCGCAGGAACGCCTGCTCGCGGCCAAGCAGGCCGACCCCCGCATCAATATCGCGCCCGGCCTCGAAGCCATACGCCGCGCCCGCCGCCCCGACCTCGTGCCGCCCTCTTCTGCCGCCGCCCCTTCAAACGCGCCGCACGCCGCGCGTGCCGTAACCTTCGCCGGAGACCTCTCGGTCGTGAGTATTTTCGACGCCGTGCAGGTCATCGAAAACGCGCGCCTCACGGGCACGCTCACGCTGACGGCCGCCGCGTCGGGCGCGCTCGCCGGTAGCATACAATTCAACGAGGGGCGCATCGCCGCAGCCGAAAGCGACTCTGACAGAGACGCGGATGCGTTGCGCCGCCTCGTCGAGATGACCGGCGGCGAATTCGATTTCGAGAGATCAAACAAAACTTATCCCACAACCATTCAAGCCGCCAGCAACACGAGCCTCCTGCTGAACGCGCTGCGCGAACTGGACGAGGAGAATAAATAAGAAAAGTTGAAGGGAATAAGGGAGAAAGGGTAAAGGGGAAGGGGGAAAGGGTAAAGGAAGACAAATCCGAAGGTCTTTCCTTTCCCCCTTCCCCTTTTCCCTTTACCCTTTATTTAATCGAGCAGGACGCGAGCGCGGAGAGCTTCGGCGCGTTCGAGCGCGGCGTGGAGGCGTAGAAACTGTTTGTAGTTGTGGCTGCGCTTTTCGATGCGCGCTCGTTCCGAGCCGCTCAGGTCGTTGAGGAGTATGAGGTCGAGGAAATCGTAATAGTCGGGCGCGGCCTTCGGCGGCAATTCGCGCGCGTAAGAGGTGCGCGCGTTGTCTTCGGCGGTGAAACCGGCGAGCGCGTCGAAGAGGTGATCGGTGGTAACGTGCGAGGCTTCGCGCGCGAGGCGGATGGGCAGGCGCAACTCGAAGAAGCGCAAGCCTTCGGGCGTCGTCACGGCGCGCAGAGACTTCGCGCCCTCGCCGTCGAAGGGCGAATCGGGGTCGACGAGTATGCGCAGGAGTCGCGGTTGGTCTTCGACGCTCACGGTGTCGAGCGCGAGCTGGACGCGGTCGGCGAGGAATTTCTCGAACTGCGCGTCGAAGGGATAAGTGATCCGACCCTGACAGCCGACGGCCTCGCCCTCGCCCGCCGTGTCGTGCGGCAGGTGCGCCGGGCAGGTCGAGCAGACGGTCGTCTCGTCCTGCATGCGCTCGATCTCGATGCTCGAACGTTCGACGAAGCGCAGCTTCTCCACGGACGGCACGGCCTGCTCGCCCGTCGTCACGCGCGTGTGGATGTTGCCGAGCCGCCCCCACGCGCGCAGGTGTTCCTCCGTGTAACGCGCGCGCAAAGGACATGGGTATTCAATCGCAAACTCTAAAGACAAACTGCCTCCCGCCCCGACGATTTCCCGCGCCCGTTTCGGCGGCGACCACCGGCATATGTCGCGCGCATTCTTAACGTGCCGTCGGAGTGCAGGCGTATAATAACAAAGACACGGCGCGAACGTTAGGCGACCGCAAACATTGAAAGAATGAGGCTAAGGCGCACCTGCTTTTGACAGCTCGAAGAAGGTAGCTCACGGAGTTTCCCCAAAATGGCGACAGCACTTTCCGATTCCGCAGCGCGGGCGAAACGCGCAGGCTCGCCCCTCTTTGACCTGCTCGCCTTCCGCCGCGACCCGCTGAAATTTCTCACGAGCCTCGCGCGCGAACACGGCGACATCGTTCAATTCCGCATGGGGCCGCAACACGCGCTCCTGCTCAACCATCCTGATTTAGTCCGCGATGCGCTCGTGGCGCGAGCCGACCATTTTCACAAAGGCCGCGCCCTGCAACGTTCCAAACGCCTGCTCGGCGAGGGACTGCTGACGAGCGAGGGCGAATACCATCGCCGCCAGCGACGCCTCGCGCAGCCCGCTTTCCATCGCAAGCGCGTCGAGAGTTACGGCGCGGTGATGGTCGAATACGCCGCGCGCCAGAGCGCTCTCTGGCGGGACGGCGAGACGCGAGACATCGCGCACGAGATGACGCGCCTCACGCTCTCCATCGTCGGCAAGACACTGTTCGACGCCGAAGTGGAATCCGAGGCCGACGAGATCGGCCGCGCGCTCACGGAGATGCTGGAACTCTTTCAGATGCTCCTGCTGCCCTACTCGGAATATCTCGAACGCCTCCCGCTCCCGGCCAACCGGCGTTTCGCGCGCGCCCGCGCCGCGCTCGATTCCGTCATCTATCGCATCATCGACGAGCGTCGTGCGACGGGCGCGGACAGGGGCGACCTGCTCTCCATGCTTCTACTCGCGCAGGACGAGGAGGGCGCGACCGGCGGCATGACCGATGAGCAACTCCGCGACGAAGCGTTGACGATCTTTCTCGCCGGTCACGAGACGACCGCCAACGCGCTCGCCTGGACATGGTACCTGCTCGCGCGGAACCCGGAAGCGGAAGCCAGACTACACTCGGAACTCGACGCGGTTCTGGAAGGCGGCAGACTGCCGACCGTGGAAGACCTTCCGCGCCTGCGTTACACGGAGATGGTCTTCGCCGAGTCGATGCGGCTCTATCCCCCGGCGTGGGTCGTCGGTCGCCTCGTCGTCAAGGATTACGCCGTAGGCGATCACGTCGCGAAAACGGGGACGCTCGTCCTCATCAGCCAGTACGTCATGCACCGCGATTCGCGCTTCTTCCCCGACCCCCTGCGCTTCGACCCCGAACGCTGGACGCCCGAAGCGAAAGACGCCCGCCCGCAATATTCCTATTTTCCCTTCGGCGGCGGCGCGCGTCGCTGCATCGGCGAGGGCTTCGCGTGGATGGAAGGGACGCTCCTCGTCGCGGCCATCGCACGCCGCTGGCGCATGCGCCTCGCCCCCGGCCATCCGGTCGTCGAACATCCGCGCATCACATTGCGCCCGAAACACGGGATCAGGATGAAATTGGAAGATCGGGCAAAGGGGAAGGGGCAAGGGTAAAGGGGAAGGGGGAAGGGGTAAAGGGGAAGGGGTAAAGGCAAGCCATGAAGCGACACTCGACCCTTTGCGCCTTGCGCTTTGGCCTTGCGCCTCCGGCATGAACCGATTTTCCTGCAAAGGCGCAAAGTCAAAACGCGAGGCACAAAGAAAACTGTCGGGGGTTGTCCTTCCCCTTTCCCGTTCCCCTTTGCCCTTTCCCCTTTGCCCCTTCCCCCTTACCCTTTCCCCTTTGCCCTACAGTTTTGTTAATCTTGCGTGCATGAAGATCACGGAAGAGTTTGTCGAGATGATGATCTGTCCGGCCTGCCAGTCGAAGGTGAGCCTGAAGGCGGACGGCAGCGCGATCAAGTGTTCGAGTTGCAGGCGCGTCTATCCGATTGAAGACGACATGCCGATGATGCTGCCCGACAAGGCGACGATTGAGACGGACGCGCCCGGCGCAGCCGAACGCACCCCTTGAAATGAACGCTCTGCAAACCTCAGCGACGCTCAGCGCGCCCGAATCCACTGCTCCGGGACTGCGCGCCTTTGAAGTTCCTCCGCAGCCGCTCGCCGTGGCGCGTTGGGATTGGGGCGCGGTGCGCCGCGTGCTCGTCGTGCGGCTGCGCTCCATCGGCGACACGGTGCTCTCGACGCCCTCGCTCTACGCCCTGCGCCGCTTCCTCCCCGACGCGCAAATCGATTTCCTACTCGAAGACTGGGTTGCGCCGTTGCTCGACGGCAACCCGGACGCCTCGCGCATTCTCACCGTCAGGCGCAACAGCAAGACCTCGCGCCTCTCGCTCGTCCGCCGCTTGCGAGCGGCGCGCTATGATGTGGCGTTCAACCTGCACGGCGGCAGCACCGCCGCGCTCCTGACGCGCGCGTCGGGTGCGCCGCGCCGCGTCGGCTACGCGAGTTATCGTTTCAAAGGGCTTCACAACTACGCCGCGCCGCCCGCCACGGACTTGTGGCGACAGGCCAAAACGCACTCGGTCGAACAACAACTCGGCCTGCTCGGATGGGCGGGCGTGCCCGTCACCGACCGTCCCTCGACGCGCCTCTTCGTCACAGATGAAGCGGCCGCGTGTATCGCACGCAGGCTCGACGCGGCGGGCATCGGCGCGTCGCAGCCCTACGCGCTCTTTCACCCGGCCGCCGCCTTCGACTCGAAGCGCTGGGACGCGCGCAACTTCGCGCGCGTCGCCGACGACCTCGAGGCGCGGGGTCTCGCCGTCGTCGCCGTCGCCGCCCCCGGCGAGACGGATGTCGTGCGCGCGTTCGCCGCGAGCGCGCGGGCGGCGCGCGTCGTCTCCTTCAACGATCTCTCTTTGCCGGAAGTGACCGCGCTCGCCGCGCGTGCGCGCCTGTTCGTCGGCAACGACAGCGGCATCGCGCACATCGCGTCGGCCGTCCGCGCGCCCTCCGTCGTCGTCTTCGGTTCGTCCAACATCGCGCACTGGCGACCGTGGACTGATGCGCCCGCCGAGGTCGTCAGCGAAGATATGCCTTGCGCGCCGTGCGCGGGTTACAACTGTGGCGAGTTCGCGGAAGCGCAGTGCATCCGGCGCATCACGGTCGAACGCGTGCAAGCCGCCGTCAGCCGCGTGCTGGCTGCGAAGCAGGGACTATAATGTTGCTGCTGCTTGCCCTCGCGGCGGCGACGACGGTGCCGCGAGGGCATCAGGTAAGCAAAAGATAAGTAAGGGGAGAGAGATTCATGAGTGCAGCAGCAGCAGCAGGCGCGGTCGCAGCCGCCATCGCCAACGCCATCAAGGCGAGCGGCGTACTGATCAACGTCACGCCGGAAGACTTCGCGGCCATCCTGCGCCGCGCGGAGCGGCCGCTTATCGTTACGGCCGAGGGCGGATACTTCTCCAAGCATTACAAATATCTGACGAGCTACAAGGGACTCGCCTTTTACACGAAGGCGCGCGCGCCGCTCGCACTGCCGGCGGATGCGGAGGTCGTGCGCGCGCGCGGTATCTCGATTCCGCAATTGTAGCAGCGTTTGATCTCGTAGAATTCTTCGGGCGGGCTGGCTCCTCTTCGCTGAATCGAATGGAACTCATCACACCACAACGCGCAGCGGAGTTGGCCGCAGGCATCGGCGGGCGGCGCGTCGTCGTCTGGGGTGACGTGATGCTCGACGAATTCGTCTGGGGCGACGTGACGCGCATCTCGCCGGAAGCGCCCGTGCCCGTCGTGGACATCCGGCGCGAGTCGGTGCGCCTCGGCGGCGCGGCCAACGTGCTCGCAAACTTGATCGCGCTCGGCGCAAAAGCCTCGGTCGTCGGCGTCGTCGGGCGTGACCGCGCGGGCGAACGCATCGCCGACGCGCTCGGCGAAGCGGGTGCGCCGGGCGCTGCCGCAGCAGGAATCGTCGTTGACGAGAGCCGCCCGACGACGACGAAGACGCGCATCATCGCGCACAACCAACTCGTCGTGCGCGCCGACCGCGAGGCGCGCGCGCCCGTCGGCGGCGCGACTGAAGCCCGCCTCGTCGAAGCGCTCATTGCCGCCCTCGAAGCGGCGGACGCCTTTGTCGTCTCCGATTACGATAAGGGCGCGGTGACGCCGCGCGTGCTGGCGGAGATTTTGCCGCGCGCCTTCGAGCGGAAAATTCCGGTGCTCGTCGATCCGAAGATTCGCAACTTCGACGCCTACCGCCCTGCCACGCTCGTCACGCCGAACCACCACGAAGCCCTGCGCCTGACGAATACCGAAGACGACTCGGACGCCGGAATGGCCGCCGCCGCCCGACTCATACGCGAGCGGCTCGGCTGTGAATCGGTGCTCATCACGCGCGGCGAGCACGGCATGATGCTCCTGGAGCGCGACAGCGCGCCCGTCTACGTGGCGACGGTGGCGCGCGAGGTCTACGACGTGACGGGCGCGGGCGATACCGTGATCGCGACGCTCGCCGCCGCGCTCGCCGCGGGCGCGTCGCTCGTCGAAGCGGCTGCGCTCGCTAACCACGCCGCCGGGATCGTCGTCGGCAAACTCGGCACGGCCACGGCCACGGTCGAGGAGTTGATCAACTCCTTCAAGCCGGAAGTAGCGTCCTAGTTTCTGCTTTCCTCCGTGCCCCCTGCGGTGTCCTCTGTGTCTCTGTGGTGAGTGCCCGATCATCAGCATTCACCACCGCAGACACAGAGGACACAGAAGGGGGCACGGAGTACAAATTAAATAGGGGCAAATTTCGCCCGCTGGTTCGAGAATCGGTTCGATGCTTATGCTGCTGAAAAAAAGTTTAACTCTTCGCTTCACGTCCACGCTGCTGCTGCTGGCATTCGTCGCCAACTCGTTTGCCGCCGGTGCGCTCGCGCAGGAGGCACAGCGCGAGCGTCGCGTCGGGCAGATGCCCGCGCCCTCTGTCGCCCCGACGCCCGCGCCCAACGTCGCCCCGACGCCCGCGCCGCAGCCGCGAACAACAACGACGCCCGCCGCCATAGTGTTTCCGGCGGCGCGGTCGCTCGAAGTGCTGCGCGCGAACGTCTCGGAGGTCTTGCGCCAGCCGGAACTCGCGCCCGCCATCGTCGGCATCAAGGTCGTTTCGCTCGACACGGGACGCGTGCTGTTTGAGGAGAACGCGGGAAAACTGCTCGTGCCCGCGTCGAACATGAAACTCTACACGGTCGCCGCCGCGCTCGACCGCCTCGGCGCGGACTTCCGTTTCAACACCTCCGTCTACGCGCAGGAATTGCCCGACAAGAAAGGCAAACTGCGCGGCGACCTAGTCGTCTACGGGCGCGGCGACCCGACCTTCGCCACGCGCTTCAATAACGGCGACTACTTCAAGGCGTTTGACGAACTGGCGGCGCGCATCGTCGCGGCGGGCGTCCGGCAGGTCGAAGGCGGCATC
The DNA here is from genome assembly GCA_035645695.1 of Pyrinomonadaceae bacterium. GTDB lineage: Bacteria > Acidobacteriota > Blastocatellia > Pyrinomonadales > Pyrinomonadaceae > JAIVJZ01. The sequence continues at coordinate 55,758 of DASQMC010000061.1, forward strand.
GTCGGCGACGAGAGCTATTTCACCGGAGCGCCGCGCTCGCCCGGTTGGGAATGGGACGACCTACAGTGGTACTACGGCGCGGACGTAAGCGCGCTCACCGCTAACGACAACGCGCTCGATCTCTTCATCAAGCCCGGCGCGCGCGCGGGCGACGCCGCCGTGGTCACGACCGGCCCCGCCAGCCCCGTCATTCGCATCCTTGTTCCACGCAATAAAGAGGAGACCGCGGACGCGCCGTATTTCCTGACCTTCGTCAACCGCGTCACGACCGCGCCGCGCGGCGCGAAGCGCGACATCAGCGTGCATCGCCCGCTCGGTCAAAATTTCGTTGAACTGTCGGGGCAGATCGCCGAGGGCGACCCCGGCTACACGGGCAGCGTCTCGGCCGCGCGCCCGGCCTTGCTGTTCACCTCGATGCTGCGCGCCGCGCTGGAAAAGCAGGGCGTCGTCATCAAAGGGCGCACCAGTGTCGTTGACGCGCCCATGCGCGGGCAGCCCGAACCACCGTCTGCGCCGGGCATAGCATTGAAAGCTCCTTACCCGGTCGAGATCGCCAAACGCGAGTCGCCGCCTCTCAGCGAGATCGCGGCGCACACTTTGAAGCCGAGCCAGAACCTCTACACCGAACTTCTCCTGCGCACGCTCGGCAAACAAGTCTCTCCCACGACCGACCCGAAGCTGACCACCACGGCGACCGATCCGAGCCGGACGGCGGCGACGGCCGACCCGAGGCTGACCACAGCGGCCGACCCGAGCCGGGCGGCGACGGCGGCCGCCCCGAACCGGACGGCGACTGTGATGGCCGATCCGAACCGGACGACCGCCGAAGCCGGGTTGTCCGTCGTCAGGGCTTTTCTGAACGAAGCGGGCGTTGACACGGCGCACCTCGCTTTCGTTGACGGTTCGGGTTTGGCGCGGCAGAACCTCATCACGGCCGAGTCAACCGTCCAACTGCTCATCTATATGAGCAAGCACCGGCACGCGCTCGCGTGGCGCGACGCGCAGCCGGTCGCGGGCGTGGACGGGACGCTCCGCAATCGTATGCGCAACACGGCCGCCGCCGGAAATCTCCGCGCCAAGACCGGCACGCTCAACAACGTCTCCGGCCTCTCCGGCTATGTCACGAGCGCGACGGGCGAGCGCCTCGCCTTCTCCATCATCGTCAACCATTATCCCGACGCCAACACCCCGCGCCAGAATTACATGGACGCCATCGCCGTCATGCTCGCTTCTTTAGCGGCAAAGTCCGATTAGTAAATCGTGAATCGTGAATCGTGAATAGAAAGACCGGGTTTTCTCTGTTCACGATTCACGATTCACGATTCACGATTCACGATTTTATGAAATTCGTTAAATTCCACGGCTACGGCAACGACTATATCGTGTGCGAGGCGGGCGAGTTGGCGGGCGTCGCGGCGAGCGACGTGCCCGAGTTCGTGCAGCGCGCGTGCGACAGGCATTACGGCGTGGGGGGCGATGGCATCGCGACGCTCGAACGCGCGGCGGACGAGCGCGCGGCGGATTTCGTCTTGCGCATCTTCAACCCGGACGGAAGCGAGGCCGCCATGTCGGGCAACGGTTCGCGCTCGGCCGCCTCGTTTCTCTACTTTCAAGGCTTGTGGCGGCGGGAGGAGTTGCGCCTCTCGACGAAGGCGGGCGTCAAACTTTACCGGCTGTTGGAACAGGACGGGCGCGGCCGCTACCGCTTCGCGGCCGAGATCGGGCGTCCCGCTCTCGACAGCGCGTCGATCCCGATGCGGACGGGCGAGGCGCGCGAACAGGTCTCGGACTTCCCGCTCAAGTTGGAGACGGGCGAGGTCGTCCGCTTGACGGCGTTGCAGATGTGCAACCCGAACGCCTGCGTCTTTGTGGAAGATTTTGAGGCGACGGACTGGCGGCGCATCGGTCGCGCCGTCGAATCGCACCCGCAATTTCCCCAGAGGACGAACGTCGAGTTCATACGCGTGCGCGACCGCGGGACAATCGAGGTGCGCGTCTACGAACGTGGCGTCGGGCCGACGCTCTCGTCCGGGACGGGCGCGTGCGCCTCGGCCGTCGCCGCCTGCCTGAACGGTCTGACGGACAGGCGCGTCCGCGTGGAGATGGAGGGCGGGCGTCTGGAAGTCGAATGGCGCGACGACGGCGAGGTGTTGCTGACAGGCGAGGCCGAGGCGATCTATCGCGGCGAGTGGCTGAAAGGGAAGGGATGAGGGCGGAGGGATGAGGGATGAATGAGAAAGTGTCCACGGTCAGTTGTTAGTTGTCGGTTGCATCCGGTCGTCACATAAGTTGATGAAAACTGTCTTGAGCGACCGGCAACTGACCACAGACGACCGAGGGTTTTTATCACGAATCTGTGTTCTCGCGGCTGGACAGCCTTTAGAGGCTTGTGTTAGCCTCATTTACGTAACAAGCGGACAATCAATGTTCGCTTGTTTTTGTTTTTAGTCAACGCTCTTTTCGGCGTCAGTGCATCAAGGATGCAATCCCCACTCGGGCTGACGATTAGTGTTAAGACCTCCTAGAGCCAGAGGTCGAGTCCCTTCAAACCTCGCGGGACTCGCGCGCCGCCGGAAAGACTTCATCGGAACAGGAGAACCGACAACAATGATGAGATCCCTCTTTGGAGGGGGCGCTGTGCTCACGGCCGCGCTCCTTCTGTGTTCTTTGAATTTTTACTCGCAGACGTTAATCGCAGGCAACAAACCTGCCGCTACGGACTCGCCGACGACAGTCAACCGGACAGTCGTCACCGTCTTCCACGAAAGCGGCCAGCTTTCCGGTTCACTGGCGGCGGCTCTGCCCGTCATCGCCATCGCCGGAGTTTCCAAAGAAGCGGAAGCGCACACGCCGGTCGCGCCTGACCCCTCTGCGAAAGCCGAGACCAAGGCCGAAAACCTCGCGCCCGCACCGGCGCAGAAGTTCACCGCGACGGCCTACGCGCTACACGGACGCACCGCGAGCGGCCAACCCGTGCGCCGCGGCTTGATCGCCGCCGACCCCTCGCTGCCGCTCGGCACGCGCGTCCGTCTCGACGCCGGAAGCTACAGCGGCGAGTACGTGGTGGCCGACCGTGGCGGAAAGGTGCGCAATCGCATCATAGACATCTGGGTTCCTAGCAACGGCGAGGCGATCCGCTTCGGACGCCGCCCCGTCAAACTGACAATCCTCAGCTACGGCGCGAAGAAAGTTAAACGCGCCCGAAAGACAGACTGACGGCCGGTCGAGCTTTAGTCCTGCCGGCAATTAAAACAAGGGAAAACAAAGGCCGCCGTCGTAACTGACGGCGGCCTTTGAATTTTCGGGAGCGGGCGGCTAGAGCGCGCCCGTTGCAAAATCGAGTTGCGGCGCGCGTCGGGGCGCGGTTAAGATGCCTCGCACCTAAAAGCAATCACAACATCGAAGGCAGGCTCTCGCGCACGGCAACAGAGATGGAAGATTCCCGGAATACGTTTACGCCCGCGCCGCTCGTCGAAGTCACACGCGGCTCCATCACGGAATCGCGCCACCACGGCCACGTCGTCGCCGTGGACGGCGACGGGCACGTAGTCGCCCAACTCGGCGCGCCCGAAATCGTCACCTACCTGCGTTCTTCCGCCAAGCCGCTGCAAGCCTTGCCGCTCGTCTCGACGGGCGCAGCCGACCGTTTTAATTTCACACCGCAGGAGATCGCCGTCGCCTGCGGCTCGCACAGCGGCGAACCCGTCCACGAAGAGACGGTCGCCGCCATGCTCGCGAAGACCGGACTCGGCGCGGGTGCGCTCAAGTGCGGCATCCACGAACCGTTCGGCAAAGAGGCGGCGCGCGAGTTGCGACAGGACGGCAAACAGCCGCGCGTCTTGCAGAACAACTGCTCGGGCAAACACACCGGCATGCTCGCGCTCGCCCTGCACCTCGGCGGCGCGCCGGAGACTTACGACGAGCCGGATAATCCCGCCCAACTCGCCATTGCCGAAACAATCGCACGATTTTCAGACATCCCGCCCGAAAATATCATAGCCGGCCTTGACGGCTGCGGCGTGCCGGTCTTCGCCATTCCGGTGCGTGTGATGGCCTTGACGTATGCGCGCCTCGTTCGGCCGCCCGACAGTTTCGACGCGGAAACGCGCGCCGCCTCCGCTCGCATCGTCGCGGCCATGAGGGCGCACCCGGAACTCGTCGGCGGCATGAGCGAGCGGCTCGACACGGAATTGATGCGCGCCGCCGGGGGCGTCGTTTCAAAGGTGGGCGCGGAAGGGGTTTACACGGTGGGGATTCAGCCTTCGGCTCGCTGGCCGCGCGGCCTCGGACTCGCGCTCAAGATCGAGGACGGCGAGGACAAGCGCGCCCGCCCGACGGTCGTCATCGAATCGCTCAGACAACTCGGCGTGCTCGACGACGACGCGCTCGAACGTCTCGCCCGTTACGCGAAGTTCGTCGTGCGCAATCATCGCGGCGACAAAGTGGGCGAAGTTCATGCCTCTTTCGAGTTGAAGCGGTAAAAAATTGGCGGCGCGCGAAAATTCGCCGGGTTGAAAATCCCGCCGAACCGGCCTGTTTCATCCGCTTTGCGAATTGAAATAATCCAATCGTACACGGGGGAGCGTATAAAAATCGGGCAGATTTCCCGTTTGGCGGAAAGCGACGGGATTATCGGGCGGGTACGCGGTGAAACTTGGGACGCCCGTTTTCATTGAGCGAAATCCGAATTTTAAAAGCGGGACGGCGAAGTGAGAATTTGTGGCACGACCGTTGCCAAGAGTAAGAACAGTTAATATTGATAATTGAGTAGATAGTGTTATCGGGTCGGCTCGGAGACGGCAGCGAGTGATAGCTTTGGGGGAGGCTTTCTCTCGCTTCATGTCGGTAACGGTTCTTTGGGGGAACGGAAACGTTACGGGCAAGCGGTCAAAGAGCTTTAGTTGCTGGGTTGCTGGTCACCATCTGTAGTGCTTTGGGGGAACGCTACAGGTAGTCCGGCAACCCGCAAACTCCATCGTTAAGATAACGCTGCGAAGTGCTACAAAGTAAAAAAGCGCGGTAAGTGTTGGGGGACACTTGCCGCGCTTTTTTACGTTTACGGGAAAGACGCCCTCCCGGCATCCTCAAACTCTCACCCGCCTGACTTATCCCACTTTATCACTTTGGCCGATCAATCGCGCAGGGTTGTTCTGTGCGCTCATCTCGTCAATGTTGAGACGCACCATGCCGCCCGCGTCCGAGAATTTTTCGCTGAGCGCGGCCTGCGCGCGTCGTCGCGTAAAAATCCACCCGCCGAAGATGCCGCCGATGGCGAGGCAGAGGACGATGGCGAGACCCGCGGCCTTCACCGTGTTGACGATCACGCTCGTAGACATGTTCAGCCACGCGCGATTGGCGCGCTCCACGGCGTAAGGGTTTTCGCCGAGCCAGCGCACGTCCTTTTCATAAGTCACCTTGCCGATCAAGCCCGCGGCCACCCCCTCATCCGGCGCGTCGAAGACAAAGACCGCGTAATTGCCGACTCGCTTGTAAGCCGTAGGCACGGGCTTGCCCTCGCCGGGCAGCGCGGCGATGCGCGCTTGTATCCGCGCGTCTGCGTCGGAGGCGATCTGCGGCGTCGCGTATTCGACGATAACCAAATGCCCGGCCTGTTTGTAAATTGCCGAAACGGCCTCCGTGCCGCCCGCGAAAGAAACCACGTCGAGCGCCGGACGATTCCCCGCGATCTTTTGCAACTGCTCGTAACTCACGGCATAAGCCGCTTCTTCCTGCGCCGTCTCCCAATCGGGCAGATGCTTGACGAGGACGGGAATCTCGCCCGTCCCGGCGTCCAGAGTTTCGGCGAACGAGCGTGCGAAGCCGAGCAGAGCGGCATCATCTTTGGCAGGCTGTTTTCCCGAACCCGTGATGATTGCGACGGTCGTGCCCTTCGCCAGATAAATCTGCCCGCGCGCCGCGAAGGCCGCCGTGCCGCCCAGGTCGGGTTTACTCAACCCCTCTCTCGCCCCGCTCACCATCTCGCGCTTCTCGTTCGACACGAAGGCGTAGGCCGCCGAATCCGATTGCATCTCGATTAACTGAATCAGGAGAGTGTCGCCGTCCGGCAAAGCATACGTGCGCGTTGCCGTGGAAACCGCACCGATGTCCTCCGGTTTGACAAGCTCAAATATCCCGGCCTTCGGACGCGAGGGCGCGCCCGTGGCGCGAGCGTCCCCGACCTTGTTCGGCAGCAGCTTCGCCGCCCCGTCGAAAGTCAGGTTTGCCAGAGCAGGTATCGTGACGCACAGCAGAAGCGTGAAAACGGAAAAGAGTCTCGGAAAATATGATGGACGCATGGAAAATCCCTTAATCAGCCGGACGAAATAAAAGCGAATATGCAACGAGGTTTTGATGCCCGCCGGAACGCGCTCGTTGTGTTGAAGTTATAGTAACCGCCGGGGTTGATTTAGTTCCAGCGTCGCAGTTCGCGCAGGAGCAGTTCGGCGTGGCGGCGAGGTTGCGGGATGTTGTCGAGCATGGTCTGCCCGCCGACTTCGTTGGCGTTTTCGATGACGAGGTCGCCGAAGCCGAATAGGCGTTGCGTGATGGTAGTGGAGACGGTCACGTCCTGAATGTTGCGCAGAGGGATGTTGCGCGTGCGGCGCGCGATGAGTCCCTGATCGATCTCGATCTTCGAGTCGGTCAGCGTGTACTTGATGGTGTTGCGCTTGAGGTGCTTGAGCGCGGGGATGAGCAGCAGCGGCAGCGTCAGGAGCACGGCGATGGACGCGGAGATGTATTGCCCCGCGAACATGGCGAGCAGGATGCTGAGGCCGACGGCCACCGCCGCCGCGAGCGCGTAGCCGATGCCGATAAATAGGAACGTCGGGCGCACGGTGAAGATAACGCGCTCGACTTCGTCCGCATCGCGCGCCTCCTGCGGGGGCGTCGGCGTTTGCTCAACGCGCCGGAGGCTCGCCGGTGGTTCGGGTCGCCGAACGGCGGTCATCTCCTGATCGAAGGAGGTGCGAACACCGGCAGCGGCATCAGGCAACGACGACGCACGGCCGCCGCGCGAGGCGACGCGCGTCGCTTCCGTGTCTGCGGGCGCGCCGCACGATCCGCAGAAGCGCACGTTTGCCGGAATGTCTGCGCCGCAGTTCATACAGTACATAATTTTCGCTCCTTCAGTCGGTGATCCCAACCGTGCGCACGCAGGTCAACAACTCCTCCGGGTCGTAGGGCAGGGGGACGAAACCGCGCACGCCCAACTGCCGCGCCTCGGCGCGCTCGTGCTCCGAGGCGTTCGAGTGCAAAAGCACGACGGGCAACGGCAGACGTTCGTGGTGCTGGAGGTGCAGGCGACGCAGAGCCTCCAACCCGCCTATGCCGTAGAGGGCGTCGTCGATGACGAGCAGGTCGGGGCGTTCGATGCGCAGCAGGTTGATGGCCTGCAAACCGTCGAAGGCGGCGCGCACTTCGTAGCCCGCGCTACGGAGCAGCAGGTTGATCTGCGCCATGCGCGCCGGGTCGGAGACGGTGAGCAGGAGGCGACGCGGCATGAGTGCGCCGCGCGTGCGCCGTTCGCGTTCGCGCGCCGCGGCGGCGGCGGCGGCCTGTGCGAGTAATCCCTGCCCCGCACCCGACGCCCCGGCCCCGCCGGCGGGCATCATGGAAGTCTCCATGTCAGTCTGTTTCGACTCGCGCACAGCACGCGACTGCGTGAAGTCCACGCGCTCGTTTCGTTCGACCGCCGTTTCCGCTACGGGCGCGCCGGAACCGCGCGAAGCGTGTGACGCCGGTGCGCCGTTGCCTGCGGAGGACTCGCCCTCCGGTCGGCGCGCGGGGGAAGTCTCTCGCACCTCTTCCGTTGACGGCGTGTGCGTCTGAGTGAGCGACGCTTCGGCCTGCTCGATCAAACTCTCGATGTCCGTGCCGTCGGACGGGAAAAAAGCAAAGCCGATGTCGAGCGAAACGACACCCGGCTGCGTCGCCTGAAACTCCTCCGCCAGGCGCGTCAGGTCTGCGTGCGCCGCCGCAGCGGTCTTTCGCCGGAGGTAGACGAGCAACAGCGTCGGGCCGTAGAAAGCGACCGAATCGACGCGCCGCAGGTTGAGCCGGAAAAAATCGCGAGCTTCGGCGAGTGCGCCGTTCTGTGTCGGCGCGCCCTTGGTCGAGAGAGTTTCGGCTGGCGCGGGGGGCGCGCCCGAGGCGGCGACGAGCGCCAGCGCGCCCGTCGAGCCTTCGTCAACGTGCGCGCGGACGCCTTCCAGCAGTTGCAGGAAGTCGTCGATTTCGGCGCGGCGTTCGAGCGCGTCGAGCGAGGCGGCGCGGCGTCTCGTCTCAACGCGCCAGAAGAGTGCGTCCAAGCGCGCGGCGATTTCGGCGGGCGGGCTGGCGAGCGCGAAGTAATCGTCTACGCCGATGCGGACGGCCTGCGCGCGTAAGTCCGCGTTCGTGCTCTCAAACAACAGCACGAGCGGTAGCGCGGCGGTAGCGCGTTCGACACGCAGGCGCGCCGCAAATTCCAGACCCGCCGAAGCACCCTGCCCGCCGTCCGCTTCTATCAGCGCGACGTGCGGCGCGAATGCGTTGATCGCCTGCGCCGCCTGTTCGACCCGCGCGGCGCGCACCTCGTAGCCCGCGCCGGAGAGCTTGGCGGGCAGGGATTCGCCCATGGGGCTGTTTGCGATGATGAGAACGCGGCGCATCGTTGCGCGCGCGTTTCTGGATTGGCGCGGGGCGGCGTTACTCTGTGCGGCGTTCGACACGTTCTGGACGACTCCAAAAATTCTCCGGTGCGCGTGCGGCGAGAAAGTTTTCCGACGCGCGTTTATCCTACCCGTTTATCATACATAAGAGCGCCGTTTAAGACCATACATGCGAATCGGGAGTGGCGGGTTAGTTTGAAATTCCGAGCTAATGTTTACGAGCGCTTCGATTTCAAACTGAACCACCGGGTCGGGGGGCGTGCGCTAAGGAATAGTGTGCGGCTATAAAACAGAAGCGGGGCGTGTGTGACAGCCACACACGCCCCGCGCGCTCCAACTGATTTTGCCCGCGCCCGCTCGCTTATTGCGTGACGAGCATCAGTTTCCCGTCGGGCAGGCGGACGGCGTAGACGTTTCGCTCGTAGAGTTGCACGGCGGTCGTCTCGGTGGCGACGCTTGCGACGACTTCCGGCCTTTTTGCGACGACCGGCGCGCGGCGAGCCGTCTGCGGGTCGCGCATCAACGCGTAACGCTCCGTGATGCGCTTCACGTATTCCTGCGTCTCGCGGTAGGGAGGCACGCCCCTGTATTTATCGACTGCGCCCTCGCCCGCGTTGTAACCGGCAAGGGCGAGACCAACATCGCCGTTGAAACGATTCAAGAGCCAGCGCATGTATCGCGTGCCGGCTTCGATGTTCTGCGCCGGGTCGAAAATGTTGCGCACGCCGAAACGCGTCGCCGTCGCCGGCATCAACTGCATCAGCCCGCGCGCCCCTTTGTGAGAGATAGCCAACTTCTTGAACGCCGACTCGCGGTGCATGACCGAGTAGATCAACACCGGATCGACGCCGTGGCGCGCGCTCGAATCCACGATGTAAGAGTCAACTTTGGCGTCGCCGGTCGTGAAGCCGTCGAGCGCCGACCCGGCGTACATGGCGCGGCTCGTCGTCGCGCGAACGGCGTAGACCGTCGGCTTGACCGTCACGTTCGCGCGCTCGAAAGCCGTCAGCGGGCGCGAGCCGTTACGTGTTCTGCTTGCGGCGGGAGCGACGGGCTTGGGTTCAGGGGCGATGCGTACGCCGCCCGCGATGTCGAAGTTATCGTGATGATAGCGAGCGCCGGTTTGCGCCGTCGTAAGGGTTGCACAGGCCGCGACGAACACGAGCGCGCACGATAGGGAAAACTTTTTCATACCGCTTACCATTCTGGAAATATCCGGGGCGTTCAAGACGGCACGGCGTTGAGATACGTTTTGCCGCCGCCGCCGGCTCGAACCTGTTGCTGTGAAAATTGACGAGGAGGGTGAAAACTCTTGTGAGAGCGTTTTCGTTTTGGGGCGCGTCCCTCTGAGTGTGGACGCATTTCGAGAGTAGCACATGCGCGGAAAGAACAGCAACAACAAAGTTTAAACTCGCGTTAAACGCAGGAAATACGGCTAAAAACGCAGGGTTTGTGGCTTACGCGGTCGCAGCCCGTGTGTGATGAAGAGCGTCTGCGGCAGGGACGCTAAGAAGCCGCGCTAAAGAGCAAGGGGGAGTCGAATGCCTTGCAACTTTTCATGCAACTTTTGTGCTTTGCGAGTCGCCGTGTTGAGCCTCCCGAAATTGAGCCGTGCGCACCGGCGAACGGGCGCAAAGGTCATGATTGCAGACACTTAGTCCTTCTTTTCGGCTTCCGGCGTCCGTCTTTTGCGTTCCGTTTCAGGGCTTGACAGCGTGTGTACGATGAACGCGCTCTATCCTCCGGACATGCACTTAGCGCCTCACGCGCCACAACTTTCAAAGAAGGAGTATTCCATGAGAAGACTGTTCGTTGCTTTCCTCACGCTGCTATGCGCCGCGTCCATCTCGATGGCGACGCAAAATCCCGATTCTTCAAACACGCCGCGCGCCAGCGCGAAGCCGAAGCCCGCCGTCAAACGCGGCCCCGTCTTTCGTTCTACCAAGGAACAGATCAAGCAGGCGCAGGCCATCCTCAAGGCGCGCGGCCTGTACGCGGGCGCGGAGGACAGCAAACTCAGCGCCGACACGCGCGCCGCGCTCAGAAAATATCAGGAGGCCGAAGGTCTCAAAGTCACCGGCACGCTCAACAAAGCCACGCTCGAACGCATGGGCGTCGTCCTCAACGAGAGACAGAAGGAATGGAAGCCGGCGACCTAGATGTCGCCTCCGGGGCAGGTTAAAAGCGGACTGAAAAACCGGAGGGGCGGCCGGAAGTAAAACGGCGATCACTCGCCCGCGTTACCTCCGGCCGCCCCTCCGGCGTTTCAAAACGTCTTAGTTGCTCAACCGCCGTTCGCCGCGAGCATCCGGCCGACAACTTCGTAGCTCGCCTCAAGAGCCTCGGCGAGTTTCTCGACTTGCGCGCCGCCGCCCTCGGCCATGTCGGGCTTGCCGCCGCCGCGTCCGCCGATGATGGGTGCGAGTTCGCGTATGACCTGCCCGGCCGGGATGCGCCCGTGCAGATCTTTCGACGTGCGGACGATGATCGAAGCCTTGCCCTCGCTTTGCCGTCCGAGGACGACGACGCCGGATTTCACGCGCGCCAGAAGCGTGTCGGACAACTGCCTGAGTCCCGCCGCGTCGAGTTCGCTAGCCTCGCGCGCGAGCACCCGCACGCCCGCCACCTCGCGCACCGCATCGTTGCCGTTACCCGAAGACGCGCCGCCCGCGCCGCTCGCAAGTTTCTGTTTCAACTCATCATTCGTGCGGCGCGCGCGCTTGAGTTCTTCCTGAAGGCGTTCGACCGTTGCGGGCAGGTCGCCGCGCGTTGAGCGCAGGTTCACCGCGACCTGATCGACCAGAGCCTCCGTCTCGCGAAAGCGCATGAGCGCGTCCCAGCCCGTGACGGCGCGGATGCGGCGCGTCCCGGAAGCCACGGATTCATCGCTCACGATCTTGAACAGCCCGATGTCGCCCGTCGAGCGTACGTGCGTGCCGCCGCATAACTCCTTTGAGAAGACCCCTTCCGCGCCCGGCACCGAGAGGACGCGAACCTTCTCCGCATACTTCTCGCCGAACAGAGCCATCGCGCCCGACTGCATCGCCTCTTCGAGCGCGAGTTCTTCCGTTCCCACCTGCTCGTTGCGCAGGATGTGATAGTTGACGAGACGCTCGATCTCCGCGATCTCGTCGCGCGAGAGCGGTTGAAAGTGCGTGAAGTCGAAGCGCAAAAAGTTCGGCGCGACGACCGACCCGGCCTGCTTTACGTGCGTTCCCAAAACCTCGCGCAGCGCGGCGTGCATCAAGTGCGTCGCCGTATGGTTGCGCCGCGTCGCATCGCGCTTCTCCACATCAACCCGCGCCGATACCACATCGCCGACTTTCAAACTCCCTTTTTCCACCTTGACCTTATGAACGATCAACCCCTGCGCGGGCGAAAAAGTGTCTGTCACGACAGCCTTCAACTTCTCACCGATGAACACGCCCACGTCGCCGACCTGCCCGCCGCTCTCCGCGTAGAACGGCGTGTGATGCAACACGGCCTCGCCCTCTTCGCCCTCGCTCAACGATTTAACTTCGTCGTCGCCTTTCAGCAAGGCTACGATGTTCGACTCTTCAACACTCGTTGACTCGTAGCCTTTAAACTCGGAGCGAGTATCAGTCCGCCGCGATAGGGCGACGTAAACGGGCTTCGCTTTTTTGTTCTCCGCTGCGTGTTTCTCAGTTCCACTTTGCTGAAGCTCTTTTAATTGATCTTCTATTTGTTTCCTAAACTCGTCTTCAGTTAATTCTTCCGCGTCTTTTATTCCCTCACGCGGATACGCCCGAATCGTACCGTCATCGAATGCGGGCGGATTCATGATTTTATGTTTGCCCTGCGACAAAACCACGTACATCAAGTCAATCGGAGTCCCAAACGTGTCGTAGAGTTTTGCCAGTTCTAAGGCGGGAACGTATGACTCACCCGTATTTTTATCCCGGCTGGTATTAATTAACTCTTCGAGTTTTTTCAGACCGACCGTCAGCGTATTGCCGAATCTCTCTTCCTCGAAGCGCACCATCTTTTCGATGAAGCCGCGCTGCGCTTCAAGTTCGGGGTAAGCCTCTCCCATTCGGTCAATGACGAAGTTACAAACTTCGTTGAAGAACAGGCCGTCGAAGTTGAGGGTGTTGCGTCCCTGATAGATGGCGCGGCGCATGATTTTGCGCAGCACGTAGTTGCGCCCTTCGTTGCCGGGGAGGATGCCGTCGGCGATGGAGAAGGCGGTGGAGCGCGCGTGGTCGGCGATGACGCGCATGGCGAAGCCTTCCTGCGTGTCGGGTTCGTAGGCACGTTCGGCGAGGCGCGCGGTGAATTGGATGATGTCCTTAATCAGCGTCGTGTCATAGTTCGACTTCACGCCTTCCATCACGACGGCGAGGCGTTCGAGGCCAGCGCCCGTATCGACGGAGGGCGCGGGCAGCGGTTCGAGTTTGTACTGGCCGGGCGCGCTCTCGATGCGGTTGTACTGCATGAAGACCAGATTCCAAATCTCCATCGTCGTGTCGCCGGGGCCGTTGACGAATTCGGCGCGGTTGAACGCGGGGTCTTCGGGGTGTTCGCCGAGGTAGTAGTTGATCTCGGAGTTCGGCCCACAGGGGCCGGTTTCGGCCATCTGCCAGAAATTGTCTTTGCGCCCGAAACGCAGCACGCGTTCGGGACGCGCGCCGACCTTGATCCACAACGCGATGGCCTCTTCGTCCGCCGCCACTTCTTCGTCGCCGCCGAAGACGGTGAACCACATGCGTTCGGGGTCGAGTTTGAGTACGTTGACGAGAAAATCCCACGCGTAGCGGATGGCGTCTTCCTTGAAGTAGTCGCCGAAGGAGAAGTTGCCGAGCATCTCGAAGAAGGTGTGGTGGCGCGCGGTCTTGCCCACCTCGTCGAGATCGTTGTGCTTGCCGCCCGCGCGGATGCACTTCTGCGACGAGGCGGCGCGCGTATAGGGGCGCGCCTCCTGGCCGAGAAAGACATCCTTGAACTGGTTCATCCCGGCGTTGGTGAACAGCAGCGTCGGGTCACCGGCAGGCAACAGCGGACTCGAACGCACGCGCGTGTGGCCGTTGCGCTCGAAGTAGCTCAGAAATATTTCGCGAATTTCGTTTCCGTTCATCATAAGCAAATCTCTGTAAGCAGTAAGCAGTGAGCAGTAAGCAGTAAGCAGTAAATACTGAGCTACACACTGCTCGCTGCTCACTGCTTACTGTTTACTGTCTTGAGTCTAGCACGCGACGCGCGGGCGGGTGAAACTGCGTGTAGCGGGCGCGTGCACGTGGTGATGGAGGGCGACGGCGGCGGTTGCGGCTTATCGTAACCGACGCCGGGGGCGTCGATGATGGAGTCGAGTAGTTGTCTGAAAACTGTTGCCGTGTGCGTCTCTCACGGAGAGACTTTACGCCGTGTCAGGCGGGAGAGAACGGTGCGCTCCGGCTCTCTCTATTCGTCGGCGACGGCCGCTTCTTCGTCCTCGTCCAGTTCGGCGGACGAGAGGGCGCGGACTTTGCTGATGATGAGGTCGTAGCTGAAGCCGCGACGCAGGAGGTGATCGAAGAGACTTTTGCTTTCCTGTCTGGTCGTGGGGCGACCGCGCAGGCGGACGCGCTTTTCGATGGCAAGGTCTATGAGTTCGGCTTCGGGCGTGGCCTCGAAAACTTTTTCGAGTGTCTGTTGGGCGAGTTCGCGATCAATCTGCTTCATTTGCAGATCGCGCGCGAGTTGTTGCCGCCCGACGGGCTTCTGCCGGACGCGCGCCGATGCGTAGCCTAAGGCGAATTGCTCGTCGTCCAGATAGCCGTACTCGCTGAGCCGGGTGATGGCGTAATCGGCGGCCTCCTCCGTCGTCCACTCTTTTTCGAGTAGTCGTTCGCGCAGTTCGGCGACGGAACGCGGCTTGGCGGCCAGCAGTTTGACGGCGCGTTGGAGCGTGCGCGTGCGCGCGCGTTCGGGATCGACGGGGCGTTTGGGCTTCGCTTCCGTCTCCTGCAAATTCCGCTCCGGCATTCTTCGTCTCGCCCTGCGCATGAGGCGATTAAAGCATAGGGGAAAGGGAAAGGGGTAAAGGGGAAAGGGATAAAGGGGTAAAGGGGAAAGGGGAAAGGGGTAAAGGGTAAAGGAGGGAAACCAACGCCGCCGCGAGGGATCGGGACATGCTTCGGTGAAGCGGGACATGCCGCTCGCGCCTTTCCCCTTTCCCCTTTTCCCCTTACCCTGTTTTTATGGACGGCGCGCTCATCATAGACAAGCCCGCGGGTTGGACATCGCACGACGTGGTGGCGCGCGTGCGGCGCGTGCTGCGGGAGCGGCGCGTCGGCCACACGGGGACGCTCGACCCGTTCGCGACCGGCGTGCTGGTCGTGCTCGTCGGTCGCGCGACGCGGCTCGCGCAGTTTCTCTCGGGGGCTGAGAAGGAGTATGAGGCGCTCGTGCGTTTCGGCTATGCGACCGAAACGGGCGACCTGACGGGCGCGCGGCGCGTGCGGCCGACGGAAGATGCGGGCAGTGCGACGGGCGATGCGATGAGCGATGCGATTGGTGATGTGACGGGCGAAGAAGCGCCGGACGCCGGACGGCCGTGTGCGGAGTGGGACAGGGAAAGAGTTGAAGGCGCGCTTGAGAGTTTGCGCGGCGAGATCGAGCAAGTGCCGCCGATGTATTCGGCGAAGAAAATACAGGGGCAAAAGTTGTATGAACTGGCGCGACGCGGCGTGGAAGTAGAACGCGTGGCGGCGCGCGTCTCGATTCGCGAGTTGGAAGTGCTGGAGATGGACGGTGCGGCGGCGGGCGCGGGCGGCGCATGGTTGCGCGCCAACGCGGACGGGACTTGCGACCTGCGCGTGCGCGTGGCCTGTTCGGCGGGGACGTACATTCGCGTGCTGGCCGAAGACCTCGGCGCGCGGCTCGGCGTGGGCGCGCACCTCGCCGCGCTGCGCCGCACGCGCGCGGGAGCGTTCCGCATCGCGGAGGCCGTCACGCTCGAAGACTTGTCGGAGCGCGCCGGGGAGGCGGGCGGCGTGGGCGAACTTCTCATCACGCCGGACGCGGCGCTCCCCGAACTGCCTTTCCTGCATCTAACGGCCGAAGACGCGCGACGCACGCGGCACGGCGCGGCGATGCGGGTCTCGGGGGAATTGAGTTCGCTCTGGCGCGAGGGCGAGCGCGTGCGTATGCGCGACGACGCGGGAAATTTGCTCGCCGTCGGCGTGTACGAAGCGGCTCGCGGCCGGTTGCAACCGCGCGTGATGCTCGACGCAGGCGGCGACGAATAAGCGTTGATTTGCAGTTCTCTGTGCTGTGTTATAATCGCGGCAAGCGGCGGAAATAGTGGTCGCGAAAAAGTCGCACGTCCCGCCTGTCGCTCTCGTTTGACAATCAAGTCTTTAACAGGATTCCCCAAGACTCGACGGCGCCAGATCGGGTTCGCATCCGCGCACGTCCCATCTGTCGCATCGAGACTTGTCCTAATACCAATGCGACTCAGCCGGTGCGGGCTAAACTATAAACAGCCCGGATGAAGCGTCGAAGCCCGCAGGCGCGTGAGCCGCCCACAATAAAGAAGGAAGGGCGTGACTTCCCCACGCCGTCCACACGCGCGAAGCCGTTTTAGAGGTATCAAGGCTATGCACGAAGAGCAGGATGGCAAATACAAATTCAACATCAGCGAGCGTCTCGAAGACTTGCGCCGCGAACGCGAAGCCCTCAACTGGGAAGGGTCTTTCCGCGACTACTTCGAGTTAGTTTCGCAAAACCCCAGGCTCGCCCAACTCTCCCACGGGCGCGTCAACGACATGATCCACGCCGCCGGGATCGAAAAACTCAACGAAGGCACGCGCGACGAGGTGGCGCGCTACAAGTTCTTCGCAGAGGAACTCTACGGCATCGAAGAACCGCTCGCGCGCATCGTCGAATACTTCAAGTCGGCGGCGCAACGCCTCGAAGTCCGCAAGCGCATACTGCTCCTGATGGGGCCTGTCGGCGGCGGCAAGTCAACCATCGTCACGATGCTCAAGCGCGGCCTCGAAGACTACACGCGCACGGAGGCGGGCGCGCTCTACGCGATCAAAGACTGCCCGATGCACGAGGAACCGCTGCATCTCATCCCGCACGAACTCCGCGCCGAGATCGAAAAGCATTACGGCATCTACATCGAAGGCGACCTCTGCCCGCAGTGTCGCTACGCCCTTGAACACACTTACGGCGGACGCCACGAAGACGTGCGCGTCGAGCGCGTGCTCTTCTCGGAAAAGGAGCGCGTCGGCATCGGCACGTTCTCGCCGAGCGATCCGAAATCGCAGGACATCACGGAACTCACCGGCTCGATTGATCTTTCGACCATCGGCGAAGTCGGCGTCGAGTCAGACCCGCGCGCCTATCGCTTCGACGGCGAACTCAATATCGCCAACCGCGGCGTGATGGAGTTCATCGAGATGCTCAAGTGCGACGAGAAGTTTCTCTACTCGCTTTTGACGCTCTCGCAGGAGCAGAACATCAAGACCGGCCGCTTCGCCATGATTTACGCCGACGAGGTCATCCTCTCGCACACGAACGAGAACGAGTACATCTCCTTCGCCGGCAACCGCAAGTCCGAGGCCCTACAGGATCGCATCATCCTCGTCCGCGTCCCCTACAACCTGAGGGTATCGCAGGAGGAGCGCATCTACGACAAGCTCCTGAACCAGTCAGAGGTCTTGCGCAACGTCCACCTCGCCCCGAACACCCTGCGGGTCGCGGCCATGTTCGCCGTCATGACACGCCTCGAAGACCCGAAGCGCGCGGGCGTCGATGTCGTCAAGAAGATGAAACTGTATGACGGCGAGGACGTGGAAGGCTACAAGTC
>DASQMC010000062.1:0-57063 GCA_035645695.1 Pyrinomonadaceae bacterium
CGGCGGGCTGTTCTTCGGTCATGAGCAGGCGGGCGTTTTTACGGAGCGCACCGCCCACCTCGTCGAAGGACTGGCAGCGCAGGCCGCCGTCGCTATCGATAATGCGCGCTTGTTTGAAACCGCGAAGGACGAACGCGGCAAGGCGGAAGCCAGCGAGCGTTACTACCGTTTTCTCGCCGATGCCATCCCGCAACAGATTTGGACGGCGCAGTCCGACGGCACGCTTGATTACGTTAATCAGACGACGCTCAACTACTTCGCGCGCACGGCTGAAGAAGTGCTGGGCGCAGGTTGGCAGGCAGTCGTTCACCCGGACGATCTGAGCGCGTGCCTTGAGCGTTGGATGCGTTCGCTGGAGACAGGCGAAGTTTACGATTGCGAGTTTCGTTTGCGCAGGGCTGATGGCGAGTACCGCTGGCATCTGGCGCGGGCATTGCCGATGCGCGATGCCGACAGCGGGCGCATCGATAAATGGTTCGGCACGAACACGGACATCGACGACCGCAAGCGCGCTGAAGAATCGCAGCGTTTCCTCGCCGAGGCGAGCGAGGTGCTCGTCTCATCGCTCGATTACGAAGCGACGCTCACCGCCTTGGCGCATCTCGTCGTTCCGCGTCTCGCCGATTGGTGCTCGATAGACATGGTGGCCGATGAGCGCACGATCCGGCGTCTCGCCGTTGCGCATCAAGACCCGGCCAAAGTGGAACTGGCGTTGGAACTGGATCGTCGTTACCCGCAGGAGTTAACCGACGCGGAAGGCGTCGCCAAAGTGATTCGCACCGGCCAGCCGGAAATTTATCCAAACGTTCCTGAAATTCTGCTCGCGCTTGTGACGCGCGACGATGGGCAAGTCAGGATGCTGCGCGAACTCGGACTCAAGTCGGCGATGATCGTCCCGCTCATCGCGCACAATCGCGTGCTCGGTGCAGTGACATTCATCGCGGCGGAATCAGGTCGTCACTTCAGTGCCGCCGATCTCAGTTTCGCCGAAGACCTCGCGCATCGCGCCGCGCTCGCCGTCGATAACGCGCGGCTTTATCGCGAGGCGCAGGAAGTCAACCGGCTCAAGGATGAATTTCTCGCGACGCTCTCACACGAATTGCGCACGCCACTGACTGCCGTGCTCGGTTGGACGCGCCTGCTCTCAAGCGGCCAACTCGACGAAGCGACCGGGCGACGCGCGCTTGAAACCATCGAACGCAACGCGCAATCGCAGGTGCAACTCATCGACGACATCCTCGACGTGTCGCGCATCATTCGCGGCAAACTGCGCCTTGACGTGCGACCCGTCGAACTCGCGCCCGTCATCGAAGCGGCCGTGGATTCCGTGCGCCCCGCGGCGGAAGCCAGGGGCATCCGCTTGCAGGTCGTCCTCGACCCGGGCGCGGGGCCGGTCTCCGGCGACCCTGATCGCTTGCAGCAGGTCGTCTGGAATCTACTGTCGAACGCCATCAAGTTCACGCCGAAAGAGGGGCGCGTGCAGGTCTTGCTCACGCGCGTCAAATCACACCTCGAATTCACCGTCAGCGACACGGGGCAGGGCATCGAGAAGAAGTTTTTGCCCTACGTCTTCGACCGCTTCCGGCAGGCCGACCCCTCGACGACGCGCAAGCACGGCGGCCTCGGCCTCGGCCTCGCCATCGTCCGCCATCTCGTCGAACTGCACGGCGGGACGGTCGCGGCGGAAAGCGAAGGCGCGGGGCAGGGAACGACGTTCAAAGTGTCGCTTCCCCTGATGGTCGTTCACCAGCGGGAGCAGGCGGCGAAGGCCGGGGAACATGCGCCCGTGGCCGAACACCCGACGGCCGGAGGGCGTCATGCGCTCGAATGCCAGCCCGAACTCGAAGGGCTGCGCGTGCTGCTCGTGGAGGATGAACCGGATTCGCGCCAGATGCTCGTCGTCGTGCTCAGGCAATGCCGCGCCGAGGTACTCGCCGTGTCGAACGCCGCCGATGCGCTCGTGCAATTGGAATCGTGGCGGCCGGACGTGTTGATTAGCGACATCGAGATGCCGGGCGAGGACGGCTATACGTTGATCCGCAAAGTTCGCAGCCTGCCGCCCGAGCGCGGCGGCAAAATTCCGGCCGCCGCTCTGACGGCCTATGCACGCGCCGAAGACCGCATGCGCGCACTGCTCGCGGGCTTCCAGTTACACGTGCAGAAGCCCGTCGAACCGGCCGAACTGACGGCCGTCGTCGCCAGTCTTGCCGGGCGCGCGATGGAAAATAAGGCGGAAAAAGGGTAAGGGAAAAGATAAACGGGGAAAAGGGTAAGGGGAAAAGGGTAAGGGGTAAAGGGTAAGGGGTAAAGGGTAAGGGGTAAGGGGTAAAGGAAAAGCACTCAACCGAGCGACTTCACCTTTTCCCCTTACCCCTTACCCTTTTCCCCAAAGGTTTTTTAGTGTCCGGCGGCGGCAACTCCGGCGGCGCGCGTGCGTCCCGTCGCGGCCGGGCGACGCTCGTGCTTGGCGCAGGCGCGCGTGAGCGCTTGCTCGACACGGGGTTCGACATTGCATTCCGGCTGCCGGCACACGGCGGCGAGTTCGGACACGACCAGATAGTGCGCGCGTTCGAGCATCCGCTGCTCGCGGAAACTGAGCGGCTTGATCCGACTCAAATACGTCAGGTGTTTGAGCACGTCGGCGACTTCAAAAATGTCGCCGGTGCGCATCTTTTCGGAAAATTCTTTGAAGCGATCTTTCCAATCGTTCGGGGCGGCCGTGAAGTCGTCGCCGAGGTTCTTCAACAACATCTCGCATTCGGCCGACGAAATGGGGCAGCGCAAGCCCACTTCGCCTGCGTTGGCGACGGGGACGAGAACTACTGAGTTGGTGGCTGCGAGGCGAAGGGTGTAAAAGGGGATGGATGTCGCGCCTATCTGTTTCTGCTCAACCTGTTCGATAGTTCCGATGCCATGATTGGGATAGACGACTTTCTGACCGATTTTGAAGCCCACCACGTACCTCCTAACACTATCCGAGAAAAGTTTCGCCGCGTGTGCAGCGGCCGGGTTTTGTAGATTTACCCTCTTGCTCTTGCGGCGCAGGACGCGCCAAAGGCTCTGCTTAAAACGTCACAAAAGTGTAACAGCGGTTCTTGCGAAGCGTCAAGAGCAAGGATGATGGAGGGCGCTCGGGATGAATGAAATCGTTGGCCGTTCATTCGTCTCCCGGCGATCATCTGTGTTCGGCCTCAACACTATGCGGCAGTTCGATGATGAATGTCGAGCCTTCGCCGGAGACGGAGCGCACGGTGGCCTCGCCGCCGTGCGCGCGCGCGAGGTGTTTGACGATGGCGAGCCCGAGTCCCGTCCCGCCGAGCGAGCGCGAGCGTGCGCGGTCAACGCGGTAGAAACGCTCGAAGATATGATGAATGTGCGGGGGCGCGATGCCTTCGCCCGTGTCGGCGACCGAGATGCGGTCGCGCCCGTCGGCGCGCTCGTGCCGGATGCTGACCGTGCCGCCCTCGACGTTGAACTTGATGGCGTTGTCGCACAAATTCGTGAGCATCTGTTCGAGGCGGCGCGCGTCGGCGTGGACAGACACGTCCGCGGCGACCTCGTTTTGTAGCGTCACACCGCGCTCGGCGGCGCGCGCGCCGAGCGCGGTCAGCACGTCGGCGATCAGGGAGCGCAGGCGGACGGGTCGCGCCTCTACTTTTGCCGTTCCCGATTCGATGGCCGACAGTTCGAGGATGTCGTCGATGAGGCTGTGCATGCGCGCGGCGTTGCGGTCAATGATGGAGAGGAAGCGGCGGTTGTTATCGGCGTCGTCGAGCGCGCCGCCTTCGAGCGTCTCGACGAAAGCGCGGATGGCGGTCAGCGGCGTGCGCAGTTCGTGAGAGACGTTTGAAAGAAACTCCTGACGGACGCGTTCGAGACGTTCGAGCCGCGTGATGTCGAAGAAGACGCCGACCGCGCCGCCGCGCGCGGCTCCTTCCCGCGCCCTCGTCTCGCCCCCATGCAACGGCGCGACGCGCAGATCGAAGACGCGCCGCTCGGCGTCCGCCATCTCGACCTTGACTTCCACGCGCTCGCCCCGCTCAAGCGCGTCTAGATAAGCCGAGAGCACGGCGGGGTTGCGCGTCAACTCGCCCAGCCGCGGCCGTCTTTGCTCCGCCGCCGCCACCTCCGCGTCGCCCTCGCCGAACCCGAAGAGCGAGCGCGCGGCCGCGTTTGAAGCCAGCACGCGCAAGTCGCCGTCCACCACGAGCATCCCCTCGCGCATGCTGTTCATCATTGCCTCGACCAACTCGCCCGCCGGTACGCCCTCCGCCGCCACAGCTCTCCTCGCCGCAACCTTCGCGCTTTGCATCGCCTGCTCTGTCGTCGTCTTGTTCGCGTGAGATGCCGCTCCGTCGTGGGATGCGTCCCTCGCCGACCTGCCCGTCAGAAGGCGCGCCGCTCCAGCGC
This sequence comes from Pyrinomonadaceae bacterium, assembly GCA_035645695.1. GTDB lineage: Bacteria > Acidobacteriota > Blastocatellia > Pyrinomonadales > Pyrinomonadaceae > JAIVJZ01. The sequence continues at coordinate 4,411 of DASQMC010000062.1, forward strand.
CCGCCAGCGCGAATACGAGCGCAGGCCACGCCGCCGCCGGACGCCAGAAGACAAGCGCGAAGAAAGCGAGGATGAGCGCGACGCAGAGCGTGGCGGCTAAAGATGCGCGGAGAGACATCTATGAAGTTGAACGAACGCTTAACAGGGAAAGAAATTGTTTGCACAGGTGTCGTCGAATTGCTCGCGCACGAGAGACACGGCATGCCGGACGGCCTGCCTGCCCGCCGGGGTGGCGACGATACCGGCGAAAAACGCGAGCAGCATGATACAGATGTGAAGTTTGCGGCGACGCACGAGATTGATTCTCGAACACCCGTGGGCGAGCGGTCAATTGTTATTCTTTCGATTCCGCGCCGGCCGGCTTCGGGCATCCGACGAAGCGATAGCCGACGCCGACCACGGTCTCGATGCAGTTGCCGCAGTCTCCCAGTTTTTGTCGCAGGCGGCGGATGTGCACGTCGAGCGTGCGCGTGTCGCCGTAGTATTCATAGCCCCACACGTTGTCGAGGATGTGCTGGCGCGTGGCGACGCGGCTGCCGGTTTTGGAGAGCGTTTCGAGCAGGGCGAATTCCTTGCGCGTGAGCTTGACGGCCGCGCCGTCGCACGTCACGCGCATGTCGGCGAAATCAATCGCGAGACGTTCGTCGTTGTAGCCCGGCGCGCTCTGTTCGTCGGCGCGGCGCAGGAGCGCACGGACGCGCGCCATGACTTCTTTCAGGGAGAAAGGCTTCGTGATGTAGTCGTCCGCGCCGAGGTCTAGACCACTGATGCGATCCGCTTCGTCCGCGCGCGCGGTGAGCATCATGATGGGCGTGCGCCGCGTGGACGGCTCGCGCCGCAGCCGACGACACAACTCCGTGCCGCTCATCCCCGGCAGCATCAAATCGAGGATGATGAGCGCGGGCGGGCGGGCTGCGTCGAGCGCGGCGGCCAACGCCTGCTCGCCCGTGGGCGCGATGATCGACTCCAGCCCCTCGCGCGTCAGGTTGTAACGCAAGCCCTCGGCGATGTCCGGGTCGTCTTCGACGATGAGAATCGGCTTTGCCATAAGATGAGTTTCAAGTTTCAGGTTTCAAGTTTCAGGTCTGAGGTTCTTTAGTTCTTTAACTTGAAACTTGAAACCTGAAACTTGAAACCCTTGCTAATTACTGTGTTTGATGAATGTCGCCTCGGCCATGTAGACCGTGAGTTCGCAAATGTCCGTGACGTAATCGCCGACGCGTTCGAGATGCTTGGCGATGAGCAGCAGGCGCGCGCCGCGCCCGGTGGTGGTCGGGTCGGAGGCCATCAGCTTGATCAGTGTTTGGAACATGTGCTCGTAGAGCGCGTCGATCTCGTCGTCGCCGAGTATGACGGCGCGCGCCTCCGCCGCGTTGTTGGTGGTGAAGGCGTCGAGCGCGGCGCGCAGCATCGCCGAGGCCAGCGCGGCCATGCGCGGCAGTTCGGCGAAGGGCTTGAGTTGCGGCTCGTTGTTGAGATCGATGGCGGCGCGTGCGATGTTGCAGGCGTGATCGGCGATGCGTTCGAGAATGGGCGTGACTTTCGCCACCGAGACGACGAAACGCAGGTCGCGCGCGGCGGGCTGGCGCAGCGCCAGCACGTCTATGCAGAGACGATCTATTTCCACTTCGAGTTGGTCGATCTCGTCGTCGTCTCTCAAGACTTCCTGTGCCGCCTCTGTGTCGCGCTCGCCGAGCGCCGCCATGGCGCGCGCGAGCGCGGTTTCGGTCTTGCCGCCGAGCAGCAACACGCGGTTGCGCAAGTTGTCCAGATCGTAGTCGAGATGCCTTTGCCGTTCCATGTTTAAAATTTCGGTTGACGTTTCCCGCGTGCGATCACGGCTCAAAGTTCAAATCTCGAACCTGAGATCGCGGACGTGAAATCCGCAAGCCGCGATCACAGATCGCGAAATCGCTCAGCCGAACCTCCCCGTGATGTAGTCCTCGGTCAATTTCTCGTCCGGATTCGTGAAAATCTTGTCGGTCGCGTTGATCTCGATGAGTTTGCCGAGCCAGAAGAATGCGGTCGTGTCCGAGACGCGCGCCGCCTGTTGCATGTTGTGCGTGACGATGACGATGGTGTATTGCTGTTTGAGTTCGACGATCAACTCTTCGATCTTCTGTGTCGCGATGGGGTCGAGGGCGGAGGCCGGTTCGTCCATCAACACCACTTCCGGGCGCACGGCCAGAGCGCGCGCGATGCAGAGCCGCTGCTGCTGCCCGCCCGATAGCCCGAGCGCGGAAGTGTTCAAACGATCCTTGACCTCCGACCAGATGGCCGCATCCTGCAAAGCCTGCTGGACGCGATCCTGCAACTCCGTCTTGTTCGTCGTGAGCCGATTGACGCGCAGGCCGTAGGCGACGTTATCGAAGATGGATTTGGGGAACGGGTTCGACTTCTGGAAGACCATCCCGACCCTGCGCCTGAGGTCTACGACGTTCAAGCCCGGCGCATAAATATCTTCGCCGTCAATCAAGACCTCGCCCGCCGCCCGCGCGCCCGGTATCGTGTCGTTCATACGGTTGAGCGTGCGCAGGAAAGTTGACTTGCCGCAGCCCGAAGGGCCGATGAAAGCCATCACGACGCGCTCCGGGATGTCGAGCGAGATGTTGAAGAGTGCCTGCGTCCCGCCGTAGAAAAAGTTCAGGTCGCGCACGCTGATTTTCGCGCTTGTCCCGGCGCTCGCCTCCCCCGCCGTTTGCTCGCGCGGCTCGCTCGTAAAAGAAGTTGGTGCGGTCGTTGACATAAGCATTAGTAAATCGTGAATCGTAAATCGTGAATAGAGAAAGCCGGGTTGAATCTATTTACGATTCACGATTTACGATTCACGAGTTCAAATCTTCCGCCGCGTAAAGAAGCGAACGGTGATGTTGATGACGAGAATAAGCGTCATCAGGATAAGCGTCGCCGCCCACGCCTGCGCGTGCCATTCGTCGTAGGGCGAGATTGCGTAATTGTAAATCTGCACGGTCAAAGAAGCCATCGGCTGGTCGAGATAGACGTTGAAGAAGCGGCTGCCGAAGGCCGTGAACAGGAGCGGCGCGGTCTCGCCGGAGACGCGCGCGACGGCGAGCATCGCGCCCGTCACGATGCCGGAGGCGGCGGCGGGCAGGACGACCCCGGTCGTCACCCTCCACTGCGGCGCGCCGAGCGCGAGCGCGCCCTCGCGCAGACTCGCGGGCACGAGCCGGATCATCTCCTCGGTCGTGCGCGCGACGATGGGGATCATGATCACGGCGAGCGCGATGCCGCCCGCCATCGCCGAAAATTGCTTCATCGGCAGGACGATGATCGTGTAGACGAAGACGCCGACGAGGATCGAGGGGATGCCCGTCAGCGTGTCGGTCAGAAAGCGCACGAGCGAGGCGAAACGTCCCGCGCCGTACTCGGCGAGGTAAATTCCGGCCGCGATGCCGAAAGGCATGCCGACGATGCAGGCCATCCCGAGCAGGATCAATGTGCCGAGGATGGCGTTGCCGATGCCGCCGCCTTCGCCGACGGGCTTCGGAGTTTCGATCAAAAATTGAAAGCTGATCGCGCCGATGCCCCGGTAAGCGATGTAGCCCAGAATCAACACGAGCACGGCGACGGCGAAGAAGGCGCACGCGGCCGTCAACGTCGTCATCACGGCGTTGGTGGCGTAGCGTCTGGCGTGCATCGTCGGCATAAAAATCTTGGAGAAAGGGAAAGGGGTAAGGGGTAAAGGTTAAAACCGAAACCCGCCGCAATGTGCGCTTGCCCTTTCCCCTTTTACCTTTCCCCCTTCCCCTGAAGTTCTCACGCTCTGGCCGTGCCGCTCGTCGAGCGGGTGACGCTCCAGACGAGGAGGCGCGCGGCGGCGTTGATGATGAAAGTGACGAGGAAGAGGATCAGCCCGAGTTCGACGAGCGCGCTCAGGTAGATCGCTTCGGTCGCTTCCGTGAACTCGTTGGCGATGACGGAGGCGATTGTGTACGAAGGCTCGAACAGCGACGCGCTGATCTGCGCGCGGTTGCCGATGACCATCGTGACGGCCATCGTCTCGCCGATGGCGCGTCCCAGGCCGAGGATGATCGCGCCCGCGATGCCGGGGCCGCCGTTGGCTAATACGACGCGCGTCGTTTCCCAACGCGTCGCGCCGAGCGCGAGCGCGGCTTCGCGTTGCGAGACGGGAACGGCCGCGAGCACGTCGCGCACGACCGCCGAGATGATCGGCGTGATCATGATGGCGAGAATGATCCCGCCCGTGAGCAACCCGATGCCCGTGATCGGGCCTTGAAAGAAAGGCGTCCAACCGAGCCACTTGGCAAGCGGCGGCTCGACGTACTGGCGCAGGACGGGCGCGAGCACGAAGATGCCCCACAGCCCGTAGACCACCGAGGGAATCGCGGCCAGCAGTTCGACGAGAAACGTGATCGGGCGCGACAGGCGCGGCGGCGCTTGTTCGACGAGGAAGACGGCGACGCCGAGCGAGATGGGCACGCTGATCAGCAGCGCGAGCAACGACGAGACGACCGTTCCGTAGATGAACGGCAACGCGCCGAAGCTTCCCGTCACCGGATTCCACTCGCTGCTCGTCAAAAAACCGAAGCCGAACTCGCGCAAAGACAGGCGCGAATTCGAGGCCATCGCCACGATCATCGCCCCGACGAGCAGCAGCACCGTGAGCGCACAGGCGAACAACACGGCGCGAAACACGGCATCGCCCGTGTTGCCCGTCGGCGAAAGCGCGCGCCGCCAGTTCCACGCGCGAAAGCGCGCGCCATAGGCTGCCGTGGGTGTCGGCAGGGGCGGTGATGGTTGTTGCATGAGTGTCAGGGTGCGTGTTCGAGTTTCAAGTTTCGAGTTTCAAGTTTTAAGTTTAAGACAAAGAACCTCCAACCTCAGTCTTGAAACTTGAAACCTGAAACCTGAAACTCCCTACGCGCCGCCGCGTAGCGTCTTCCCACCCGAGGTGATCGAGTTGAGCATGGCCGAAGCCTTCTCGACGATCTCGGCGGGGAGCGCGGCGTAAGGGTACTGAGGGTCTTTGGTGATTTGCTGGCCTTCGTGAATCCCCCACCACAGGAAGTCCACGAGCGCCTTGCCCTTCGTCGCGTCCTTCTGATCTTTATAGACGAGGACGTAAGTGTAACTCGAAATCGGGTAAGCCTCAGCGCCCGCCGGGTCTGTGATCGAGACGCGCAAGTCCGGGGGCGTCGTCGGCAAACTTTCGGCGGCGGCGGCCGTGGTAGCCGCGAGCGACGGTTCGACGAAATTGCCGGACTTGTTCTTGATGAGCGCGACGGGAAGTTTCGTCTGCACGGCGTAGGCGAGTTCGACGTAGCCGATGGTGTTCGGTGTCTGCTTGATCTGGCCGGACACGCCCTCGTTGCCCTTGCCGCCGATGCCGACCGGCCAATCGACCGACTTGCCCACGCCCGGCTTCGTCTTCCATTCCGGGCTGACCTTCGCCAGATAATCCGTAAAAACGGCCGTCGTGCCGCTGCCGTCCGAACGATGCACGACGGAGATGTCCGTGGCGGGCAACTGCGCGCTCGCGTTGTCGGCGGCGATGCGCGGGTCGTTCCACTTCTTGATTTTGCCGAGGAAGATGTCCGCGATCACGTCGGGCGAGAAGCGCAGGGGGGCGGAGACGCCTTGCAGGTTGTAGGTGATGACGACCGCGCCGAGCACGGTCGGGATGTGGAGAATTTCGCCCGGCGCTTTCTTCAAGTCCTCGTCGCTCATCGGGGCGTCGGTTGCGCCGAAGTCGATCGTCTGCGATTGAATCTGCTGGATGCCGCCGCCCGAGCCGATGGACTGATAATTGATCTCCGCCTTCGGGTTGACCTTGCCGTATTCGCTCAGCCACTTCTGGTAGAGCGGATTTGGAAAAGTCGCGCCCGCGCCCAGCAGGCGAACCTTCCCGCCGCCCGCGCCCGCCGTGGTGCTGTCGGCGCGTTCGCCGCTGCACGCGGACGTGATCAACAGCGCGACGCCAAGCAGCGTAGCGTACGCGGCGCGTTGATGACGGCGCGCCGTCTTTTGTGTCGGGAACAACATCGTCGGTCTCCTCGGAAGTTTAGGGCTCGAAAGAAGACTCCGAGGATACCGGGATGCTGTTACAGGCACCTGAACGCGACTTTAAATCTATGTTAACGGACAGGCCGGGCGGCCGTCCTCACGTGAGGCGGTCAATCAGGCGGATGACGAAGAACGAGAGCGCGGCGATCAAGGCCGCGAGCGGGATGGTCAGCACCCACGCCCAGACGATGCGCCCCGCGACGCCCCACTTGACGGCCGACAGGCGACGCGTCGCGCCGACGCCGACGATGGCTCCCGTGATCGTGTGCGTGGTGGAGACGGGGATGCCCGCGAGCGTCGCGCCGAAGAGCGTCAGCGCCCCGGCCGTCTCGGCGCAGAAGCCGCCGACGGGTTTGAGCTTGGTGATCTTCGACCCCATCGTATGCACGATGCGCCATCCGCCGGAGAGCGTCCCGGCGGCAATCGCCGCGTGCGCCGCCAGAACGACCCAAAGGGGGATTTCCGGGAGTTTGCCGCCCGCGCCCGCTTCGAGCAGGCCGCTCGTGACGAGCACGATGGTGATGATGCCCATCGTCTTCTGCGCGTCGTTGCCGCCGTGGCCGAGCGAGTAGGCGGCGGCGGAGGCCAGTTGCCCGCGCCGGAAAAGTTTGTCCACGCGGTTCGGCGTCGCGCGGCGAAACAGCCAGAAGACGGTGATCATCATGGTGAGGCCGAGCGTCATGCCGATGAGCGGCGAGGCGATGATGAAGATGAGCGTTTTGATCCAGCCCTCGGGCTTCAACAATCCCTCGAAGCCGCCGTAAGCGGTGATGGCCGCGCCCGCGTAGCCGCCGACGAGCGCGTGCGAACTCGACGTGGGGAGCGCGAGATACCACGTGATCAAATTCCAGATGACCGCGCCGAGCAGGGCGGCGAGCAGCACGTAGAGACGCTGGTCTGACTCGATCAACTCGATCCGCACGAGATCGCCGCCGATGGTCTTGGCGACGCTCGTGCCGAGGACGGCGAAGGCGATGAAGTTGAAGAACGCCGCCCACACGACCGCCATGCCGGGCGAGAGCACGCGCGTCGATACAACCGTCGCAATCGAGTTGGCCGCATCGTGAAAGCCGTTGATGTAGTCGAAGACGAGCGCGATGAAGATGATGAAGATGACGAAGGCTAGGGTGACAGTCATGGGGATTCGTCCTTAGTCCGTTGTCAGTTGTCAGTTTTTATGCGCCGCCCGATCTTGAATGTTTAATTAATAGCTAAGGCTGGTCGAGCACGAAACAACGGACAACTGACAACGGGCAACTGACAGCCGTTAGGCGTTTTTGATGATCACGCTTTCGATGATGTTGGCGACCTGTTCGCAGCGGTCTACGGCGGCTTCGAGTTTTTCGTAAATCTCTTTGAACTTGAGCACGGTGAGCGGGTCAGATTCCTGACGGAACAGTTCGCCGATGGCCGCGTGGTAGGTGTCGTCGGCGACGTTCTCCAGCCGGTGAATCTCGACGAGCCGCTGGTTGATGCCCGTCGGGCGGGCGAGCGTCGAGACTATTTCGTGGAGTTGCACGGCCATGCGCTGGATCACGTCGGCGAAGGAGCGCGCGTGCGGCGTGCTCTGCTGGATGTTGAACATGACCATGGCGCGCGCGGCGTCGTCGATGAGATCGACCACGTCGTCGAGCGCGCTCGACAATTCGTAGATGTCTTCGCGGTCGAAGGGGGTGATGAAAGACTTGTTGAGGCTCGTGGAGATGGTGTGCGTCAGTTCGTCGCAGGCGTGTTCGATGGTTTTGATGCGTTGGGCATAGGCGTTGTAGTCGCGGCTGCCTTCGCCCATCATCTCGACCAGGATCGTCGAGGCATCGTAGATGTAGGAGGTCATCTGCGAGAAGAAGGAGAAATATTGATCCTCGCGGGGCAGAAAACTGAAACGCGCCATCTTTTTATCGGCTCCGTTGTGGGATTGAAAGAAGAAGCCGCACTATAGACGAACAGGCAGGGAATGTTCAAGGTGAACGCGGGCTGAACGGGAACTGAAACGGTGAAGTCGGAACGCGGAAGGAGGAACGATGAACTGAAAGAGATTGATTCATTGATTCATTGATTCAATGAAGAAATTTAATATTGGATCAATGAATCAATAAGCCGATGAATCAATTGCTCTCAGTTCATCGTTCATCGTTCCGCGTTCATCGTTCCGCGTTTCAGGTGATGAGGCGGTAGCCGACGTTGATCATGGTTTCGATGTGGATGTGGTGGGGCGCGAGGCGGCGGCGCAGGCGGTAGATGTGAACGTGGAGACTCTCGGCGTTGAGGGCGGCCGGAGGCGGCCACGCGTGCCGCCAGATGTCCTCGGCAGAGACGACGCGCCGAGCGTTCCGCGCAAGGCGCGAGAGGATTAGAAACTCTTTGCGCGGGAGTTGGAGCGCGCTCCCGCCGCACGCCGCGTAATAGTTATCGTGTTCGACGCGCAGCCGCCCGTCGTCGTAAACGTCCTCGTCAAACTCTCGCCCTCGCGCCGATGTCGTAGATGTTAAGCCGGTGCTCATAAATTTAGGAGGCGAATCGTGAATCGTGAATCGTAAATCGTGAATAGATTCAATCCGTCTTTCTCTATTCACGATTTACGATTCACGATTCACGAACCTTAGAACTTCAGTTTCGCGCCGAACTGCATGACGCGCGGGCCGCCGACGGTGTTGGTGATGCGGCCGAAGTCGGTCGTGTCTTGCAGGTCGTTGTTCGGGTTGGCGAAGTTGACGTTGTTGAAGACGTTGAACACGTCCCAGCGCAGTTCCAGCCCGACGCGCTCGGTGAGCGCGGTGGTTTTGGAGAGCCCGAGGTCGAAACGCTTCTGGCGCGGCCCGCGCAGGACGTTGCGTCCGAGATTGCCGTATTGACCGAAGGACGAGCAGAGCGCGCCGGAGTTGAAGTAACGCTCGGTCGGGTCGTCGCCCTGTTGGCGCAGTTGGTCGAGCGTGCCGCAGAGGTTCGGGCGACCGAAGCCGGGGCGGAAGAGGCCGCCCGACCCGGTGCGAAGCGCGGAGAGCGCGGCGACGGTTCCGGCCTCCGGCTCGGCCGCGAAGATGGAGAAGGGCGTGCCGGACTGCGCCTGCACGAAGCCCGAAAGCTGGAAGCCGCGCAGGAACCGTGAAGTGAAACCGAAGGTCGGGATGTCGTAGACGAAGCTCAGGCTGAACCGTTGCGTGCGGTCAAAGTCGGAGAGGCCGCGATTGCTGCGGGGGTCGTTGGAGTTGTTCTGCAAGATGAAACCGGTGTTCGGCACGTCGGGTTTGCCGCCGCCCGCGGTCGAGCCGGGGTCTGCGCTCGAAGTGTCGATGGATTTCGAGAAAGTGTATGAGGCGTTGAACTGTAGACCGCGCGTGAGTCGCTGCGTGAGGTTGAATTGCGCGCCGTGATAGATGGAGTTCCCGTCCGCTTGCAGGAGCAAGGCTTCGGGGATGTTGAAGCCGAGCAGTTGCCCGCGCGCCTCGAAGCCGATGATCGAGCCGTTCGGGTCGCTCAGGTTGAAATCCACCGGCACGCCCGTCACCGTGTTCGGGAAACCGAAGGCGATCCCTCGCCCGCGCTCGCGCTCTGAACCGGCCGTGCGAAGCGCGCCGCGCAAGGCAGCGGGGTTGCCGCGCTGCGCCGCCGTGTAAGCCCCATTGAAGCGGGCGAAGATGTAATCCGGCGTGTTCGGGTCGTTCAGATCGTAAACCTGATTGAGCGCCTTGGCCTGCAACAGTTTCGTGCCCTTCGTGCCGACGTAGCGGGCTTCGACGAGCAGGTTCTTCGTCAACTCGAACTGCGCGCCGAGGTTCCACTGCTGGACGTAGGGCGTGCGCAAATTGCGGTCAACGGCGCGGAACTCGAACGTCTCGGCGATGTTGCCGAGCGCGGGCTGCCCCGTCGCCAGATCGACGGCGTTCGGCGCGCCGTTGGCGTCTCGCTGGACGCCAGTGTTGTCGCGGATAACGTAGGTTACAGCGCCGCCGGTCGAGACGAGTTGGATGCGGTTCGGGAGAAAGTTGTTCAGGCCGAGCGCAGTGTTCTGCTGCGAGAAGGCCGTGCCGATGTTGATCTGCCGGGTGGGCGCGGTGACTTCGATCTCGCGCAGGAACGGGTAGTTGCTGAACACGGTGTTGATGAAGGCGGATGAGGGACGGTCAAAGAAGACGCCGTAGCCGCCGCGCACGACCATGCGGTTCGATTCGAGCGGCGAGTAGGCGAAGCCGAAGCGCGGCGCGAAGTTGTTGCGGTCGGGGTTGATGGTTGACTTGTTACCGGCGCGCGCCGTCACGGCGAGCGCGGAGTCGAGCGCGCTGAAGCCGGTCGTTCGCGCGTTGGAAGGGACGATGAAGCCGGAGAGCGGATTCTCCGTGTTGGTCAGGAGCGCGGGGTCGAAGTTGCCGAACTGGCCGTTTTCTTCTTCCGGCGTGCCGAAGAATTCGTAGCGCAGGCCGAGGTTGAACGTGAGGCGCGAATTGAACTTCCAATCGTCCGCGACGTAGCCGGAGAGGTCTCGGAAGCGAAAGCTCTTGTCCGTGATGCCGAACTGCGTGTCGGCCTCGGTCGCGCGACCGGCGAGAAACTGCGTGAAGTTGTCGAACTTCTCAAACTCCGTCGCCTGCTCCTCCGGCAGGTTAGTGTCGAACTGAAAACGCTTGTACTCGCCGCCGAGCCGCAGCGTGTGCGCGCCGCGAATGAGCGTCACGTTGTCGGCGATGCTGTAGGTCTGTTGCTTGCGGCGGTTGAACGAATCGTTCGGGCCGCCGAAGGAGAAGTTGGCGAGATTGTTCCGGCCGATGAACTGGCCGAGTCGTTGCGTGCCGACGCTGTTGTCGAAGAAGAGCGCGGGGTTTTCAATGCCGACCGATGCGCTCGTGATCGCGGCGAAGTCGTCGCGAAGGGAGCGCGAGTTGTTCAGCGAGAAGTAGCCGAAGCGGACTTCGTTGATCATCGTCGGGTTGAAGACGTGCACGTCGGAGACGGCGAGCGTGCGATTGCGGTCGTTTCTGACGAGACCGGCGGGCGACGCCTGGCTGTTCGGGGCGTTGAAGGGATCGAAGCCGGGGAAGTTGGCGAAGAAGAACGCGCCGCTCAGGCGATTGGCGGCGGTGAGTTGACCGTCGAGTTTGAGCGTGAACTGATCCTGCTCGAACTCGGCCGGAAAGACGTTGCGCTGGCGCACGAGCGGGTTGCCGCCAAAGAGCGTAGGGTTCGTACCGGCGACCGCCTGATCGTTGAAGACCGTTCGTAGCCCGGCGCGGGGCGCGGGGATGAGAAAGTCGCCGGTGATCGGGTTCACGACGTTCAACAGGTTCAGGGCGATGGGCGAGATTTGCGCGGGAGTGAGGCAGAACCCGGCGGTCGGCGTACCCGCGCTGTTGCGCACGCACGGGTTGAGCGCGCCGAAGGCCGCAACCACGTTATCCGCCGTGCGCGCGCCGGAGATTAAGCGGAGCGCGGCGGGAAGCACCGTCTGGCTGCTGGCCGTGGGGACGAACCCTGTACTCGCGCTCGTGCGCTGGTAGCCGCCGAAGAAGAAGAAACGCTCTTTGACGATGGGGCCGCCGAGGGTGAAACCGCCCTCGTGGCGGCGCGCTCGCGGGCGCTCGATGCCGTCCTTGTTGTAGAAGAAATCGTTGGCGTTGAAACGCTCGTTTTGCACGAAGTAGTAACCCGTGCCGTGAAGGTCGTTCGTGCCGCTGCGGGTGACGAGTTGGAAGTTGCCGCCGCCGCTTCTTCCGGTCGAGGCGTCGTAGAGGCTGGTCTGTAGTTTCACTTCGGAGAGTGTTTCGGGCGCGGGCGCGATGTTGTCGTTCAGAGAGCCTTCGTTGTTGGTGACGTTGGTGGCGTCTACGCCGTTGAAGAAGAGGCTGGTCGAAGTGGTGCGCGTGCCGTTGACGGAGGGCGAGACGTTGCCGTTGCCGTTCGTCAGCACGGGCGAAAGTTCCGCGCTGACGCCCGCCTCGGACGAGAGCAGTTGCGTGAAACTACGCGTCGAGGTCGGGATGGCGACGAGTTGTTCCGAGGAAACCTGCCGCGCGGTCGTGGCCGTCTCGGTCGCCAAGAGCGTCGAATCGCCCGACGTGATCGTGATCACTTCGCCGGAGAGTTCGCCGATTTCGAGCCGGTCTTCGAGTGTGCGCGGCACGGAGGCTTCGACCTCTACGTTCTGCCGCACCAACCTTTTAAAACCCGCCATCTCGATTGTGACTTCGTATGCGCCGACGGGGAGCACGGCCACCGTCCAGCGCCCCTCTTCATTCGTCGTCGCGGCGCGCGCCTGCCCCGTCCCGGTGTTCCTCACGCTGACCGTGACGCCGGGCAGCAACGCGCCGTTCGCGTCCTGCACGACGCCGCTCAAACTCCCCGTGGGGCCGGACTGCGCTTTCGTCGAAGGCGCGAGCGACGACCCGATAAACGCGATTAAGAGCAGCGACAAGAGGCGGAACGCTTTTTGAGGGTTCAATAAAAGATTTCTTTTGATGTTGGAACTCATGAATTTCTCCTACGGCGAATCCGTTCAAAGCACGGACGGCGGGCGCTAAGCAGGGCGCGCGACCCAAAGTTGTGACGAAACATTAAAACGTGGATGGTTACTAAAAGCGCTTCAACCTGTTTGAAAGTGCGCGAGGCATGTCGTGTTGCGAAGTTGGAGATTAAGAGGCGCGGGTTAAGGCGAAGTGAATGTCGCCTTAAAAGGTTGTTAACTCTGAGGTGGGAAAAAAGGATGCTGATGCGGTCAAAGACTTACATCCGTTACATCACGTATAATAATTGTCCTTAGACAATCTTCCGGATCAACTCAGCAGTCAGATAGTTGATCCAACATCCTCATGGAGACGTTTATGACCAACATTCATGGCTTGCGCGTCAAAAAGCCCATTTCAGTTTGGAATCAGCCTCTTAAAGCCAACTTCAAGGATTTATTCAAATCGCTGACGAAGACCGCCATCAGCGGCGCGACCTTAAATTGGGTCGAGGTCGGCAAGAATGCGGCCGACGCTCTGACCGCCGTCGGGCTGGAAAAGGACGCCGGACAGATCGCGTGGCTGTTGATTTACCGCTCTATAGAAAATGCCCTGCACGGCCTGGTAGAGGAGAATTTAGATTTAATCAAAAGCATCTCGGGCGGCCGTGGGGAAGCGCAGGAACAGTCGGAGCTGTCGGACGAGGCCATTGATATTGCTGCCGGCAAACTCGACTTTTCCGTCGAGCAGAGTGAGCTTGTCATTGATGAAGTGTTCTTTAAAAAGCCGGGCGAGTTGCCTGTGTTGCAGCAGATCGCGCTGCCGTTCAAGCAGTGGCTGTTGAACGTTGGCCTGACCGAGGCGCAGGCCAAGTCGATCAGCGACCGCCTGCCGGTCTACTTCGTATATGCCCTGAGCGACGAATGGCGCGCGCGCCGCGATGATTACAAGTTGTTGACGGAGGCGCTGGAAACACCGTTCACGAAAGCGACCGAGCGAGAGCACTCATGGGCGCGCTACTCGGCAATGCTGCAAAAGCAGATCGAGGAGCCGATGTTTTATGAGGCTTTCAGCCTGCGGCAAGTATATGTCCCGCTGCGCGCTTTTTATGAGCGGAAAGCCGGAAACGAGCGGGGTAAGCCGGTCGCGGAAGGCGTTACTCAAAGGGCGGCGCGGGAACGGGTCGTCATCGATCTTGAGAAGGAATTGAAAGCGTGGTTAAGCAAGACTGATTCACAGGATGCGGTCAGGGTGATTAGCGGCGGGCCGGGCAGCGGCAAGTCGTCGTTTGCCAAGATGTTCGCCGCGCAACAATCCGCGCAGATGGAGCGGCGGGTTTTATTTGTGCCTCTCCACCGCTTTGAGCCGACAGACGATTTGATCGATGCCGTCAAAGAATTTGTCAGTTATGACGGCTTCCTGTCACACAACCCGCTCGATCCCAAAGAAGGTGAATCGCGACTGCTGCTTATCTTTGACGGGTTGGACGAACTATCCATGCAGGGGAAAGTTGCGGCGGAAGTGGCGCAGCGATTTGTGCAGGAAGTGCAACGAAAGGTCGAGAGTTTTAATGCGCGAGAGCCGCGGCTGAAGGTTTTAATCAGTGGCCGTGAGTTAGCGGTGCAGGCGAACGTGGATGGCTTCAGAAAACCGCAGCAAGTCTTGCACATCCTTCCCTACTATTTGGGTGAGAGCGCCGGTAATGAGCTTGTCAAAAACCAGGAGGTCAAGTACGTCGATGAGCATAACCTGCTCGCGCAGGATCAAAGGCAACTCTGGTGGGCGGCTTACGGAAAAGCAAGCGGGCGTGAGTACGGGGGAATGCCGGACGTGCTGGAGCGTGATGAGCTTGTCGAAATCACTTCACAGCCCCTGCTTAATTATCTGGTGGCGCTGAGCTTTGTCCGGGGCGCGCTGGATTTCGCCACCGAGAGCAGCTTGAACGTGATTTATGACGATCTGCTGAAAGCGGTGTACCAGCGTGTGTGGGGCGAGCATCAGCATCCGGCCGTGACCGGCATCACGGAAGAACAATTCTTTCGCATCCTCGAAGAGATTGCGGTCGCCGCCTGGCATGGCGACGGGCGCACGACGACCGTCCGAGAGGTCGAGGCGCATTGTATCAACAGTGGTCTCAATCCATTGCTGGAAAAGTTTAAAGAGGGCGCAAAGGAAGGCGTCGCCCGTCTCCTGATGGCCTTCTATTTTAGGAAGTCCGGCAATCGCGAGGCCACCGGCGACGAAACTTTCGAGTTTACACACAAGAGTTTCGGCGAATATCTCGCGGCCAAGCGAATCGTGCGAGGCGTGCAGCGAATGCACACGGAGTTGGAACGCCGCAAGCAATCTTATGATGGAGGATGGGATGAGCGTGATGCCCTGATTCACTGGGCCAGACTATGCGGCCCGGTGGCGATGGATCAATATTTACATGCGTTTATTGCCAACGAAGTACGCTTGCAGCACCGACCCCGCAGTTCATCCGACGCGGAGCAATGGCAGGAGACTTTGAGCCGCCTGATCGGCTTCATGCTGCGACACGGCACGCCGATGGAGAGCATCGCGCCCCGTCCCGCTTTTCAGGAAGAAGTTCGCCGGGCGCGCAACGCGGAGGAATCGCTGCTGGCCGTTCTGAACGCCTGCGCGTGGGTCACGAGGAAATGCTCGAACATTGATTGGCCTTCTCGGGAAGCTTTTGGCGAATGGCTGTCAAGACTTCAGGGGCAGAGAGCGAATGCCAGTAATGCGCTCGCCTTCCGCTGTCTCAGTTGGTTGAATCTGGAAGACAGCATTTTGTACGTAAAAGATTTATTGGCCGCAGATTTACAATATACCAATCTCAAAAATGCAAAGTTGACTTATGTAAATTTCGCGCGTGCCAACCTTCACAGGGCGAATCTTAAAGGGACAATTCTTCGTCAGGCAGAACTTAAAAGGGCGAATCTTGGAGGTGCGAATCTTGGAGGTGCGAATCTTGAAGGGACAATTCTTATAGGAGCGAATCTTGCAGGGGCAAACCTTGAAGGCGCGCATCTTGAAGGCGTGCATCTTACAGGGACGAATCTCAGAGGGGCGAATCTTAAAGGGGCAAACCTTAAAGATGCCCGCCTTATAGAGGCGAATCTTGCAGAGGCGAATCTTGCAGAGGCGAATCTTGCAGGGGCGAATCTTGCAGGGGCGAATCTTGAAAGGGCGAATCTGAGAGGTGCAAGAATTTCAAAAGCACAGCAACGATTACTCAAGCTCTCACAAAAAGAGATTGAGCGACTGAAAATTGAAATCATTGGAGAGTGATTTATATAAATGAGGAGCGAAGCCCGAGTTGCTGTAATACTTCTTGCAGCTGCCGCTCGTTTGAGTCTGCTTTGCCCGTGATAAGCGGCCGGGTGAATCGACGGAAATTTGCGCGGCGGTCGCCGGGAAAGGGATGACGTTGTTTCTTTCAAACTGACGTGCGGCGTGTCAACTTGAACGAGAGGTGCGTCAAAGGGCTATCTCAACTTGCGCGCCCGCGCGTGAGTTCGCCGGGTTTATGGCGTTTATTCGGGGGGTTGCGATGTGGCCTTTGAATTGCTTGACGGATGTGTCAGACGCTCGCCACGGGTGAGCTAAACACAAACCTCGATCCGGTTGAAGCCACATGAAAAGCCTGAGCGAATACGAAGCTGTCGGCACCTATACGAAGGTCATCCTGTCGGTATACGCCGTTATTTTTCTGGCGGCGGTTTACTGCCTGCCGGTGGCTTATATCGGTCTTCCACTCTTGTTGTTCGCCCTGCTGGCCGTGCGCGCCAGTTCGAGTTTCCCGGTGAAAATTGCCGGGGCGGGCAATCACATTTATCTCACAGACAGTTTCCTGCTGCTCTCCCTGCTGGTGTTCGACGCCGAAGCGGCGACGGTGCTCGCGTGCGTCGTCGCGCCCTGCGTATTGCTTCCTTCGAGTAAGAGTATCAGCGCGCTTATATTCCGTTCGGCGATCTCCATCCTCCCGACTCTCCTCGTCGCGCTGTTGCTGCGCTTCGGGTTCGGCTCCGTGCCTCAACTCATGCAGGCACAGGACGGCGCTGTCATACTTACCGCGCTCGCCGCCGTGACAATCGTGCAATCCGCCGCGAGCGCGGCGCTCCTGCTGATGGGCAGGAGCGCAAGCCCGCAGCAGAAGCGCTGGCAGGCTTTCGTTAAAAGTTATCTCAAGCCGCTCTCCGTCTATCTGGCGGCCGGGTGCGCGGCCGGGTTGGCGGCAGCAGCGGCGCATGGCGTCGGCCTCAACCTCGTGGCGCTCGCCGGCGTGGCCGCCGCCATCGCGTATTTCGCTTACACTTCTTACCGGAATAATCACTTCATCAGCGTGCCCCCGCAGGCGCACGTCTTAGCGGCGGCTAACACGAACAACGCTCAGGCGGCCGAGGAAGACCGTTTCCGCAACGCCTTCGACTTCGCCGCTATCGGCATGGCGTTAGTGTCTTCGGAGGGGCGGTGGCTACAGGTCAACCGCGCGCTCTGCAAGATTCTGGGCTACTCGGAGCGCGAGATGATCGTCACGGACTTTTTGACGGTCATTCACCCGGACGACTTGAGCGTGGCGGTCGAGGCCATCAAGCGTCTGCGCAAGGGCAACAGCAGCATCGACCAGTGCGAGGTGCGTTTCCAGCACAAGTCGGGGCATAAAGTGTGGGGACTGTGGAGCGCGTCGCTGGCGGGCGGCTCGCACGCCGCGTCCACGCCGCTCGTCTTCCAGATTCAGGACATCACGGATCGCAAACGCGCCGAGGAGCAACTTCAGCACGAAGCCATGCACGACGTGATGACGGGGCTGCCCAACCGCGCGATGTTCATAGACCACCTCGAACTCGCCATCGCCCGCGCGCAGCGCAACGAGGCGCGCAAGTTCGCCGTGCTCTATATCGACCTCGACCGCTTCAAGGTCATCAACGACAGCCTGGGTCATTCGGTCGGCGACCAGTTGCTCAAAGAGGTGGCGGTGCGCCTGTGGAAGTGCGTCAGGGCGGGCGACACGGTGGCGCGTCTCGGCGGCGACGAGTTCGTGCTCCTGCTTGAAGACATCTACGAAGAGGACGAGGCTATTGAAGTCGCCGAACGCATCAAGGTAGAGTTGGCCGCGCCCTTCACGCTCAACGCGCGCGAAGTGTTCATCACGGTGAGCGTCGGCGTGGCTTCGAGTTGGACGAGCTATCATCAGGCCGAAGGGCTGATCAGGGACGCCGACGCCGCGATGTACCGCGCGAAATCGCTCGGCAAGAACCGCCACGAAATTTACGACTCGGCGATGCACGCGCAGGTCAACGATCTCCTGCAGATGGAGACGGCCTTGCGCATGGCGGTCGAGCGGAACGAATTGGTCGTCTACTACCAGTCAATCGTCGATTTGGAGACGTTCAAGATTTCGGGCTTCGAGGCGCTCGTGCGCTGGAATCACCCGGAGCGCGGCTTCATCTCGCCCGCCAACTTCATCCCGCTGGCCGAAGAAACCGGCCTCATCGTGGACATCGGCGAGTGGGTGTTGCGCGACGCGTGCCGGCAGATGGAACGCTGGCAGAAGATATTCCCGTCCGATCCGCCCCTGTTCGTCAGCGTGAATTTATCGAGCAAGCAGTTTATCCAGAGCGATCTGATTCAGCGCGTGACGCGGATCATCGAAGAGACGAAGATCAACCCGGAGGGGCTGAAACTCGAAATCACCGAGAGCGCCGTGATGGACAACGTCGAGACGGCGACGCAGATGCTCAAGAACCTGCGCGCGCTCGGCATCAAGTTGAGCATCGACGATTTCGGCACGGGTTATTCCAGCTTGAGCTACCTCCACCGCTTCCCGATTGACACGCTGAAGGTTGACCGCTCGTTCGTCGTCAACATGTCGGAGGACAGCGAGAACGTGGAGATCGTGCGGACGATTGTGAGCCTCGCGCAGAATCTCGGCATGAACGTTATCGCCGAGGGCGTGGAGACTAAAGAGCAACTCGCCGCGCTCAGAAAGCTGGGCTGCGAAAACGGGCAGGGTTATTTCTTCTCCAAGCCGGTGGGCGCGAAGGCGGCGGAGAATTTGATCCTCGACACTTACACCGTCGAATCCACGACCGAAGCGTTCGTCAACCCCGCGCGCCCACAGGAAAAAGTCGTGCGGTATCAAGCGGCGTAAGATAGGCCGCAGCGGTCGCCGCTCGCGCCCGGTTGAGAGGCATAAAAAAATGGGGTCGCGTCAGGCTTCGGGGAGAAGCTCGACGCGACCCCTGTCCGCATCAGTCAGGCGGGACGAAAGTTCGGCGGGGTGCGTAAACACTAATCGTGCCGCGCTACATCGAAATTAACGGCGACTTAAATGTTGATGAAAAGTCGCTGGTCGCCAAGTCGCATCAGAAGCGGAATATCGTGTCGAATTGCAGGCGCTTCGTCGCGCGGTTGAGCGAGCCTGCGGGCGTCTGTCCGAACGCCCCGGCCAGCCCGTGCGGGCGCTGTGAGACGATGCCGGTGAAGTTCAACAGCACACGCGGGTCGGCCGTGTAGCTGAAGAACACGCGATGCGCACGCACGTCCGAAGGCTGCACGATGTCGGAGAAGTTGAAGGGCGTGAGCACGGCGTCCTTCTCGATGCGCATGAAAGTGTAGTTAAAGAGCATGTCGCCGCGCTCGCGCGTCCTGCCCGCCTGAACCTCCGCCCAGAAGCCCCGGTTCTCGTTATTCTCGATGATGCGATTCGCGCCGCCCGCGCCCGCCAGCACAACGTCGTGCGCCTGCGTGTTGGTGACGAAGTTGAAGATCATCGTGACGGGGAAGCGCGCGCTGTGCGTGAACTCAAGGCGGCCGATGAAGTCCGCGAGGTTGAAGCCGGACGAGAGTCGCCCGTCGCGATTGACGGCGTTGGTGTTGGCAGCGGTGACGCCGAGGCTGCTGCCCGCGACGAGTTGATCGCGCGGCACGGCGGCGAAGCCCGCAAGCGTCCGCGCCGGGGCGGTCGCCGTCGCCGGGAGCGTGACGGTGACGGGCACTTGCAGTTGGCCGCCGAAGAATTGCGCGGGGCTGATGAACTGCGTGCCGGAATAATAGAGGTCGGCGGCCGAGAGCGTGAGCGAAGTTTTGCCGCCGAGGGCGAGGCGCACGCGCGCCTGTGCGCCGTAAAGGGCGAGGTCGCGCCCGGCGCGCCGCGAGGCATCGACGCTCGCGCGCCCGTCCGCGCCGACGACGAAGGCCGACTGGCGTTCGAGCATGGGGAGTTGCCACGCGACGAGCGTCAGGTTTTTAAATACGCCGTGTTTGAAGTCGCGCGTGTAGCTTTCGTTGAATCCTTCCGGCTGGATGTCGGCATCGAAGGTCATCTCGGTGAAGAGCCACGGCGTCTGGAATTTGCCGCCTTGCAGGCGCAGGCCGGGGAGGGCAGCGGGGCGATAGCTGACGTAGGCTTGATCGAGCGCGAACTGTTTATGGGTGAAGAAATCGGTGAGCGTCTGGTTGGCACTCGTCGCGTCGGAGAGCGTGCCGGTGGCGAGGCGCAGTCCCCAGTCGAACTGCTTGCCGATCTGCCCGCGCAGGGCGAGGCGCGCGCGCAGTCTCAAGCGATGTCGCGCGCTCAACTCGTTGCCGAGGATGGCCGCGTTCTGAGCGTTCGCGCCCGCGTTCAACTGGCCGAGCAACGTTTCGTAACGGAGTCGTATGTCGCCGCTGAAGTTGATCGAGCCGAGTTGGCGGGCGAGCGTCTCGGTCATCTTCTGCGTTTGCGTCTCGATGGCACGGACGCGCGCGTCCACCCCTTCCGTTTGCGGGTTCTTCGCCGCCGCTTCCTGCCCCGGCGAAGCGGCGCGCCGCGACGCATCGGTCGCCGCCGCGTCGCCGGTGGAATAGACGGCCTCTTTGACGGTCGCGGCGTCCGGTTCGGGGCGCTTCGCGGTGCGAACGAGGAGTTCGTTGAGGAGTCTGGATTGTTCGGCGAGCGTGGCGCGCAGGCGTTCGATTTCGACTTGCTGTTCGCGCAACCGCCTGCGCACTTCATCTAAAGGAGCTTCGTCGCCCGCCCCCTGTGCGGTGGGAGCTTGCTGCGCGGTCGCGCCGGGGAGCGGCGCGGCGGCGGCGGCGGCGGCGGCGGGCGCGCTCGTTTGCGCGAAGGCGCAGCAGGCGAGGGCGGCGTGAAGTGCGCACGCGAGCAGCGCGCGCCGGGGAGCAGTAATCATATTAAGTCCTTCCGTAAGGCGAAAAAGAGAGAGCTTTTGAAAAGCTGCGAATAGCCTGTAATGGCACGCTCCTGTTAGGAGTCGCCCTGACCCGGAATAAACCGCGAGAAAGCTATAGACGCCGCGACGTTAACATAAAGCCTGTGGGGCGGAAATCTTTAGCCCCGCCGTATCCGACGAATGAAACGCTTTGACTAAGTGCGCGCGGCCTGCCCGTTGCGAAGGACGAGAGTATAAGCCGCGCAGTTTAACAAGACCTGAACGGGATGTTACAAACGCGGAAACTTGTTATCGCGGTCGCAGGGAAGGGCGCGCCCTCACCCCCGGCAGTCTCGCGCTCTCCCGGCGAGCGCCTGTGCTATGATGTTCGCGCCCCTTTTTACAAAATTTTTCCGACGTTTGCTCAGGCTTCGAGTGTTATGAGATCAGGCTCCTTCATGCAAAAGACGCGGGCGTTGATGGGCTTAGACGTGCTCCGCGATCTGGTTTCCGATTCCATGGCGATTGACTTGGGATCGGCCAGCACCATCATCTCCGTGCGCGGGCGCGGCATCGTCGTGGACGAGCCGTCCGTCGTCGCCGTCAGTAAGACGACGGGCGACATCGTCGCCATCGGTCGCGAGGCGCACACGATGCAGGGACGCGAGGCGCGCGACGTGACGCTCGTCATGCCGATGGTGGACGGCGTCGTCGCCGACTTTGAACGCTCGCAGCGCATGCTCGATCATTTCGTGCGCAAGGCACGGAGCGGCATCTCGCATTTCAGCCGCCGCGCCGTGATGAGCGTGCTGTCGGGCGTCACCCACGTCGAGCAGCGCGCGCTGATGGCGGCGGCCGAGGCGGCGCACATCGGGCGCGTCTACATGGTGGAGGAGGGACTGGCGGCGGCTATCGGCGCGGGCGTCTCGGTGGACGAACAGAAGGCTTCGGCCGTGGTTGATATCGGCGGCGCGACGACGAATGTTGCCATCGTCGCGCTCGGCATGATCGTCTACGCGCAGGCCGAGCGCGTCGGCAGTTCCGACATCGACGAAGCGATCATGGATCGCCTGCGCCGGCATCACGGCCTCATCATCGGCGCGCCGACCGCCGAACGCTTGAAGATCGAACTGGCCTCGGCCGTCGAGCCGAAAGACCCCGACCGGACGATGACCGTCAAAGGGCGCGACGTGCAAAGCGGCGCGCCGCGCGCGGCCGACGTGACGAGCGATGAGGTCTGCGTCGCGGCGCAGAACGTCGCGCAGCGCATCTCCCGCGTGGTGCAGCGCGGTCTGGCCGAGTTGTCGCCCGAAGTGGCCGCGGACATCTACGACCGCGGCCTCATACTGACGGGCGGCGGCGCGCTGCTCGAAGGCATGGCGGCCTTCCTGCAAAGCGAGACGCGCCTCTCCACGCACATGGCGGAAGACCCGCGCCATGCCATCGTCAAAGGACTCTCCCAACTCTTCGACGACCCGCTGCTCCTGCGCCGCGTCGCTCGCAACGAACCCTCGCTCCTGCTCGATACGGACGCGGGCGCGTTTGAAACGTATGAATAGCCGTCCGTAGTCAGTTGTCCGTGGTCAGTTGTTCTTTGTTCGTCGCCGGTTGTTCAATCCAATCTTTAGCCACCCGCACGACGGCCACTAAACAACGGACAACTGACCACGGACAACGGACAGCACTTTTCGCCGGGAACAAAAGCGGCGCACTCGTTGTCTTAAAACTCGTCGCCTGTCACCCGTTACCTGTCACAGCTTTTATGTCTCTCGGTCGAATTCTTCATCGTCAACTGCAAGTCGCGCGCGTCTACGGTATTCCCGTGAGGATCGATTACCGCTGGTTCATGGTGTTCGCCCTGAGCACGTGGCTCATCGCGAGCAACTTCGAGCAGGGCACGCCGCTCGTGCGCTACGTCAACGTCACGCCCTCGGCCGCCTGGGTCGTCGGGCTTGTGACGACGCTCGGCCTCTTTCTCTCGATCTTCGGACACGAACTGTCGCACGCGCTCGTCGGGCGCATCGAGGGCATCGAGACGGAGGAGATCGTGTTGCACCCCTTCGGCGGCATGGCGCGGCTCAACCGCGAGCCGGACAACGCGCGCGCGGAGTTTCGTATCGCCGTGGCAGGCCCGGCGTCCAGTTTCCTGTTTGCCGTCGCCGCCTTCGGCGCGATGGTGATCGCCGCGGCCTTCGAGCAGAAGCTGGTGGGCGCGGTCTTCTTCATCCTCGGCTTCTGGAATCTCATGCTCGCCGTCTTCAACCTGTTGCCCGGCTACCCGCTCGACGGCGGGCGCGTGCTGCGCGCTTTCCTCTGGCATCGCAACGGGCGACTCGAAGAGGCCACTCGCATCGCCAGCTTAGGCGGCCAACTCATCGCGTGGACGCTCTTCGTCTTCGCCCTCCTGCTCTACTTCAAGACGGGCGATCTCTTCATGGCCTTGTGGTCGGTGGTGGTCGCGCTGTTTCTGCACAGCGCGGCGGCGAGCGTCGGCCGGGGGCAAAAAAATCTGGAGACGGTGGGCGAGGCGATGAGCGCGCCCGTCTCGGTCGAGCCGGAGACGCTCGTCAGTCATTTCATCGATCTGTTTTTGCCGCAACACCCGCAGGAGGCTTTCCCCGTCGCGCGCGGGCGGAGCCTCCACGGCATCCTGACGCTCGCAGACCTGCGGAAACTCCCCGACGCCGAGCGCCACCGCACGCGCATCGCCGACGTGATGCGACCCGTCGCGCCCGAACTCTTCGTCTCGCCGGCAACGCCGCTCTCGCGCGCCGACGCCCTCATGAAACAGAACGGCACGGGCGCGCTCGCCGTCTTGAACGCGGCGGGCGAACTCGTCGGTTTCCTCCAACGCGCGCGCCTCAAACGGCGCACGGAAACAAAATAATCCGTCGATTTTTCGCCGCATATCCCGTCCCGCGCGCCGGTGTGCGGGGGCTTGTTGTTGCTTTGTGTCGAGCTTTTCGACATAATCGGCGCGGATGCGTGTAACTTTACCCCTGCGGGAGAGACTGTAGATGCCGGCTGTTCCGGGCGCATTGATTGCGAACGGGCTGATCACGATTTTGAAGTTTATTGCGGCCGTGATCACGGGTTCGTCGGGCATGATGGCCGAATCTTTGCACTCGCCGGCTGATACGACGAATCAGGTTTTCCTGCTGCTCGGGCTGCGCTTCTACAAGCGACCGGCGTCGGAGAAACATCCTTTCGGCCACGGCAAAAATGAAAGGCAATCGCTTTTAGTTCATCGCTCCGCGTTCATCGTTTCGCGTTCATTGATTTAGTTCTATGTTTTTAGCACCGTCATACATGGAATATCTGGACAGGCTACGCGAGCCGCGCAACTTGCTCGACATCGCGCTGGTCTTTCTGATCGTGTACACGGTGTTGAAACTCCTGCGCGGGACGCGCGCCGTGCCGATGGCTGCGGGCATCTCCTTCTTCGCCCTGCTCTACTGGATCGCCTACAAGCGCGATCTCGCCACGCTCGAATTCGTGTTGCGCGGCGCGTTGATTTATCTCGGCATCGCCATCATCGTGCTCTTTCAGACCGAGATCAGGCAGGCTTTGATCTCGCTCGGCAACCAGATTCGCCTGCCGAGTCTCGCGCGCCACCGCGGCCAATTCGGCGAGGGCGTCTACGACGAGATCGTGCTGGCGGCGACGACGCTCGCTTCGACGAAGACGGGCGCGCTCGTCGTCATCGAACGCGGCGTCGGATTGAAGAACGTGACCGACGGCGGCGTCAAGATGGACGCCGAACTGAGCTACGATCTGCTCGTCACGATCTTCAACCCGGCGACGCCGCTGCACGACGGCGCGGTCGTCATCCGTCGTCACAGGGTCGCGGCGGCGGCCTGCTTTCTGCCGCTCACGCTGAACCCGCGCCTCTCGAAAGACCTCGGCACGCGCCACCGCGCCGCCATCGGCATCACGGAAGATACGGACGCCGTGGCGGTCGTGGTGTCCGAGGAAACCGGGTTGATCTCGTTCGTGCAGGCCGGGCAAATCCGCCGCGGACTCGACGCCACCAAGCTGCGCGCCGCCATCTTCGACGCCATCAAAACGCCCGCGCGCATGGGCGAAGAGGCCGCACAGCAGCAGTCTGCCGAAACCGACAGCGAAAGGAAGGAAGTCGTCTCGACTTGAGCGACGGAAGTCGGACGGTCGGAGGCCAGTTAAAACAAAAACTGCTTCTTACTAATCTCTAACCTCTAACCTCTGTTCTTATGACTTTTCGCGATATGGAAAGGGATGCCGTCCAGATGGGGCGGCGATGGCTGCACGATCTCCTGTTCGCCGACTGGGGGTTGAAACTGCTCGCGCTCACCATCACGCTCGGCCTATGGTTCGCCGTGACCGGGCAGCGCGTGCCGACGACGGCGCGGATGCATGACGTGCGGCTCTCTTTCGTGCTGCCGCCCGATATGGAAATCAGCAACGAGCCGCGCGATAAAGTAGATGTATCCCTACGCGGCAACAAGAGCGCGCTCGATGCGATCAGATCGGGCGATGTGTCCTTGAGCTACGACGCCAGCAGCTATAGGCCGGGCGAGCGCGTCGTGCGACTCTCGCCGAACAACATCACGTTACAATTGCCCGGAGGCATCGGCACGGAAGGCATCGTCGTTGAGCGCATTGAGCCGAGCAGCATCCCGCTTAGATTGGAGCGACGCGTCGAGCGCGAGTTGATCGTCGAACCCAAGCCCAGCGGCCAGGTGCCGGAGGGCTACGAGTTTGTGGGGATTGAATCGCTGCCCCCGCGTGTGCGCGTGCGCGGGCCTGAAAGCCACGTGGCCGCGCTTGAACGAGCGCCTACCGAAACCATCCTGCTCGACGGCCGGAAGGAGACTTTCATCGCCACGCAGATCGCCGTGGACATACAGGATCGCAAGATCGTCGCGCTAGACACGGTTGTCGACGTGCGCGTGAAAATCGCCGAGATACAGGCGACGAAGCGACTCGACGGCGTCTCGGCGCGCACGGCCGACGGCTCGGATTCACGGCTCACGATTGAAGTGCGCGGCGCGCGCTCCGTCATAGAATCCCTGCGCGCCGCGGACATCTCGGTCGTATTCGATGCGGAGCCGGACGGCTCCGCACGCCCGCGCCTCCTGCTGCCGCCGAATCTGGAAGGCCGCATCGAATTAATCTCAACCAATCCTTAAGCGCCGCCGGCGGTCAGCTATCAGCCATCAGCAACAAAGACTTGTGAAACTGCTGACGGCTGACGGCTGACGGCTGACGGCTGATAGCTGCTTATGAAAAAACTTTTCGGCACGGACGGCATGCGCGGCGAGGCCGGTCAATTCCCGCTCGATGCGCAAACCATGAGGGCAACCGGCCGCTCGCTGGCGCGTCATCTCGCGGAGCGAGCGGGGGGCGGCGGTGGCCGCGCGCCGCATATCGTCGTCGGCCGCGACACGCGCGAGTCCGGCGATTGGATCGAGAGGGCGTTCACGGAGGGCGCGCGCGCGGCCGGAGCGGTGTGCGATTCGGCGGGAGTCATCACGACGCCGGGCGTGGCCTTCCTGACGCGCGCTCTCCCGGCCGATGCGGGCGTCGTCGTCAGCGCCTCGCACAATCCCTATCAGGACAACGGCATCAAGATTTTCGTCACCACCGGGCGCAAACTCGACGACGCGACCGAGCGACTCATCGAAGCAGACATCTACCGGGCGCGCGATGAAGGCGAAAGCGACGAGGCGCGCGCGCCAGGCAATTCGGATGAAATCGCTTCGCGAAGAGCAGAAACCGGCGCGGAGGCGGGGCGCGGCGCGGCGTCTTTGCAGGCACGTTATCTGGAATACCTGTTCGGAGAGATCGCGGCGGGTTTGCGCCTCGACGGCCTGCGAATAGTTGTCGATTGCGCCAACGGCGCGGCGTCGCAACTCGCGCCCGCGCTCTTCGCGCGTCTGGGCGCGGAGGTGTCGGCCGGGCATAACACGCCCGACGGGCGGAACATCAATCGCGAATGCGGATCGCTTTACGTCGAACGACTGCGTGACAAAGTCCTCGCGGAGAAGGCAGACCTCGCCGTCGCGTTCGACGGCGATGCCGACCGCGCGCTCTTTCTGGACGCGCGCGGTCAGGTCGTTGACGGCGATGCGACGTTGTGGGTGATGGCGAAAAGTTTTCAGGCGCGGGGCGAACTCGTGGGCGGACGTGTCGTCGCCACCGTGATGAGCAACATCGGGTTGGAACTCGCGCTCAAATCGCGCGGCATCGAGATGCTTCGCGCCGATGTCGGCGACAAGTACGTGCTCGAAGAGTTGCTGCGCACGGGCGCGACGCTCGGCGGCGAACAGTCAGGCCACATCATCTTCCCGCGCGCGAGCCTCGCCGGCGACGGGATGATGACGACCCTGTTCCTCTTGCGCGCGATGCGTGAGGCGGGCGCATCGCTCGAAGAATTGAACGCGGGCTTCACGCGCTACCCGCAGGTGCTCGTCAACGTGCGCGTCGGCGAGAAGCGGCCGTTCGAAGAGGTCGCGGAAATAGCCGCCGAAGCCCGGCGCACGGAGACCGCGCTCGCCGGTGAGGGTCGCCTGCTTCTACGCTATTCCGGCACCGAACCGCTCGCCAGAGTCATGATCGAAGGGCCGCGTCAGGACGAAATCGAGCATCTGGCCGAAAATTTAGCGACGGTGATCAAGCGCGCTCTCGGCGACGAAAAACAATAACGACGGGAAAACTTTACGCACCAATAAATGTAATTATTACCCGTTGTGAGTTTCCGCAAAGCCTGTACGGGCATCGTCCGGAAGTCGTGAAAACGCGGCAACCCCACTGGAGACAGTTGATACGTTAAAAACGTAGACGGTTCGCACCACTGGCATGAGCTTTGCGAAGTATATTGTGGGGCAAGAGAGACGGTTGGTGGATCCTCCGTCTCAGTGGTTGCTGGGGTGAGGACAGTAGCCACAAATTAGAACCGGCGCGGCGTTTCCCAAGAACGCCGCGCCGGTTCTGCTTTTCAGCGTCGCTCGGCGCTTCCTGCCCGGTACACCGAGCCGCGCCGCGCGTGCTAGAATCCCGGTCGTTCTGAAAAATCTCTTTTCGGCAATCAAACTTTTCCACGTAAGCGTGAAGCCGTTCGTGACGCTCCTATGAAGACGGACGACTACCGGCGCGATTACGCCGCCTACTCGGCCGCGCTTGAGCGCGCCCGCTACGATTACCGCGCGGGCGTCGAGCCTGAACTGCGCCTCGCGCCGCTTCGGGATCGTTACGCAGACCTCTGGACGCGCGCCGCCGTCGATGATCTCACGCGCGCGCTTGAAGAAACTTCGCTGCAATTCGATACCGAACGCACCGCGCTCTCAGCCCTGCTGCGCGCCGCGCAACTCGGCTACGCGGAGGCGCAGGCGGCGGAAGTGACGGGCGAACTCACGCGTTGCTGCGCCTCGGTGAGCTTCGAGTGGAACGGCCTGACGTTTGCCGCGCACGAAGGGCGCGACGCGCTCGCCGCAGAGCCTGACGCGGCGCGCGGGCGCGAACTCGCCGCGCGCTGGTTCGACTCGCTTCTCGCCTGCGACGACTTGCGCGCCGCTCGCCTCGACGCGCTGCGCGCGGCCGCTCGCTCGCTCGGCTTCGACTCTTATTTCAATCTCCTGTCCGGCCTCGACGGGGAAACAGGCGTTGAAAGTTTAAGCGCGGGCGCGGCGGCCTTCCTCGAACACACCGCGCGCGCCTATCACACGAACTTGTCGGCGTGGGCTGTGCGCCACCTGCCCGCCGAATTCGCGCGGTCTC
Organism: Pyrinomonadaceae bacterium; assembly: GCA_035645695.1. Taxonomy (GTDB): domain Bacteria; phylum Acidobacteriota; class Blastocatellia; order Pyrinomonadales; family Pyrinomonadaceae; genus JAIVJZ01. Next base: position 32,801 of record DASQMC010000062.1, read on the forward strand.
CCGCCTACCCGGACGCCCTCCGCCTCGCGCAACTAACGCATCTCGAAGGCTATTTTCACGAAGGCTACCTGCGCTCGACCTACGAGGCGACGATGAGAGACCTCCGTATACGCCCGGCGCAACAGACGAACCTGCGCGTCGAAGCGACATCGGGCGAGTCACGACGCGCGCCCGCCCGTTGCTTCCCCGTAAGTCCGCCGGATGACGTGCGCCTCGTCTATGACGAGACGCGCGGCGCGAGTTCCTATCAAACGCTTTTTGAGGCGGCCGGGCGCGCCCAACATTTCGCGTGGCTCTCGCGCGATCTCTCTGCGCGCTACCCCGAATTCGTCCACGCGCACGACGAAGCGACGCGCGCCGGTTTCGCCTTTCTCTTCGGCGACCTGCTCGCCGACAGAACGTGGCTCGCCGCGCACAGGCAGGTGCGGCCTTCCGAGGCCGACGAGATCGCGCGCTCATTCGCGCTCTTCGAGTTGCACCGCACGCGCCGCGCCTGCGTAGTGCTGCAACACGAGCGCGCGCTCGAAGATGCGCCCGACGCGCGCGCCGAACAACTCGGCGCGTCGTATGCGACGGCTCTGGAAGAGGCGACGGGTTTCAGCGCGCACCCCGCGCTTCATCTACATGATTTGATTCCCTTCGGCCTGCACGCGGCGCAAACCGTGGACGCGCCGCTTCCGCCCGCCGTCCACCTGCGCGCCCGGCTCTTCGCCACCGCGCTCGGCGAATATTTACGCACACGCTACGGCCATCGCTGGTGGTCAACGAATAAAGTTGCCGACGAGTTGATCGACATGTGGAACACGGGTTCGCGCTACACGGTCGAAGAGTTGGCTTCGCTTGCGGGACTCGGCTCTCTGAGCTTCGACTTGCTGGCCGACTCGATCAACTCGACTCTTACTCGTGAATGAAACAGATGCGACGCGTCAGCGTGCGACTCCCGGCACGTGAAAATTACGAGATCGAGATCGGCGCGGACGCGCTCGACCATGTCGGCCGCATCGCGCGCGGCTCTTTGTCCACGCACGCGCGCCGTATCGCCGTCGTCTCGAACGCGCGCGTCTTCAACCTCTACGGCGCGGCCGTCACCGGCGACTTGCGCGCCGCCGGTTTCCGAGTCACGCACTGGCTGATGGGCGACGGCGAGCGTCATAAAAATCTCAGGACGGCCGAGCGCGCGCTCGCGTTTTACTCCGCGAGCAAACTTGAGCGGACGGATGCGGTGGTCGCGCTCGGGGGCGGCGTCGTGGGCGACCTCGCGGGCTTCGCGGCTGCGCTCTACCTGCGCGGCATCGCTTTCCTACAGGTGCCTACCACGCTCCTCGCGCAAATCGATGCGTCGGTCGGCGGCAAAACGGCCGTCAACATGCGCGACGGGAAAAACCTGATCGGAGCGTTTCACCAGCCTCGCGCCGTCGTCGTCTCGACCGCGACCCTGCTGACGCTCCCGCCGCGCGAACTGACGGCCGGATGGTGCGAGGCGATCAAGCAGGGCGCGGTCGGCAGCCTTCGCCTGTTTGAACAGACGCGCCGCTTTCTCGTCGCGGAACGAATGAACGAAACCACGCAAGAGCGCGCGGTGGCGCAGCAGCGCGCAGATGATGAGGCGACACAGCAGCGCGACGATGATGAGGTGACACAGCGGCGCGCGGATGATCTCGCCGGGCTGATCGCCGCGCAATGCTCTTTCAAAGCTAAGATCGTGGCGGGCGACGTGCGCGAAGACGCGGCGCGCACGGATGCGCGTTCGCGGCGCATCCTGAACTTCGGCCACACCGCCGCGCACGCCCTCGAAGCCCTCACGGGTTACAGGCGTTTTCGTCACGGCGAGGCGGTCGGCTACGGGATGCTGGTGGCGGCCGAAATTTCGCAAAGGCTAGGCATGCTCAACGCTTCGGAGTTAGAATCTCTGCGAGCTTGCGTCCGGCTCGCCGGTCGCTTGCCCCGCGCAGATGATCTCGACGAGCGCGCTCTCTTGCGCGCGATTGCCACCGACAAAAAGAGCATCGGCGGCCACGTCCGCTGGATACTGCTCGAAAGCATCGGGCGGCCGCGCATCGTGAGCGGCGAGGAGATTCCGCCGCGCGTCGTGCGCGCCGCGCTGCGTGCCGCGCTGGCCGGAAATTCGACGGGTAATAAGTGAGGTTAACTGAGATGAGTCAAGTGCGAGATCGCCATTTCGACGCGCGACGGGCTGCCGAGCGCGGCAGCGCGCGCCTCAATCTCCTGATCTTCCTGGCGTTCGTCGGGGCGGTCGCTTACGCCGGCTACCAGTATGTGCCAATCGCCTATCAGGGTTCGCAATTGAAAACTTTCATGCAGGACACCGTGAACAACGCGGCCGTCACGGATAAGGACGCGCGTTGGACGGAGGATCAGTTGCGTCGCAATCTCGCGACCTACGGCGTGCCCGCCGATGCGCGCATCAAGGTCGCCAACCGCGCCTCGCGTATCGAGGCGCAGGTCGAATACACCATCCCCGTCCCGCTGCTGGTCACGACCTACGAATACAAGTTCGATCACACCGCGCGCAGCAGCAATCTTCTGCCCGGAGGGTGATCAAGACAAATAGGGGAAAGGTAAAAAGGGTAAGGGGTAAAGGGAAGCATTCAAGTTGAGTGCTCACCTTTACCCCTTACCCTTTTACCTTTCCCCTCGTCGCCGTTAGACGGCGGCGACTTTCGCGCCGAGCGAGCTTTGCAGTTGGACGTAAGCGGTGGGCGCGCTGGCGAGCCAAGTGGTCGGGCAGACGCCGCAACGTTCACACGTGCTGACGGAGGGGCACGGCGCGGTCGATTTAGCGATCTGCGCGCGTTCGTGTTCGCGCTGCATAAATTCGCGCCCGAGTCCGGCATCGACGATCTCCCACGGGAGAAATTCTTCGTAAGGGCGTGCGCGGCCTGTGTGGAAGGCGGGGTCGAATTTCGTCTCGCGCAAGGCCGCGCCCAGATCGCCGCCGTTTTGCGCCAACGCCTCGATGACGCGCCCGACGGAGCGGTCGCCCGACGAGAAAAGCGCCTGCTCGTGCGCGATGCGCGCCGACATCGCGCGCACCTCGACGTTCGGAATCCGCGCCAGTTGCTTCGAGACCCATTTCAGACGCCGCTTGAGTTCACGCTCCTCGCAAATCGGCTCCCACTGGAAAGGCGTGTTCGGCTTCGGCACGAAGCCGTTCAGTGCGGGTATGATACGACCTACGCGGCCGAACCGCTTACCCGCTTCGAGCATCCTGTCTTTGATGCGTTCGACGAGGCGCACCATCTCTTCCAAATCTTCGTCGGTCTCCGTCGGCAAACCGACCATCAGGTAGAGTTTGATCGTGAGCATCCCGCGGTCGAAGACCGCGCCGCAGATGTCCACGATCTCGTCGTTCGTCAAATTCTTGTTGATGACTTTGCGCAGGCGATCCGAACCCGTCTCCGGCGCAACCGCAATTTGCTGGTCGCGCGATTCGACGAGCGCGTCGAGCAGTTCGTCCTCGATCTGATCGAGCCTGAGAGACGAGACGGAGATGCGGAACTTCATCTCGCGGAGTCCCTGCAATATCTCACTGATCTCCGGGTGATCGCAGACGGCCGTGGAGACCAGACCGATCTTGTCCGTCCGGCCGCGCCACTCGGCGGCCTTCGCCAGCACGTCGCGCGCGGGCACGACGCGCGGCGGCCAGTAGTTGAACCCCGCCCAGCAGAAGCGGCAGCCCTGCGAGCAGCCGCGCGAAATCTCTATCAGGAAACGCTCGCCCATCTCGGCTTCCGGCGCCCAGACGACCGTCGAAGGCGCGAACACGTCCTGCTGGCGCAAGGATTCGGCGATTTCCAGATCGCCGCGACGCATCGCGCGCCTGAGAGTTCCTTCCTTCGGGTTCTCGGCCGCCACCGCACGCCCGACGCGCACGGGGACGCCCGGCTGCTTCGGCGTGTAGGCTTCGATTGCGCCCGCGTCGTCGTAACGCACGTCGTAGAGCGAGGGCACGTAGAAGCCGCGGCCGCGCCGTGCGAGCGCGAGCAGTAAATCTTCCTTCGCGCCTTCGTTCGAGAGGATCGCGTCAACCAACTGCGGGACGAGCACTTCGCCCTCGCCGACGCCGACCACGTCCGTGAAATCCGCGATGGGTTCGGGGTTCAAAAACGACGCCGCGCCGCCCATCACGATGAGCGGGTCGTGGTGCGTGCGCTCGCTCGACCGCAGGGGCACGCCCGCGAGTCTGAGCAGCCGCGCCATGTTCAGGTAATCCGTCTCGAACGAGATCGAAAAGGCGAGAACGTCGAAATCGCGCACGCTCGCCTGCGTCTCCAGAGAGAGGAGCGGCGCGCCAGTCTTTTCATACTCGCGCATCTCCGTCTCGTCCGGCAGAAAGACGCGCTCGCAGGAGACTTCGGGGATGCGATTGAAAATTTCGTAAACCGCGTGAAAGCCCAGGTTCGCCATCCCGACCGCGTACACGTTCGGGTAGCAGAGCGCGACGCGCAAACCAGCGCCGCGCTTAATCACGTAGCCCTCTTCCGTGGAGAGCTTTCTCCTGTAACTTTCGATGATTTTCTTCATTAAAAAACTGTCAATTGCCAGTTGTCCGTGGTCAATTGTCCGTGGTCAGTTGTCCGTGGTCAGTTGTGCGTGTATTTGATGCGGAATCTTGGCTTTAAGAGGCTTCTCGGCATAGACAAACAACGGGCAACTGACTACTGACAACGGACAAATTACTGATTCGTCCCTTCAAGAAACGCCTTCAGTTTGCGCGAACGCGACGGATGACGCAACTTGCGCAGGGCTTTCGCCTCGATCTGGCGTATGCGCTCGCGCGTCACGGCGAAGTGCTGGCCGACCTCTTCGAGCGTGTGTTCCGACCCCGTCGTGCCCAGCCCGAAGCGCATCTTGATGACCTTTTCCTCGCGCGGCGTGAGCGTCGCCAGCACCTCGTCGGTGATCACGCGCAGGTTCGCCGCCACCACCGCATCGGCCGGGTTCAAAATCGTCCTGTCTTCGATGAGGTCGCCGAGGTGCGAATCTTCCTCTTCGCCGATGGGCGTCTCCAGAGAGATCGGTTCCTGCGCGATCTTCAAGACCTTGCGCACCTTCGACACCGGAATGTCCATCTTGCGCGCGATCTCCTCGCTCGTCGGCTCGCGTCCCAACTCCTGCACGAGCGCGCGCGACGTGCGAATCAACTTATTGATCGTCTCGATCATGTGGACGGGGATGCGGATCGTGCGCGCCTGATCGGCGATGGCGCGCGTGATCGCCTGTCGAATCCACCACGTCGCGTAGGTCGAAAACTTGTAGCCGCGCCGCCACTCGAATTTGTCCACGGCCTTCATCAAACCGATGTTGCCTTCCTGTATGAGGTCTAGGAACTGTAAGCCGCGGTTCGTGTACTTCTTCGCGATTGAGACGACGAGACGCAAATTCGCCTCGATCAGTTCGCGCTTGGCCTGTCCCGTCTCGTGCTCGCCCACGACGATTGACTGTAGCGAACGCCTGATCTCGACGGGCGAGATGAGCGTCTCCGCTTCGACCTGTTGGAGCTTGCGCCGCGCCGCCGCGATGTGCCGCTTGTAATCGCGCTCCTCTTCCGGCTTGATGCGTCGCCTGCCGAGCCGTTCGGTGTATTTGTCTATATCGCGTTCGGCCGCGCGCACCTCTTTGGCGACGGCGCGAATCGCGCCGATCATGCGCTGGCGCGCCCGCTCCGTCAGGTTCAACTGCGTGATCTCGTGCGCGATCTCCAGCCGCGTGCGCGCGACCTTGCGACGCAGGCGCAACATCTTTTTCGAAGGCTTGCCGCGCGTCAACTTCTGCTCGCCGCGCAGGCGTTCCCAGTCCTTGAGTCCGGCCTTGAAGTGCCTGCGAATGTTCGCGATGCCTTCAATCGTCCACTGCTGATATTCTTCGGCCTTGTCTTCAGCTCCTGTAAGTTCGGCCTGCTCGGAGAAGGTCACGACATCGCGGATGCTGATGCGTTCGGCGGCGAGGTCGTCGCCGATGCGCAGGAGTTCGCAGACGGCGATGGGCGAGCGCGAGATGGCTTTGCGGGTTTTGCGCTGCCCACGCTCGATGCGCTTGGCGATGGCAACCTCGCCCTCGCGCGTGAGCAGGGGGACGACGCCCATCTCGCGCAGGTACACGCGCACGGGGTCGTTCGTCTTGTCGAGCATGCCCGCCGAGAGATCGAGACTCGCCTCGTCTTCGTCCAACACCTCCTCGTCTTCGGGCGACTCGGAGGCGGCCATCGACTGCGCGGCCTGTTCGATGAGACGCTCGTCCGAATCGGCGACGATGATGTTCGCGCCGTCTAACTTTTGCAGCACGTCCTCGATGTCGTCGGGCGAGACGACGTTGTCGGGCAAGGCGCGGTTGAGGTCGTCGAACGTCAGATACTTCTTATCCGCGCCCAACTCCAACAGGCGTTGCACCGCGTCGTCATGATCTTTCTCTTCCATGCTCACCATAGCTTTGGATTTCGGATTCGCAATTTTTGACCCTCTGCCGCCGGTCGCCCTCCTCCGCGTTCGAGAACGACGGCCGCGACCCGCGAACTTTTCAAAAATTTAAAATCGAAAACACCCCCGCCGCTTTAGTTGCGAGGAAGCAGCGCGCTTCGCCGCCTCGTCCAGTTCAAGTTCTCCATCACCAGCGCGTCGCGCCGCTCGTTGTCGCCCGCGCGCTCGGCGGCCGTGATCTCGGCCGCCAAATCCTTCAGCCGCCGCTCGACGCGCATCAGCCTGAGCGTGAGCAGGCAACTTTCGGCCTCCGCCAGAACTTCGTCCGCCGCCTCGCCCGCTGCGCGCTCGACGGGTTCGCTCATCAGCAGGAGCGGCACGAGGTCGGCGGCAACGGCGTCGCCTTCCGTGCGCTGCCCGAGCGTGTCGAAACTAACTTCCGAGCCCGCCGCTTCGAGCTCGGCGAGCGCGCGGAAGACGCCCGCGGTCGGCAAATCCTCGTAGTCTTCGGACGCGATGCGCGGCAACATCATGCCCCGCAGTTCCGCATCGTGCGTGAGCAGTTCGAGCAGGCGTTGTTCGGCGACCGTGAGCGGCGCGCTCTCGGCGCGCACCACCCTGTCATGCAACGCCTCGGCGGCGGCGGAAGCGTCTCCCGCGCCGCCGCCGGTCGCCTGCGGCTTCGACACCGTCTGCCAGAGTTCGCGCCTGAGCGCGGGTTCCTCGACGCGCAGCGCGTCCATCGACATGTCGAAGTATTCGCGCTTCTGAATTCTGTTGCGCACGGCGCGAACGAACGGGAGCACCTCTTCGACCGCCTCGGCCTTGTCTGCCGGGCGACGAAGGTTGCGATCCCGCATCGCTTGATCGAGTACGAATTGTAAGTGGGGGAGTGCCGCGCCGCGCCGCTCGTTGTAGGCTTCGACGCCCGATGCCTTGATGAACTCATCCGGGTCTGTGCCTTCCGGCAGCACCAGCACCTTGATGTCGAAATCTTCGGCGAGGAGAGTTTCGATTGCGCGCTTGGCAGCCGCGACGCCGGCCCTGTCACCATCATAGTTGACCACGACGCGACGCGCAAACCGCCCCAGTAGCTTCGCCTGTTCCGGCGTCAGCGCCGTGCCGAGACTCGCCACCGCGTTCCTCACGCCGAACTGGTAAGGGACGATCAGGTCGAGATAACCCTCGACGAGGATCGCAAACTTCTTGCGCCTGATCTCGTCGCGCGTCTGGTGCAGGCCGTAGAGATGACGCCCTTTCGTGTAGGCCGCCGTCTCCGGCGAATTGAGATACTTCGGCTCGCTCGCGCCCATCACGCGCCCGCCGAAGGCGACCGCACGCCCCTGCGCGTCGAGCACGGGAAAGATCACGCGCCCGCGAAAGCGATCATAAAACCCGCCCGCATCTTTTTTGACGACGAGGCCGCTGCGCTCGATCTGCGTCGCAGTAGCCCCCTTGCGTTTCAGATACGAACCGAGACCGTCCCAACTATCGGGCGCATAGCCGAGCCGGAAAGTACGGCGCGTCTCGTCCGTGATGCCGCGCCCTTCGACATAGTCGCGCGCCGCGCGCGCCTCCGCGTTGCCCTCGCTTAACTGTCCCTCCCACCATTCGAGCGCCCACGAGTTGAGTTCGACCACCTCATCGGCTTCCTTCCGGCGCGCTTCAAAACGCTTGTCGTCCTGCATCTCCGGCAGCGGCATGTTCACCTTCTCCGCCACGATCTTGATCGCTTCGGGAAACGACACGCGCTCGATCTCCATCACGAAATTGAAGACGCTCCCGCCCTTCTGGCAGCCGAAACAGTAGAAGATCTCCTTCGACGGGTTGACGGAAAACGAGGGCGTCTTCTCCTGATGAAACGGGCAGCACGCCATCCAGTTCGCGCCCTTCTTCTTCAAAGAGACATAATCCTGCACGACGCGCACGATGTCGGCCTGCCGTTTCAAATCGTCAATGAATGTTTGCGGGAAGCGCACGGCTTTACGTTTGTGCCTTTAGGTGATCGAGAAAATCCGCGGGAGAGTAAACGGGCAACGCGGCGTTTTTATAATCGTCCAGATTGCGCGTGACAATCGCGTCGAGCCTGCCTGCCACCGCGCTCGCGTGTTGCACTGCATCCTCGTAATCGACGATGGGAGAAGAGAGGGCGCTGACCAGAACCGCATGGTCAACCGGGCATACGCGCACCGCCCGCAATAGCTGTTCAATAGCTCGCCTGAGGTCGCCACCGCTCTTAGCTTTGCGCGCAATGTAGAAGATGTTGATTGGCGTGATGCCGGAGATGTATGCTTCAAACAGACTGCGTTCGGCAAAGTCGAGTAACTGAGACGCCGCCGCTGCAAAAGGAACGCGCTCCGCGATAACATCGAGCACAACATCGGTATCTAACAAGACGCGCATCAGGAATACTTCTCCGCCAGATAATCAGTGTACATCTCCTTTAGTTCTTCATCCGTAGGCGGTTCGCCGTCAAACTTAAGAACGCCCCGCAGACGTTGCGAGAGCGGAAGGTCGTCTTGTTCTGTCCCTTGCGGATCGATTCGTTGAGACTCCGTTTGCACAGGAGAAACAACCTCTTGACGCGCCGCTAAATCTTCGCGCAGGCTGCGAGTGATCGCCTCGATCAAAGCGATTCGCTCCGTGACGGATAGTTGTTTGATCTCTTCGATGAATTGCTGTCGTGTCATAACTGCCTCCCGTCAATCAATTCTAACGCAGTCACGCGCGACGCGCACGATGTCGGCCTGCCGTTTCAAATCGTCAATGAATGTTTGCGGGAAGCGCATGCTCGTCACCGTTTCATTGCTTCAACTCGACAAGGGTTGCGCCCGCGCCGCCTTGATCGGGCGGGGCGGCGGCATAGGTTTCGACGTGCGCGTGCGAGCGCAGGAAGTCGGCGACGGCGCGGCGCAGCGCGCCCGTGCCGTGCCCGTGGATGATGCGTATGCGCGCGATACCGTTCAGGTAAGCCTCGTCCAGAAACTTGTCGACGGCGTCCACGGCCTCGTCGGTGGTGCGCCCGATGAGGTTGATTTCGGCGGCCGGTTCATCCTTCGAGCGACTGAGGCGCACGTCGGCGGTGCGCGCCGAGGCGGCGGCCATGCGTTCGAGTTGCGAGCCGCCGCGCGCCCCTTCCTGTTTGCCCTGCGGCGCGCGTTCCATCAATTCGAGGTTTGTGAGTTTCTCGCGCAGGCGGACGTGGCCGATGCGGATTTCGGCGTCCGCGCCCGCGATTCTTTCGACGATGCCCGTCTTGCCGAGAGTGCGCATGCGCACCGTGTCGCCCTTGATTATCTCGCGCTCTACGCTCGCCGGTCGGAACGCTTCGCCGCCCTGTTTGGCGCGCGGCGCGTTCGTCTCCCCTGCGCTCGCCTGACGAATGACGCGCCGCACGCCCGTCGCGCCTGTCTCACCGAACTCCAGCGCGGGCTTGGACGACGCGCGCCCGGTGCCGCCGGTGGTGGTCTTCGTCTCTGCTGCGACCCTCTGCGCTTCGCGGCGCAGTTCGGCGGCCTGCCGCGCGGCTTCGCGTTCGATGCGCGCGCGTTCGGCGCGATCCTCGATCTTGGAGAAGAGTTCCCGCGAGCGTCGTTCAAACTCCGCGAGCCGTTCGCGCATCTCGCGCTCGAAAGTTGTCTGGCGTTCGCGTTCGCGGCGTTCGGCGTCGCGGTCGAGCGTGGAATATTTCTCGGCCACCGCGGCGCGTTCCTCTTCGAGCGCGCGGCGCAGAATTTCGGCCTCCTCCGATTCGCGCTTGATGCGGCGCAGGTATTCGGTCGCCGCGCGCGACGACTCGTCGACGCGCGCGCTTGCTGCTTCGACGATGGCTCGCGGGAAACCGAACCGCCCCGCGATCTCGATGCCGGAAGACGAACCGGCGAGGCCGACGAGCAGGCGATAAGTCGGCTGCAAAGTCCGCTCGTCGAACTCGACGCTCGCATTGATCACGCCCGTCTCGTTCGCCGCATACTGCTTCAAGCCGCTGTAGTGCGTCGTCGCGACGACGTGCGCGCCGCACGCGCGGCGGAAATGATCCACGACGGCCACGCCGAGCGCGGAACCTTCTTCCGGGTCTGTGCCCGTGCCGACTTCGTCGAGCAGGACGAGCGCGGGCGCGCGGCAGAATTCGAGCATGCGGCTGATGTTGGCGACGTGCGCGGTGAAGGTCGAAAGGTTCGCGGCGAGCGACTGGCTGTCGCCGATGTCGGCGAGCACGGATCGGTAGAAGGGAAACGACGCGGCGCGCGCCGGGACGTGCAGGCCGGAGAGAACCATCAGCGCGAGCAGTCCCGCCGTCTTCAAAACGACGGTTTTGCCGCCCGCATTCGCGCCCGAGATGACCATGACGGGATGTTCCCCGTCGAGCCGAAACGAGACGGGGACGATCTCGAATCCTTGCGCGCGCAGATTTTCTTCGAGCAACGGATGACGCGCGGCGTCGAGTTCGAGCGCGGCGTCCGAGTCCACGCGTGGATGCACGCAGTTGAAGCGCGCGGCCATCAATGCCTTGGCGTTGATGAAGTCGAGTTCGGCCACCGAAGCGGCGGCGCGTTCGATGGCGGGCAGTTCGCGGCGCAGGTCGGCCGTCAGCGACGAGAGGATGCGCGTGATCTCGCGCTCTTCGGTCTCGCGCAGATTTTGCAGTTCGTTGTTGCCGTCAATCGTCTCCAGCGGTTCGATGAAGACGGTCGCGCCGGACGAGGAGAAGCCGTGCGCGACGCCGCCGACGCGCCCGCGATGATCCGAGCGCACGGGGATGACGAAGCGGTCGTTGCGCACCGTGACGAGTTGATCCTGAATGGCCTCGTCCGAGCGGCGCATGAGGCTTTCCAGCGAGCGCGTGATGGAGGAACGCAGGCGATTGATGTCGTGGCGGATGCGTGCGAGTTCGGGGCTGGCGCGGTCGTCGAGTTCGCCGCTCGGCAGGATTTTCGCCGTCACACGCGCCGCGAGACTGTACAACTCGCGCGGGAGGTCTGCGACGAGTTCCCACAGGACGGGCGCATCCTCGCGCTCCGCCTGAATCGAAGCGCGCGCCGCGCCGACCTGATCGCAGAGGCGCGCGAGTTCGAGCAGCGGGAGCGCGTCGAGCGTCGCGCCCTCTATGCGCAGGCGCGCGATTGACTCGGAGGGGTCGGCCAATTCAGAGAACGACCACGCCGCGCCGCGCCTGCGCAGTTCGACGCACTCGGCCACCGCGTCGAGCGCGCGATGCACCTCCGCCAACCCGGCGAGCGGCGCGAGAGTGTCAACCCGCGCCTGCCCCATCGGTGTCTGCGCCCCGCGCCTCACCAGCGCGCGCAACCCGTCGTATTCGAGCACCCCGAATGCCTGTTCGTTCATAATTAAGAAAGTTAATCGTAAATAAGAAGGTAAATCGTAAATCGTGAATCGTGAATAGACAAAGGCCGGTTTTTATCTATTGACGATTTACGATTTACGATTCACCGATTTTCACGTTCTCCGGCGTCGCCGCTCGACGCCCTGCATGGCGGCGTCGAAGAGGCGCGCGGGATCGATGAGGGCGACGGCGTGCGCGCCATAGGCGATGGTGCGGCGCAGGAGGGACGCGCCGGATGCGCCCGGCGCGGCGTCCGTTTCCGTATCGTATAACTCGACATCGTGCTCGACCGACTCGACCCGGAGCGCGAGTTGTTCGTCGCCTTTGAGCGAGACGACAAAGGGCGCGGCCGTCCGCGTCGCGTGCGGCGCGAAAGTCTGCGCGCCGGTCGGAGCCGCGCCGGGCAACAACGGAAGCGGGTCTATGAGGGTGAGAATCCGGCCGCGTTGACTGACGACGCCGTGCACGGGCGCGGGAGCAAAGGGCAGGGGCGTCGGCGTCGAGTTCTCGCTCGTCGCTTCGACCTCGTCCGCATAGACGGCGAAGAAGCGCGCGCCCGTGCGCATCACGAACAACCTACGGCGCGGCGCGTCGTCTGAAGCGTCCGTGACGGGCGAACGTGTCGCCCTGGTTTCGTCTTGCGTCGTCTCTTTCATGCTGCCCGACATGGTAAACTGAACCGCAGAACTTTGCGAGAAACGAGACGCGCCGACGCGTGCGCGATCCATGCTTCGGCCTCGCGGATCGAAAGTTTTTCGCGTCGGCGTTGATGCCGTGTAGGAGTGCAGATGTTGAGCAAGCGTTTATTCCTCGCCTGTGTGCCGGCGCTGCTCGCGCTTTCTTTCGCCTTAGTCCGGCCGGGAGAGGTGGCGGGGCAGAAGGGTTCTGAGATGTCCATACCGGATCGCGGGCGCGTGCGTGCGCCCGAACTCGGGAACAATCGCGGTTGGTTCAATACCGCCCAACCCCTCTCGCTGGCCGCGCTGCGGGGCAAAGTCGTCCTGCTCGACTTCTGGACTTACGGTTGTATCAACTGCATCCACATTATCCCCGACCTCAAACGGCTTGAGGCGAAATATCCGAACAACCTCGTGGTCATCGGCGTCCATTCCGCCAAGTTCGAGAACGAGAAAGGGAACGACAACATCCGCCAGAGCATCCTGCGCTACGAGATCGATCACCCGGTCGTCAACGACGCGGACTTCTCCGTCTGGCAGTCTTACGCCGTGCGCGCGTGGCCGACGCAGGTGCTCATCGATCCGGCGGGCTACGTCGTCGGCAAGGTCGAAGGCGAGGGCCACTACGAGGCGATTGACAGGGGCATCGCCGACACGCTCGCGGCGGCGCGCAAGCGCGGCGCGTTGAACGAACAGCCGCTCAAGCTCGCCCTCGAACGCGCGAAGATCGGCGCCATGCCGCTCGCCTTCCCCGGCAAAATTTTGGCCGACGAGAAATCGGATCGTCTCTACATCGCCGACTCGAATCACAACCGCATCGTCGTCGCAAAACTCGACGGCGCTTTCCTCGACACCATCGGCACGGGCGAGCGCGGCGCGGCCGACGGCGCGTTCGAGCGCGCCACGTTCCAACGCCCACAGGGACTCGCGCTCGACAAAGATGCGCTCTACGTCGCCGACACCGGGAATCATCTGATTCGCCGCGTCGATTTGAAGACGCGCACCGTTTCGACCGTCGCGGGCACCGGCGCGCAGGGACGCGGCTTCGACGCCGAGGCGGGGCGCGTGCCCGCCCGGCAGATCGGCTTGAATTCACCGTGGGACTTGCAACTCGTGGGCGGCACGCTCTACATCGCGATGGCCGGGCCGCATCAGATTTGGCGGCTCAATCTCGAACGCGGACAGATTTCCGTCTTCGCCGGTTCTGGCCGCGAGGCGCGCTTTGACGGTTCACTGGCGGCCTCGGCCTTCGCGCAGCCCTCCGGGTTAACCACCGACGGCCGCACGCTCTACGTCGCCGACAGCGAATCGAACATCATCCGCTCCATCGATCTGTTCTCGTCGCCCGCGCAACCTTCGGCGACGCCCGACGACAGCGAAGTCGTCGCGCGGCCGGAAGATGACGGCACCGCGCCGACACCGCCCGCGCCGCCCGCCGACGACGCGACGCCGCCCATAGACGAGAACGATCCGAACGCCGTATCCGCGCCGCCCGCCCCGGCCGTACACCTGCCCTCTCCGGCGCGTCAGGTGACGACGCTTGCGGGCGGCGACCTCTTCGTGTTCGGCGACGTTGACGGCATCGGCGACGCGGCGCGCTTGCAGCACCCGCTCGGCGTGTTTTACGCGGACGGCGCGCTCTACGTGGCCGACACTTACAATCACAAGATCAAGCGGCTCGACTTGGAAACGCGTGTCCTCAAAACCCTCGCGGGCACGGGCAAACCCGGCCACACGGACGGCGCGCGCGCGGCCTTCTACGAACCCGGCGGCCTCTCGCTCGCCAACAACAAACTCTACGTGGCCGATACGAACAACCACGCCGTCCGCGTCGTCGATCTCGCGAGCGGCGAAACCTCTACGCTCGCATTGCGCGGCCTGCGCCCGCCCGCCGACAGCCTGAAGAGGCTGGAGGCGAACGCCGCCACGATGCCCGCCCCCAACGCCGAAGAGATCAACCTCGCGCCGCAGCGTCTTCTCCTTGCGCCTCCCGCGGCGGGGACGGCGACGGGCGGCAACGCGCTCGTCGTCGAAGTGGCTCTGCCCGCCGGTTATCACTTGAACGAACTCGCGCCGCACCGCCTGCAAGCGACCGTCGAAAGCGGCGCGGCGAGCATCGCCTTCGACGGCAACGCGCGCCGTTTGACGCTCGCCGCGAAAGATTTGCTGCGCCTCCCCCTGCGCCTGCCCCTGCGTGGTCTTTCAGTGGGCGCGTCCGAACTGCGCGTGCAATTCACGATCTACTACTGTCGCGAAGACAACACCGGCGCGTGTCTCGTCAAGACGCTCGTCTGGCGCGCGCCCCTCAACGTCACCTCCGACCCGGCCGCCCCGCGCGAGATCAAACTTCAAGCAGAGGTGAAGTGAAACGATGAAGGAGGAACGCGGAACGATGAACTGAAAGCGACGTGTCTTCAGTTCATCGTTCATCGTTCCTCCTTCATCGTTCCTGCTTCATCGTTCCTGCTTCATCGTTCCGCCTTTATCGTTCCTGCTTCGTCGTTTCCCGTCTCGTGTTCTTCGGTGTAAACTTTCGGGCGAATGAATAATTTGTGAGATGTGGGGTGGTTCGCGCGTGATGTCGTCGCACAAGGTGCGGCGGGAGCCGGGATGAGGCGCGGGCTGCGTTTGAGGCGAGCGGCCATGCCGGGCGCGCTCGTGGAGGATGAAGTTTTGTCCGGGGCAGAGCCGACGAGAGATATTTACGCGGGGCGTCCGAGCGTGTGCCAGAACTGCGGCGCGCTCGTGGGCGCGGGCGAGGCCGAGTGTGCCGTGTGCGGCGCCGCGGCGGCGGGCAAGCGCGCTACGGAGGCACAGGGCGCAGGGCAAAACGTCCCCGACCCGGAGACGATACGCTTCGCGCGCGCCGTGCTGACGCGACCTTCGATCTTCACCTTCGTCTTTCTCGCCATCAACGTCTTCATCTTCCTGTTGATGACTTCGGCCGCGCCCGGCGGCTCGGAGAACAACGAAGTGCTGCTCGCCTACGGGGCGAAGAAAAATTCGCTGATTAACGCGGGCGAGTGGTGGCGGTTCGTGACGCCGGTCTTTCTGCACATCGGCTGGATTCACCTGCTCGTGAACATGTACAGCCTGTTCGTTCTCGGTCCTTACGTGGAGAAACTCTACGGCTCGGCGCGATTCGTCTTCTTCTGGATCGCGACGGGCGTGGCCGGGGTCGTCGCCAGTTATCTCGCGTCGGGAGCGGAGATGAACAACGTTCCGGTGCTCGGGCGTTTCCTGTTTCGCGGCGGCGACGGCGCATCGGCCGGGGCGTCGGGCGCGCTCTTCGGCCTGATCGGCGTGCTCTTTGTCTTCGGCATCAAGTTTCGACACGAACTGCCCGAAGGCTTCAAGCGCGCGTTCGGCACGGGCATGATCCCGACCATCCTGATCAATCTCTTCATCGGCTACACCATCCCTTTCATAGACAACGCGGCGCACCTCGGCGGCTTCGTCGCGGGCGCGGTGCTCGCGCTTTTCGTCGGCTACAAGCGGCCGGGGCAGCGCGCGAGCGTGGCCGTCCTCTGGCACGTCCTGCAAATCGCTTCGCTCCTCCTCGTCGTCGTCGGTTTCGGACAGATCGCGCGCCAGATGGGCGAGATTCGTTCACAGGTAAGTTACGTTGACGGCATCAACGCCGGACAGGCGGCTTTCGCCGCGGCCTTTAACGACCGGGACGCGAACGCGGCCAACCGCGCCGTCGAACAACTCGATCAGGTCGCGCCGCTCGGCCAGCAGCCCGACCGGATTCGCGCCGAACTCAGGCAACTGCTCGTGCGCGCGCACGCCCTTGCACTCACCGGCGATGAGGAACGAAAGGGCGAGGGGGTGCGGCAACAACTCGACCAACTCGCGGCCGACTTCGCGGCGTGGGAGAAAAATTCCGACAACTGGGTCAAGACCGAGGGCGCGAACTACGGCATCGCGCTCGACGAAGAAGAGAACGAAGAGAAGGAAGCCGCCCCCGCCGGCGCGCCGCAAGGGACGGCCACGCCCACGGGAGTAACGGCCACGCCCGCGCCTTCACCGGCGACGAAGAATTGAGCTAGTGACATCAATCGCGCAATAAAAATCGAAGACAGGAGAATTGAAACGAGAATGGAAATCAAAAAAGTAGGCGTGCTCGGCTGTGGCCTGATGGGTTCGGGGATCGCGCAGACGGCCGCCACCGCCGGTTTCGAGGTGGTCGTCCGCGAGGTTTCGAACAAACTCTGCGAACATGGCTTCGCAGGGATAGAAAAATCGCTCGCGAAGTTTGCCGAGAAGGGCACGATCAGCGCCGACCAGCAACGAGACATTCGTGGCCGCATGACGGGCACGACCGAGTTAGCCCTCCTCGCCGACTGCGACATCATCATCGAAGCCATCATCGAAAATCTGGACATCAAGCGCGACACCTACCGCCAACTCGACGAACTCTGCAAGCCCGAAACGATCTTCGCCTCCAACACCTCCTCGCTCTCGATCACGGAGATGATGACGGCGACCTCGGCCGCGCGCCAGACCCGTTTCATCGGCCTGCACTTTTTCAATCCCGTGCCGTTGATGAAGCTCGTCGAGGTCGTCAAAACGATCTTGACGGACGACGCGGCCTACGAAACGGCGGTTGATTTCGGCAAGCGACTCGGCAAAGTTCCCGTGCGCGCGGACGATAAAACGGGCTTCATCGTCAATCGCCTGCTCGTGCCTTACATGCTCGATTCCATCCGCGCGCTCGAAGAGGGCGTCGGCTCGATTGTGGACATCGACAACGCGATGAAACTCGGCTGCGGCTACCCGATGGGGCCGCTCACGCTCGGCGACTTCGTCGGCCTCGACACCACCTATTACATCGCCGAGATCATGTTCAACGAATTTCGCGAAAAGCGTTTCGCGCCGCCGCCGCTGCTCAAGCGCATGGTGCTGGCCGGACTTTACGGCCGCAAATCCGGGCGCGGCTTCTACGATTACACCGTAGACCCGAAAAACCCGACGCCGATGAACCTGGTATGAACAAACGATGAAGGAGGAACGATGAACGATGAAGTAAAGACCACCGGCTTTCAGTTCATCGTTCATCGTTCCTCCTTCCTACTTTCGATTAAAGGGGGGAACTGATGAGCAAAGAGACAAAAGAGACAAGGTTGACGTTGGGTGCTTCTTCTTCGGCGGCGGGCGGCGCGAGCGCCGACTTCGCGGGCGGCTCGATCTTCTTCGTCGGGACGGCGACGGTGATATTGCGTTACGCCGGTTTCACGATCCTGACCGATCCGAATTTCCTGCACGCGGGCGACCACGTGCATCTCGGCTACGGCCTGACGGCCGAACGCCTGACCAACCCGGCCATCGAACTCGAAGAACTGCCGCCGATTGATTTCTGCGTGCTCTCGCACTACCACGGCGACCACTTCGACCGCATCGTCGAAGAGCGCCTGCAAAAAGATTTGCCCATCATCACCACCGAACACGCGGCGGGCAATCTTCGGGAGAAAGGCTTCACCGCGCCCGTCGCGCTCGATACGTGGGACTCGGTGGTGGTCGAGCGCGGCGGCGCGAGCGTGCGCCTCACTTCGATGCCGGGCAAGCACGGCCCGACGGCCGTGGACTTCTTCCTTCCGCCCGTCATGGGCAGCATGCTCGAATTCCAGAACGCGGCCGGGCAGCGCACGACGCTGCGCCTCTACATCACCGGCGACACGCTCGTCCACGACGACCTCAACGAGATACCGAAGCGTTACCCGGACATCGACCTCGCCCTCTTTCACCTCGGCGGCACGCGCATCATGGGCATCCTCTTGACGATGGACGCGGAACAGGGCGTCGAGGCGATTCGCATCATCAACCCGCGCGAGGTGATCCCGATCCACTACAACGATTACGAAGTTTTCCAATCGCCGCTCGAAGACTTCAAAAGAGCCGTCGAGGCCGCCGGGTTCTCCGAGCGCGTTAAATATCTGAGCCACGGCGAGACTTACGACTTTGAAGTGCCCGCGAGCCGCCTCTCGTAAAACCGTTGGGGTGAAACTCGCAACGTCGTGATGAGCGAAGCCATGACGGACATCGTAGTCGAGGAGCGCGGCGGCGTCGGCGAAGGCGCGGCCGGTTTGGTCTACGTGCGCTTGAACCGTCCCGCCAAGCGGAATGCGCTTACGCGCTCGATGCTCGAACGACTCACCGAAATTTTTCTCGGCTTCCGCGAACGCGCCGACCTGCGCGCCGTCATCCTCACCGGCGCGGGACAGGCGGCTTTCAGCGCGGGAACGGATGTTTCCGAACTCGACGGGCTGGACGAAGCGGGCGCGCTTCGGACGGCGCGGCGCGGGCAGGAAACTTGCGAGGCCATTGAACTGTGCCCCGTGCCTGTCATCGCCGCGCTCAATGGCATCGCGGCGGGCGGCGGTTGCGAACTCGCTCTCGCCTGTCACCTCAGGCTCGCTGCGGCGCACGTTACCTTCTCCCTGCCCGAACTGAAACTCGGCATGATCCCCGCCTACGGCGGCACGCAACGCCTCGCACGCGCCATCGGCCGCGGGCGCGCGCTGGCCGCCATGCTGGCGGGCGAAAGCCTTTCGGCGGAGGAAGCATTGCGCTTCGGCATCGTCAATCGCGTCGTCGCGGTCGAGCAACTCGCGGCCGAAGCGGAGAAGTTCGTCGCGACGATCTCCCGGTTCGCGCCGCTCGCCATCCGCGCCTGCCTCGCCGCCGTCACGCGCGGCGCGCGTCTCCCCATCGAGGACGGCCTCGCCCTCGAAATCGAACTCTTCTCCAACCTCTTCTCCACCGAAGACGTGCGCGAAGGCACGCGCGCCTTCATCGAAAAACGCGCCCCGATCTTTAAGGGGAAATGATGAAGTAGGAACGATGAACGATGAATGAAAAACAATTTGCTTTCAGTTCATCGTTCATCGTTCCTACTTCATCATTCAGCATTTTCTTCCGCCGCTTGTCACCCGTCACGCGTTTACCTATACTGCGTGTGAATCAATTTTCCAAAAAACTTGGAGTCGCGGAAACACTTGCAACCCGTCACACATCAAGGACAGTTGAACGCCAAAGGCTTTCGCTTCGCGCTGGTGTCGAGTCGTTGGAACGACTTTCTCACGTCGCGTCTGGTCGAAGGCGCGCTCGACGCGTTGGAGCGTCTGGGCGCGGCGGAGAAGTCGATTGAGCATTATCGTGTGCCGGGGTCGTTCGAGATTCCGCTGCTGGCGAGCAAGCTGGCGGATTCGGAAAAGTATGATGCGGTGATCTGCCTCGGCACGATCATCCGCGGGCAGACGCCGCACTTCGATTACATCGCGGGCGAAGTGACGAAGGGCATCGCGCAGGCCGGCATGGAGTCGGGCATTCCGGTCGTCTACGGCGTCGTCACGGCCGACACGCTGGAGCAGGCGATTGACCGCGCGGGCGTGAAGGCCGGCAACAAGGGTTTCGAGGCCGCCATGGCGGCCGTCGAGTTAGTCAATCTTTACAAGGAAGCATTTGCGAAATGATGAAGTAGGAACGATGAACGATGAACTGAAAACAAGCTGTCTTTCATTCATCGTTCATCGTTCCTACTTCATCATTCGCTTTTCTGGGGTGTTAATTCATGGGTTCGAGACGTAAGGCGCGCGAATGCGCCTTGCAAATGCTCTTTGCGGCTGATGTCATGAGTGCGGCGCGGAAGAACGAGGTGCGCGCAGACCAACTCGTGCGTCATTACTGGGCGGAGTTGGGCGAGACGGAGATGGACGAACCGGCGCGCGAGTTTGCCACACGGCTCGCTCTCGGCGCGCTCGCGCGCATCCCCGAACTCGACGAGCGCATCCGCTCGCGCGCCGAACACTGGCGCATCGAACGCATGGCCGTCGTTGATCGCAACGTGCTCCGGCTCGCCGTTTACGAGTTTTTGCACGAGCCGACGCCGCGCACCGTCGCCATCAACGAGGCTCTGGAGATCGCTCGCCGCTTCTCCACTTACGAGGCGACACAGTTCATCAACGGCATCCTCGACGCCATCAAGCGCGACCTCGACCAGGAACACCCGCAAATCAATGTCGTCGACGAGGACGAGGCGGCCGGGGAAGACGACGAACCGCCACAGCAGGATGAGGACGGCGACGACGAGGAGGAGGAGCGAACCGCTTCCGCCCGCTAGTTTCGAGCGACTCTTCGGGAGTCCTTGCGCCGGTCATTGAGAAAAGCCCCGTCGCCGCGCGGCCGTGCCGGCAGGGACTTAGATAATCGGCCGCACCGGGCGCTCGTGCGCCGCACGATCAACCTGCCTCGCCGCTTCTCCCGGCTCGTCACACGTTACTCATTGCTCGTCGCCGCCGCCGCAGTCTCATGTCTCGTCGCAAGTCAACGGAAAACAACAGGACGTGCCGCAGCGTCGCCGAATCTTTTCAGGAGTATGGGCGGGGCGCGGCCGGGGGGTTGATGTTCAGCCTGCCGCTGCTCTACACGATGGAAGTGTGGCGGGCGGGGTTCAACGCGCACCCGTGGCGGCTGGCCGTCTACGTCGCGGCGACGTTTCTCCTGTTGCTCGGCTACAGCCGCTTCGCGGGCTTGCGCCACGACGCGGGGATAACGGAAGTGGCGATTGATTCCGTCGAAGAGATGGGGATCGGTTTTATCATTTCGGCCGTCGCGCTGTATCTGCTCGGGCGCGTCACGTTTGAAATGCCTCTGAACGAGAGCGCCGGGCAGATCGTGATCGAGGCGATGACGGCCGCCATCGGCGTCTCGGTCGGCAGGGCGCAACTCGGCGGGGGAGGCGAAGATTCGGGCGAGGGCGACGCCGGGGCGGGGCAAAGGAAGCGCGGCGGCAAGACGGGGCAAACGGACGGGGGGCAGGGCGGCGAGCCGGAGTTGCACTTCGGCGGCCAGATGTTGCTCGCCTTCTGCGGCGCGACACTCTTCGCCGCCAACGTCGCCCCGACGGAGGAGGTCGTCGTGATCGCCGTCGAGAGTTCGTGGACGCGCTTGCTGGGGCTGGCGTTCGTCTCCCTCTCTGTCAGCGCGATTATCCTCCACTACAGCGAATTCAGGGGGTCGCGCGAGTTCGTGCGCACGGAGGGCTTTGGCGCGGTCGTCGTAGGCAGCGTCTCCACTTACGTCGTCGCGCTCGTCACCTCAGGGTTGATCCTCTGGTTCTTCGGCCGCTTCGACGGCGTCACCCTCTACACCTCGCTCGCCCAGATCATCGTGCTCGGCGTGGCCGCATCGCTCGGCGCGTCCGCCGGCAGGCTCTTATTGCAGGGATGAGGAAACTACAAAAAAATTGGATGGAGTGGGTGGTCTTCGCCGCCGGTCTCGCGCTCCTCCTATCCACGCTCGTCTATCTCGTCTACGAAGGCGCGACGATGGGCAGCGAGCCGCCGAGCATCGAAGTGCGACTCGGCACGCCCGAAGCGCATGCGCACAACTTTCTCGTCCCCGTCACCGTCACTAATCACGGCGACGAAACCGCCGAGGGCGTCGCCGTCGAAGTGACGTTGGAGGGCGAAGGCGGCGGCGAAGGCGCGGAACCATTGCGCGGCGAACTCACCTTCTCCTTTCTCCCGCGCCGCGCCACGCGCGAGGGCTTCGTCACCTTCCGGCAAGACCCGCGCGCCGCGCGGCTCTCGGCACGCGTCCTCGGCTACGAGAAACCTTAAGAACAGAGGCCGACCGTTCCGGCGGCGAAAAAATTTGCGTCCGTCGCGCGCGTGTTGTAGCTTTTTAAGCGCACGACGATTTCAAGCCCATCGGGATTAAGTTGACTATGAAAAATCAAGCACGCGCCGACGAAGCCGCCGACGCGCGAAAGTCGCGCCGCCGGTTTGCGAAGACCATCGTGGCGGCGGTTGCGACCGCGCCGCTCGTCGCGCAGGCCACGCTCAACGCGCAAACTCCGCCCGCCACGAAGCAGGCGCCCGCGCCGCCGAACCCGCAGCCGACGCCCTCCGCGCCGCCCTCGCCCGTGGCAGAGGCTTACGCGGAGATCGCACGCCTGCGCTTCGGCGAGCGCTTCACGCCCGACGAACTCGCGCGCGTGAAGCGCGACATCGAAGGCAACGTCCGCACGACGGAACGCCTGCGCGCCTTCAAACTCAAGAACGCCGACGAGCCTGATTTCATCTTCATCGCTTAAAGACAAGAGGGGAAAGGGGAAGGGGTAAAGGGTAAAGGGAAGCCGCCGCGCAATCAGCTTTGGCGGCGGGCACACTCTGATTTTTTTGTTTTTACCTTTCCCCTTTAACCCTTCCCCTTTCCCCTTCATAGAATCTTATGCTTACCGAAGAAATTTTCTTCTCTCCGGTCGTCGAACAGGCGGCGCAGATTCGGGCGCGCAAACTCTCGCCCGTCGAGTTGACGGAAGGCTATCTTGCGCGGCTCGAACGATACGGGGCGCGTCTCGGTGCGGTCGCGAGCGTCATGCGCGAGAGCGCGCTCAGGGAAGCGCGGAAGGCGGAGAGAGAGATTCGCGCGGGTCGTTACAGGGGCGTGCTGCACGGCATCCCTTACGGCGCGAAAGACCTGCTCGCCACGCGCGAAGCCCCGACCACCTGGGGCGCGACGCCCTACAAGGATCAACGCTTCGACTACGATGCCACCGTCGTGCGCAAGCTCCGCGACGCGGGCGCAGTCCTCGTCGCCAAGCTCGCCATGGTCGAACTCGCGGGCGGCATGGGCTACAACCAGGCGGACGCCAGTTTGACGGGCGCGTGCCGCACGCCGTGGAACACCGAATACTGGAGCGGCGGTTCGTCTTCAGGGCCGGGCGCGGCGGTGGCCGCCGGTCTCGTCGCTTTCGCCATCGGCTCGGAAACTTCCGGCTCCATCATCACGCCCGCGGCTTTCTGCGGCGTCACGGGCTTGAGGCCGACCTACGGCATGGTCTCGCGTCACGGCGCGATGGCGCTCTGCTGGACGCTCGATAAACTCGGCCCCATGACGCGCTCCGCCGCCGACGCGGGGCATGTGCTCGCCGCCATCGCCGGACGCGATGCGCTCGACCCGTCTTCGCAGGAGCGCGGCAACTTTCGTTATCCCGCCACCGCCGGAGCGCGCACGCAGAAGAAAACGCTCCGCCTCGCCGTGATGAAAGACTCATACGAGAAGGCGCAAAAAGAGGTGCGCGAAAATTTCCTCGCCTCGCTCGAAGCGTTGAAGCGCGCGGATGCGCGCGTGCGCGTGGAGATGGACGTTAAGCTGCCGGATTACCCGTATAGCGCGGCCGTCGGCACGATTGTCGATGCGGAGGGCGCGGCGGCCTTTCGCGATCTGATCGAGTCGGGGCGTGTGCGCGAACTCGCGTCGCCGGAGGGGCGCGTCGGCGGCTACTCGGCATCGCTCGTCACGGCGGTCGATTACCTGCACGCGATGCGGATGCGCGTGCCGATGCGCCGCGCATGGGGCGAGCTTTTTCAGAAGCACGACGTGCTCGTCGCGCCGTCGCGCGCCACCGTCGCGTATCCCGTCAATAAGACTTTTGATCAGGCGTGGCCGGGCATCGGAGCCGCGTCGCCCATCGGCGCGAGCAACCTCGTCGGCGTGCCCGCCGTCTCCGTGCCGAACGGTTTCGGGCAGGAGGGCTTGCCGACCGGCATCCAATTCCTCGGCGCGGCGTGGAGCGAACTCACGCTCGTCGAACTCGCCGACAAATACCAGCAGGCGACCGACTGGCATAAGCGGCGACCGGCTTTGAAAGATTGATTCATTGTTTCAGCACGCTAGTGGAAACTATGCACTTTAGTGCAAGACTTTAGTTGCTACACACTTCTTCTGAATGTTAGAAGTGCGGCAACATGAAAGAGAACCGATACGGGAGTCATTCAGTCACGAGATTGACGGCAC